>JANJXF010000082.1 GCA_024709165.1 Thiobacillus sp. | reverse complement strand
ATTCGCCGCGTCAACGAGATCAAGGACAAGGCCTTCGCCAAACGGATTCTCGAGCGCGTGTTGCCCGACAAGGAGGTACTGGCCGCACGCCTCGCCGAACTGGGCGACGACTACGCCGCTGCGGCCGCGCTGCTCGGGCATTACGAAAACGTCGTGCGCTGGCTCAACAACAGGATCGAGGAGCTCGGCGAGAACGCCAGTGCCGAAACACGGCACGCCCTGCATGCGCTGCGTGTGTTCCTGCTGCGCAACCTCGCCGAACTTCCACCGGATGCCGCCCAGGCCCAGGCAATCATCGTCAAGGAAAGGATGCTTCGTATCATGTCTGCACACGTCACCATCCAGCCCAGCGGACACGAATTTTTCGTCGACGGTAACGACACCCTGCTGGACGCGGCGTTGCGCAATGGCGTGTCGCTCAGCTACGGCTGCAGCAATGGCAACTGCGGCGAATGTCGCGCGCGCGTCGTGTCCGGCGAGGTGAAAAAAGTTCGCGCCCATGACTACGTGCTGAAGCAGTCGGACAAAGATGCCGGCGTGATCCTCATGTGTTCCTACGCGCCGGTAAATGACGTGGTGCTCGAGGCAAACGTCGCCGGCGCCCGCGACATTCCGCTGCAGCACATCGACGTGCGGGTGAAGGCGGTCGAGATTTTCAATCCGCAGATCGCGGCCCTGCATCTCACGACACCACGCAGCCAGCGCCTGCGCTATCTCGGCGGTCAGAGCATCCTTCTGGCGGCAAACGGGGCGCAGGGGCGCTACCCCCTCGCCAGTTGTCCGTGCGAAGACCGCAATCTCGAAGTGCATGTGCCGCGTCGTGTGGGCGACAGCTTTGCCGAATGGGCGTTCGGTAGCGTGAAGGAAGGCTGCGTGGTCACGCTCGAAGGGCCGTTCGGCGAGATGGTGCTGGACGAGGATTCGCCGCGCCCCGTCATCTTTCTCGCCTTCGGTGCCGGTTTCGCGCCGATCAAGAGTCTGGTGCAGCACGCCATGTCCCTCGAACTCGCCGAATCGATGGACCTGCACCGGTTTGCCGACGAAACTGCGCTTTACCAGGACAATCTCTGCCGGGCCTGGGCCGACGCTCTCGACAACTTCAGCTATCTGCCGCATCCACCCGGCGAGGACAACGACGAGGTGCTGCGCGGTGTGGCGACCGGTTATCCCGAACTGCACCGATTCGACGTCTATGCGTCGGGCACCGCCGACCAGCTTGGGCGCGCCCGCGACCATTTCATGCGTGCGGGCCTGCACGATGCACGCTGGTTTGCCGAACCACTCGCCGGGGCGTGATGCTGCGCCTGCTGCGTCACCTGTGGCCGCTGCCCGCGACCGTGCTCGGGCTGCTGTTCGCGCTGCTGGCACGGGCCACGGGCGGCACGTGGCAGCGTGTCGACGGCGTGCTGGAGACCGCCGGCGGCTGGCCGGCACACATCCTGCGGCGCGATTTGCCGTTCAGCGGTGCGGTGGCGGCGATCACCGTCGGCCACGTCGTGCTTGGCGTGTCCGCAAACGCGCTGATGGCCACGCGCACGCACGAGCGCGCGCACGTGCGGCAGTTCGAACGCTGGGGTGTATTGATGCTGGCGCTGTATCCGTGCGCCAGCATCCTGGCGTGGGCGAAGGGCGGCCATCCTTACCGCGACAACCTGTTCGAGCGTGAGGCGCGTGCCGCGGAGCACAGCGCGGCACGCCGTGCGATCGAAGTTTGTTGATACCGGGGCTGTACGCCTGAAATCACTGGAATGCCGGAGGGCGGCGTCGCAGCGAGCGTCAGTGCGGACAATCCGTCACCCCGGTGCTGCGGTCAGGAGAATCGATCTGGCCGGGCCGTGGCGTAGCTGGAACAACGACAGCCGATTCGCTCAGCCTTCGCTCAATCGCTGAGGCGATGCGACTCCTCACCGGGATCGCCGGTCTCGGGGTCGATCCAGTCGGAAATTCCGAGTTCGTCCTCGGCCTCTTCCAGGGTCTCGCCGGGTTCGTAATCGCTGTCGGCGTTGTATTCCATGTCCTGCACCGCGTCCAGCAGACTTTCGAAGGGGCCGTACTCTTCTCCCGTCTCCGCGTCGGTCCAGTAGAAGCCATCCGGCCGCTCGATCCCCCGGGTATGATCGTAATCCGCTGGTGTTTCAGGTATCGGATGTTTCATCGCCTTCCCTCCATTTGGTGAGCTGCCGACAGCGAAGCAGAAGCTTGACCCATGATAAGCAGCTACGCTGCACTCGGCAAGCCTTGCGCACCCTTACGCACTGCCGCCCAGGTAGGCCAGTCCCGCCGCTGCACACAGCAGTAGCGCCAGATGCGTCCAGCTCCACAGAAGGTAGCGGCGCTCGAGTGCCGCCGCGTTCTTGTTGGCGACCAGGAACAGACGTCCTTGCCCCGGTTTTCGCATCAGGTGCACACCATCCTTGAGACGGATTTCGAGGTGGTCGCGCTCGACCTGCTTCGCCGCCTCTGTCCGCGCGTACTCCCACTCGTCGAGGCTGATTTCCCCGTCGCGGTTCGCGTCGAAGCGCGTCAGCAGCGTTGCCTTGTCCCGCTTCCACTCCGCGAGCAGGTCGGCGAGATCGGCGCGCTTGTCGAGCACCGCGTTGGGGCCGCCCAGCGTGACATGCTCGCCGATCACGTAGATCGTCTCACCCTCGATCAGTGTCCATTCGGTCTTGCGATACTCGCCGAGGTGCGATACCTGCTTGTGCGAGGTGATGATTTCCGCCCCCTCCGGATCGACCAGCATCATTCCGCTGCCGTCATCCACGCCAAAGGTGTCGGCGGACACGCCCGACTCCACGTGTTCCCACCGGTCGTACTGCTTGCGCTCGACGAGGTAGCGATACCACAGACAGGGTAACTGGTTGACCGGACTGAACAAGGTCTCGCCGGGCGGCTGGCGGCCACGTCCACCAATTTCTATATAGCCTTGCGGCGCCGACGCGATGCGTGCCGTCGGAATGTCCGCGATGGTCCGGTGGCGCCGCAGGTTTGCCAGCCATGCGAGGAAGCTGGTCGCGCCGATCAACGCGAGCGCGAACTGCCAGCCCACACGCGACGCCAGGTGAAAGCCCAGCAGCAGGATGACCAGGTTGCCGCCACCCAGCGCGAGATTGGCGTAATCGTGCCGCCACTCCTCCCGCGTGCGCATGGCGAGGCTCAGTGGCTGAACAGCTGCTTGAGATCGACGTCCTTTTTCTCTTCGGCAGCAAAGCGAAGCAGCGAAAACTGGCGGAAACCGAACACGCGGGCGACGAGGGTGTCGGGAAACTGCTCGACGCGCACGTTGTTGATGTTCACCGACTCGTTGTAGAACTCGCGGCGATCGGCGATGGCATTCTCCAGTCCGGTGATGCGCGCCTGCAGATGCTGGAAGGTTTCGTTGCTCTTCAGTTCCGGATAGGCCTCGGCTACCGCGAACAGATTGCCCAGCCCCACACGCAGCGCGCTTTCCGCCTGGCCCAGTGCGCCGATGTTCTGTGTCTCGCGCGCGCTCGCCACCTGGCTGCGCGCCTGCATGACCTTTTCGAGCGTCTCCTGCTCGAACTTCATGTACTGCCTGCACGTTTCCACCAGCTTGGGCAGCTCGTCGTGGCGCTGCTTCAGGAGAACGTCGATATTCGACCAGGAGCGCCCGACATTGTGTTTCAGCGTCACCAGCTGGTTGAAAATGAACACCACGAACACCGCGATCACCGCGAGAATGACAAAAAAGACCAGCAGACCGGACATGGCGCGTACCTCGATGAATGACGCCAGAATATCGGCTGTGCAACGGTCAAACTTGAGGCGGTGCGCTCACAGGCGGGCAGCGACAATGCGGGCGATTTCCGCGTCTTCCAGTACGATCGGGTTGGTCTTCATGCTGCTGCCGCGGCTGTTCGCCACGATGCGCGGAATGTCAGCGGTCGTCACACCAAAATGGCCGAGCCGTGGCAGCTCCAGTGCGCCCGTCCAGACCTGCAACGTGTCGAGCAGCGCGACACGTGCGGCGTTGTGGTCTGGCGGCGCTTGCGGGCTCAGCAGCCGACCCGCCTTCGCGTATTTTTCCAGCGCGGCATGCGTCGGCGCGCGTGCCGAGAGCGCTTCGATGTTGACGCGTGTCGCCTCCGCCAGCAGTGTGCCGCAGGCCACGCCATGCGGAATGGGGAAAAATGCCCCCAACGGTGCCGCCAGCCCGTGTACCGATCCCAGTCCGGCCTGCGCCAGCGTGATTCCAGAAACCAGCGCCGCGTAGGCCATGCGTGCGCGGGCCGCCGCGTCGCCCGCGTCGGCATGGAACGACAGCAGGCCGTCGCGCACCGCCGTCATGCCGCCCCAGGCGAGCGAATCGGTCAGTGGTGAGGCACGGCTGGACACATAGGATTCCAGCAGCTGCGTGAACGCATCCATGCCGTTCGCCGCGATCACCGCAGGTGGGCAGGTGGCCAGCAGATCGGGGTCTACCAGTGCGACTTCGGCCACCAGTTTCTCGTCGCGAAAGGACTTCTTGAACCCGTCCGCGCCCTGCACGCTCAGCACCGCGTTCCGGGTCGCCTCCGAGCCGGTCCCCGCCGTGGTCGGCACCGCGATGAACGGCGTCGCCGGGCCTGCATACGGCAGTTCCGGACCGACGCCTTCGAGATGGTCCATGACCGAATTGCCCGACTGCAGCAACCCGGCAATCGCCTTGGCCGCATCCAGCGCGCTTCCGCCGCCGATCCCGATCACCACTTCGATGTTTTCGGCGCGCAGTGCGCGAACCGCTTCGTCGATCCTGTGCGGCGACGGCTCGCCCGGAATCGCGAGATGCAGCCAAGACAAGCCCTCGCTGCGCAGTCCATCGGTGATTCTCGCCCAGGCTGGCGACGCCTGTAGCGAGGTCGCGCCGGTGACGAGCAGCGCGCGCCGCCCGTACCCTCGTGCGATGGCCGGTAGACGGGCGAGCGCGCCGCTGCCGAATTCGATGCGCGGCAGGCGCGAAAAAGAGAAATCGGTGATCTGCACGGCGCTTCCTGATGGTCTCGAATCCCGTTCATGGTAGCGGCTTTCGCGTGGCCGTTGCCCCCGAAAAAGACTTTGGCGTTCGGATGGTGTTGACTCGGCCTGCCGGCGTTTGCTATAGTTCCGCTTCTCGATTGATGCGGGTCACCCGCAACAGGCGCGGGGTGGAGCAGTCTGGCAGCTCGTCGGGCTCATAACCCGAAGGTCGTAGGTTCAAATCCTGCCCCCGCAACCATTTCGAAACCCCGGTTGACCTTTTACGTGAACGACGTAGAATGCCGACCTTTCGAAGCGGCCTGGCGGAGTTGTCGCAGCGTCGATCGACTGATCTTTAACAATTTACAGCCGATAGGTGTGGGTGTTGTGGTGGTAGCTGTCCTGTGTTTTTTGGGGTAGCGCTAGTCATGATGCTCATGCCGAACGAAGTAATTCGTTTGAGTTGAGCGCTAGAAGTTTGTAGTAA
>JANJXF010000011.1 GCA_024709165.1 Thiobacillus sp. | reverse complement strand
CTCGCGGCGATGGACCCGGAGAGCCTGCCGCAAGGGCTGCTCGATGGCAAGCTGGCGCAGAAGCGCCGCGTCATCGCGCTTTATCAACGGGGCGGCAAGTTGTATGTGGGAACGTCCGACCCCACGCACCTGCAGGCGCTCGACGAAGTCAAGTTCCAGACCGGCCAGGCGGTCGAACCGGTCGTGGTGGAGGACGACAAGCTCGGCAAGCTGATCGAGAAGTTTGCCGAAGCGAGCGACAACCTGAGCGAAGTCTTGAATGCGGAAGAACTCAATCTCGATTTTTCGGACGAGGAGGCCGCGGCGACGCAGCCGGATACGGGTGGCATCGAGATCGACGACGCGCCGGTGGTGCGCTATCTGCAAAAGATCATGCTCGACGCGATCAACCAGGGCGCCTCCGACATTCATTTCGAGCCTTACGAGAAGTATTACCGCATTCGCTACCGCCGCGATGGCATTCTGTCGGAAGTGGCGCAACCGCCGATGACGATCAAGGACAAGGTGGCGTCGCGCATCAAGGTGCTGTCGCGTCTGGATATCTCGGAAAAGCGTGTGCCGCAGGACGGGCGCATGAAACTGGTGCTGTCACGCAACCGTGCCATCGACTTCCGTGTCAGCACGCTGCCGACGCTGTATGGCGAGAAGATCGTCATGCGTATTCTCGATCCCACCAGCGCCCAGTTGGGAATCGAGGCGCTGGGCTACGAACCGTGGCAGAAGGAGTTGCTGATGAATGCCGTGCAGCGGCCCTATGGCATGGTGCTGGTGACCGGGCCGACCGGCTCCGGCAAGACGGTGTCGCTCTACACCTGTCTCAACATCCTCAACAAGCCCGACGTCAACATCTCGACGGCGGAAGACCCAGCGGAAATCCAGCTGCCCGGCATCAACCAGGTCAACGTCAACGACAAGGCGGGGCTGACGTTCTCGGCTGCGCTGAAATCCTTTTTGCGTCAGGACCCGGACGTCATCATGGTCGGCGAGATCCGCGACCTGGAGACTGCCGATATCGCCATCAAGGCGGCGCAGACCGGCCACATGGTGATGTCGACGCTGCACACCAACGATGCGCCGGGCACGCTGACGCGTCTGCTGAACATGGGGGTCGCGCCGTTCAACGTCGCTTCCTCGGTCATTCTCATCACCGCGCAGCGCCTGGGCCGCCGCCTGTGTTCGTGCAAGCAGCCGGCCGACATTCCCGACGAGGCGCTGCTGGCGGCGGGCTTCACCGCGGACCAGCTCGACGGCAGCTGGAAACCCTACAAGGCGGTCGGCTGCGACATCTGTAACGGCACCGGCTATAAGGGTCGGGTGGGTATCTACCAGGTGATGCCGATCAGCGATGCGATGACACGCATCATTCTAAAGGGCGGCAACGAGGCGGACATCGCCGACCAGGCTCGGCGTGAGGGCGTACTCGACCTGCGCCAGGCCGGCTTGCTGAAAGTGAAAGCCGGCCTCACCTCGCTGGAAGAAGTCGAAGCCGTCACCAACATGTAAGGGAAAATCCGTATGGCTACAGCGGTAAAGGGCGTCAAGGAGGCAACCTTCCTGTGGGAAGGCATGGACAAGCGCGGCAAGAAGGTGAAGGGGCAGATGAGCGCCGGCGGCGAGGCGGTGGTCAGCACCCAGTTGCGCCGTCAGGGCATCACCGTCACCAAGGTGAAGAAGCAGAGCCGGCTCTTTGGCGGCGCCAAGCGCATCACCGACAAGGATGTCACCCTGTTCACGCGCCAGCTCGCCACCATGATGAAGGCGGGCGTGCCGCTCTTGCAGTCCTTCGAGATCGTCGCGCGCGGCCACTCCAACCCGTCGATGCAGCGCCTGCTGATGGAGATCAAGGCCGATATCGAGAAAGGCAGCAGTCTCACCCAGGCGTTCGGGCGCCATCCGCTGTATTTCGATACCCTGTTCTGCAACCTGGTGGGCGCGGGCGAGGCGGCCGGTATTCTCGAAGGCGTGCTCGAACGCCTGGCGGTGTACAAGGAAAAGATTCTCGGCATCAAGAGCAAGATCAAGTCGGCGCTGTTCTATCCTGTGTCGATCATCGTGGTGGCGTTCGTCATCACCGCGATCATCATGATTTTCGTCATTCCGGCATTCAAGGACCTGTTCACCGGCTTCGGTGCCGACCTTCCCGGCCCGACCCTGGTGGTGATGGCGATCTCGGACTTCTTCGTCGAATGGTGGTGGGCGATCTTCGGTGCCATCGGCGGCGGCATCTACGCCTTCATGCAGGCGTGGAAACGTTCGAGGAAGATGCAGATGGTGATGGACCGGCTGATACTCAAGCTGCCGATTTTCGGCGCGGTGATCGAGAAGGCCACCATCGCGCGCTGGACACGCACCCTGTCGACCATGTTCGCCGCGGGCGTGCCTCTGGTCGAGGCGCTCGACTCGGTCGGCGGCGCATCCGGCAACCAGGTGTTCATTGAAGCCACGGCGAGGATTCGTGGCGAGGTGTCGACCGGCACCGCGCTCACGGTGGCGATGCAGAATTCGACGCTATTCCCCAACATGGTGCTGCAGATGGCTGCGATCGGCGAGGAATCCGGCTCGCTCGATTCCATGCTGGGCAAGGTGGCGGATTTCTACGAGGCGGAGGTGGACGATGCCGTGGCGGCGCTGTCGAGCCTGATGGAGCCGCTCATCATGGTGGTGCTGGGCACGCTCATCGGCGGCATGGTGATCGCCATGTACCTGCCGATCTTCAAGATGGGTGCGGTCGTTTGATCGCGCTGCTGCAGGCCGAACCGGCCCTGTTCGCGGGGTTGGTTTTTGTCCTCGGCCTGCTGATCGGCAGTTTTCTCAATGTCGTCGTCCATCGTCTGCCCAAAATGATGGAGGCCGAGTGGCAGGCGCAGTGCGCCGAGCTGCGCGGCGAGGCGGCGCCAGATACTCCGCGTTACAACCTGTGGACCCCACGTTCGGCGTGTCCGCACTGTGGCCACGCGATCGCTGCGCTGGAGAATGTTCCCGTGCTGTCGTGGCTGTGGCTGCGCGGGCGGTGTGCCGGCTGTGGTGTGTCAATCAGCGTGCGCTATCCGCTGGTGGAACTGCTGACGGCGGTGCTGTCCGCGGCGGTGGCGTGGAAATGGGGCGTGAGCGTACAGACTCTCGGAGCGTTGCTTCTGGTATGGACGCTGGTGGCGCTCGCCTTCATCGACGTCGACACCACGCTGCTGCCCGATTCGCTCACCCTGCCGCTCGTGTGGCTGGGGCTGCTGTTCAATCTGGGCGGACATTTTGTCAGCCTGGCCGATGCGGTCATCGGTGCCATGGCCGGTTATCTGGTGCTGTGGTCGGTGTACTGGCTGTTCAAGCTCGTCACCGGCAAGGAGGGCATGGGCTTCGGCGACTTCAAGCTGCTGGCCGCGCTCGGTGCCTGGCTCGGCTGGCAATTGCTGCCGGTCACCATCCTGTTGTCCTCGGTGGTGGGTGCGGCCGTTGGCATCGCGATGATTCTGCTGGTCAAGCATGACCGCCGCGTGCCGATTCCCTTCGGTCCCTATCTTGCCGGGGGCGGCATGGTCGCGCTGTTCTTCGGCGCCGACCTGACCCGGGCGTATCTCGTGCAGTTCTGATGTTCGCGGTCGGCCTCACCGGTGGCATCGGCGCGGGGAAATCGACCGTTGCCGATCTTTTTTCCGACGTGGGTGTCACGGTGATCGACACCGACGTCATCGCGCGCACGCTCGTCGCACCTGGCCGGGAGACCCTGACGGAAATCCATGCCGCGTTCGGCGATACAGTCATCGCGCCGGACGGCACACTCGACCGCCCGGCCCTGCGCCGCAAGGTTTTTGCGGACATCGCTGCGCGGCGACGGCTCGAGGCGATCCTGCACCCGGCGATCCGCCGCGTGGTCGAAGCCGAACTCGCGGGTGTACGGACCCCCTATGCGCTGGTGGTGATTCCGCTTCTGGTCGAGACAGGCGGCTATCGCGACCTGCTCGACCGCGTGCTGGTGGTCGACTGTCCCGAGGCGATGCAACTGGAGCGCGTGATGGCGCGCAGCGCGCTGAGCCGCGACGAGGCGGCGGCGATTCTTGCCGCCCAGGCCGCGCGGGACGAACGTCTGGCGGTGGCTGACGACGTCATCGGGAACACCGGTGCGGCGGACGCCCTGCTGCCGCAGGTCGCGGCCCTGCACCGCAAGTATCTCGAACTTGCTGTCGCAAAGCCTTGATTTTCAGTCCGGATCGGCGACAATCAGGTGATCTTTGGCGTCCAGCGCAGCGTGATCCACTACGAATATCCATTGAGTGAGCGCATCCGCACGCTGCTGCGGCTGGAGGCGCTGTTCGAGCGTTTCGACGCCTATGCCGGATCGGACGCGCCCGCAGCCCATCACGCGGCATTGCTGACCCTGTTCGAGGTCGCCGAGGTGGCCGCGCGCGCCGATCTCAAGTCCGACCTCCTGCAGGAGCTCGACCGCCAGAGAGCTGCGTTGACCCTGCTGCGCGGCAATCCGCATGTCGACGCCAGCACGCTGGAGCAGGTGCTGACGGCGATCGAGGCGGCGCACCATGGCATCCGTCGGCTGACCGGCAAGGTCGGCCAGCATCTGCGCGATGACGAATGGCTGATGGCGATCAAGCAGCGCGCGGCGATTCCGGGCGGCACCTGCGAGTTCGATCTGCCGGCCTACCATCACTGGCTGCACCGCCCGCCCGACGAGCGCGAACAGCAGCTGCTTGCCTGGTTGCAGCCGTTCGGACCGATCCGCGCGGCGGTCGGTATCGTCCTGGGTTTGCTGCGTGACAGTGGACAGCCGGAGCCGCAGCATGCGACCAGCGGCAACTATCAGCGCATGCTTGAATCAAGAAACCCGCTGTTGATCCGGGTGGCGCTCGCCGGAGGCGTTCCGTGCGTGCCGGAAATTTCGGCCAACAAGTACGCGCTCAACATCCGCTTCGTTCAGGCGGGCACGGGGCACGCCCGTACCTGCACCGACCAGGCGATCGATTTTCAGCTGACGTTCTGCACGCTGTGAAATCCGTTCTGCAGCCGCCCGTCGTCCGATGCCCGATTTGCGATGCCGTCGTGCCGTGGACCGCAGCGAGTCGCTGGAAACCGTTTTGCAGCGAGCGCTGCAAGCTCATCGACCTGGGGCAGTGGGCGGACGAGAAATACCGCGTACCGGCGCAGGAGCAGGAACCCGAGGGCGAATCCCGGCAATGAATCTTTGTCTGTCCGCGAATGACACGAAGGGGCGCGGAGGGAAAAACGGGACTTCGCGTTTCTTCGTGGAGACTACGGTCTTTCAGTTCAAGAAGCCTTCTTGTACGTCCTGACGCCGGATTCGGTGCCGAGCAGCAGCACGTCGGCGCCGCGGCGTGCGAAGAGCCCGTTGGTGACCACGCCGACGATCTGGTTGATGGCGGTCTCCAGCGAAACCGGGTCGACGATGGACATGCCGTGCACGTCGAGGATCACGTTGCCGTTGTCGGTGGTGAAGCCTTCCCGCAACCGCGGCTGCCCGCCCAGTTTCACCAGCTCGCGCGCGACGTGGCCGCGCGCCATCGGGAGCACTTCCACCGGCAGAGGAAACGTCCCCAGTACGCCGACCCGCTTGCTTTCGTCGGCGATGCAGACGAACTGCCTGCTGCACGCGGCGACGATCTTCTCGCGCGTCAGCGCGCCGCCGCCACCCTTGATCATGGCGAAATGTTCCGTGATCTCGTCGGCGCCGTCGACGTACACGTCCAGTTCGCCCACGCTGTTTAGGTCGAGCACCGGAATGCCGTGGCGCTTCAGGCGCACGGCGGTGGCTTCCGAGCTCGCCACGGTGCCGTCGATGCGTCCCTTCACCTCGGCCAGCGCATCGATGAAATAGTTGGCGGTCGAGCCGGTGCCTACCCCGATGATGCCGCTCTTGGCATAATCCACCGCGGCACGCGCCACGGCTTGCTTCATTTCGTCCTGGGTCATGATCTCTGTCGTCGATTTCGGATGCAGCCGGCTAAGATAGCCGTATCGTTCCCTTTTTTCA
>JANJXF010000027.1 GCA_024709165.1 Thiobacillus sp. | reverse complement strand
CCGCCACTTCATCGTCATCGCATCGAACTATTCGAACCTCTATGGCAACCCGCTCAAGGTCATCCCCCAGTCCAACATGATCGCCAATGGCGAGAAGAATCTGCTGGCGATGTTCTGGCGCAAGGGCACTGACTACCTTGGCGTCAAGTACGCACTCTATCCGGGCAGCGAACAACTGTCCTTGACCTGGCAGATCAACAACAACTGCTGGCAGGCACCGCGCTGAGTTTCAGCCTGCGGCGATGACCCAGCGGTCACGTCCGGCCTGCTTGCCCTGGTAGAGCGCCGCGTCTGCACGTTCGACCGCAGCCGCCAGCGTCTCCCCGTCCGCCACCTCTGCCAGTCCCGCGGTCACCGTCAGCGGCAGCTGTTTGCCATCCGGCAACGGCGCGGGCGCACCGCGCACTGCGGACACGATACGCTGCGCGGTTTTTTCTGCCGCCTTGACCGTCCGGCACTGCGCCAGCACCAGGAATTCCTCGCCACCGAAGCGGTACAGCGGCTCGTTTCCGCGCACGCTGCGCCGCAGGGTGGCGGCCAGATGGCGCAGCACCGTATCCCCCACCGGGTGTCCCCAGGTATCGTTGACGCGCTTGAAGTGGTCGATGTCGATCATTACCACGTACAGCCGCGAGCCGTTACGCGCCGCGTCCTTGGCGATCTGGACAAAATCACGCTCGATGCCGTGCCGCAGCGGCAATCCGGTCAGGACGTCGTGGCGCGCCGCCTGGGCCAGGATCAGTGTCTTGAAACGCGCCAGCAATGTGAGCAGTTCGTCCTGCGCCAGTTCGAAGGCCTGCAGGTCGGCCATGTGGCCCGGGCGCGCGGCAAGCACGTCGCCGCAGATTCCGCGAATTGCGTCGTGCATGGTCTGGTGCACCGTCTCGACGCGCTGCACCGACAAGGCATCGAGCGCTTCGAAATGGCCGCGATGACTGCGGAACCAGTTGCCGAACCGACACAGCATGTGCGCCTCGGGCGCCATCACGTCATCCCCCGGCGGAGCATGCAGCACCGCGCAGCGCAGGATGCGGCGTGTCCAGTCCATGTGCGCCTCGACGGCGGCGTCCAGCTCGGCCACGAACTGGTCGATTTCCGGCGTGAAGTCCGTCATGAAGCCCCCGTTCTCAGGGAAACGATGCGGTCATTGTAAACGCCGCATTCGGGTGAGTGCTCGCCCATGGCCTCAGCCGGCCAACAGGCCCTGGCGTGCGAACCGCCATACCTGCTGCTGCGTCATCGCATCGATCTGCGCCCACGGCAAATCCAGCCCGCCTCGTTTCAGCCTCGCCTGCATATGCGTCGACAGGTCGTCCAGGGTATGCTCGCCGTCCAGCAGGCCGAGCAGTTCGCGCGCCGGCGCATCGAGACCCATCGCCACGTGGCGCATGCCGCTCACCACCCAGCCCGGCGCGGTCGCCTGCAGGCGCGCCAGCGCGTGGGCGGCCGGACGCTCGCCGGGTTCGCGCGCGGTTTCGCCCTGCCACACCGAAGGCATGACGCCATGCACCATGACCATGCGGAACAAGGCGTCCCGCAGCCGCGCAGCGTCGAGCGCCTCCGATGCCCCGAAACGTGCCAGCACGTCGCGCACTGCGGCGAGCAAATCGCCATACGTCAGCGCCTGCGGATAGGCCATCGATAGCGCCATCGCGGCCGCCTTCATCGCCGGCTCGGCAACCGGAAAACGGTTGCCCGCGGGGTTGGCGAAGACCTGTTCGCTCGCCGCGTCGAGATCGATTTCCTCGTCGCTCGCCAGGTCCGCGTAGAACGCCAGCGACGCCAGGCGCTCCGCCTGCGGGGGCTGCGCGCAGGCGGCATCGGCGCGCGCGATCAGCGCACGGCGAAAGCGCGTCGCCAAGCTCTCGTCGAGCGCCGCCTCGGCATCCAGCCAGCGTCCCGCCATACCTTCCGGTGCGAGACCCCAGGCGTCCTCCAGTTCGACCACCGCCCGCCGCGGTCCCACTTCGCCGACATAGCGCAGGCCGTGGCGGTCGAGGCGCACGGCAAATCCGGCAAAGTCGATCGCTTCGTTGAACTCGGCGAGATACTCGTGGAAGAGGTACGAGGGCGACGCGGTCTTCAGATAGGCAATCTCCTTTAGCAGCGCCGCATCGGACCATTCCGCCGCCAGTTCATCGAGCACGCGCAGGGCCTGCCGGTAGCGCGCCGGAGCGGGCAGCGCGGCGTCGGTGCGTTCGAGCAGCGCAGCGCGCAACGGGGCCGCCGGTGCCCAGCCGGCGGCGACGTTGAAGCTGACGTAGGCGAGCCCCTGCGGCGACAGATGGCGCCGGCAGGCGTCAAGCAACGCGTCCTGCACGGCAGGCGGCACCCAGGAATACACGCCATGGGCGATGATGTAGTCGAATTGCCCGAGGTCGGCCGACAGTGCGGCGAGATCGCCATGCACAATGCGGACGTTGCCGATGCCCAGGCGCGCGACGAACGCGGCGCCGGCCTGCGCCTGGACCCGCGACAGCTCGATGCCGATGCATTCGCATTCGGGCCAGCGCCAGGCCAGTGGAATCAGGTTGCCGCCCTGCGCGCAGCCCAGTTCGAGGATGCGCGCGCGCGTCGGGTCGGGGGCGTCGAAGCCGTACAGGCGCGCCACCGCGGCGATGACGTCCGGCTGCGTCTCCGGCAGCGGCAGACTGTCATAGGGCAGTTCGTCGTAGCTTGCAACCGTGTCCATGCAAAGAATTGTAGCTTCGGCGATACTTCGCGGCATGCACCGCACCCGATTCCTGTCGCACTTCCCTCTCGTCGCCTGGGCGCTGCTCGTGTGCGCCCTGCTGATGCCGCGTGCCCACGCCGACACCCCCTGGATCGAGCCCGGCGCCGACGGCCAGCCGGTGGTGCACCTGTATTTCTTCTGGTCACTTGCCTGTCCGCATTGCCTCGAAGCACGGCCATTCGTCGAAGCCATTCCAGAGCAGCGACCGTGGGTGAAGCTGCATTCGCTCGAACTCACTCGCCATCCCGAGCATGCGCGCCATTACATCGCGCTCGCGGAGCAGCTCGGGCAGGCGGCGCAATACGTGCCGGGCCTGCTGTACTGCGGCCGCATGGAAACGGGCTGGGACGGCGATGCAACAAGCGGATCCGCGCTGCTCGCCGCGCTGGATGCCTGTCGCGCCGCAGCACAAGGCGGCAGCGCGCGCGAGGCGGCCGCCACCCTGCCGGCGTCCGCGTTCCAGGTGCCGTTTTTTGGCGAAATCGCGCTGGACGCCTATTCGCTGCCACTGTTGACGGTGCTGATCGCCGGCCTCGACGCCTTCAATCCCTGCGCGTTCTTCGTGCTGCTGTTCCTGCTGTCGATGCTCGTCCACCAGAAGCGCCGCACGCGCATGCTGGCGATCGGCGGCGTCTTCGTGCTCGTGTCGGGGCTGATGTATTTCGCCTTCATGGCCGCCTGGCTCAATCTGTTCCAGGTGCTCGGTCATCTGGCATGGGTCACGCTCGCGGCCGGCGTGCTGGCGCTGATCGTGGGTGTCGTCAACGTCAAGGATTTCTTCTGGTTCGGACGCGGCGTGTCGCTGTCGATTCCGGAGCACCGCAAGCCGGCGATCTATCAGCGCGCCCGCGCCATCCTGGCCGCCGGCAGCGTCCCCGCGATGCTCGCCGCGACGGTGCTGCTGGCGGTCGCGGTCAATTTCTACGAGCTCCTGTGCACCGCCGGCTTTCCCATGGTCTACACGCGGCTGCTGACGTTGCGCGACGCCGGCCCCGCACAGCATTACCTCTACCTCGGGCTCTACAACCTCGTGTACGTGATTCCGCTCGCCGTCATCGTGACCGTCTTCGCGTTCACGCTGGGCGCACGCAAGCTTTCCGAACGCGAGGGCCGGCTGCTCAAGCTACTCTCCGGCCTGATGATGCTGCAACTTGGCGCGCTGCTGGTACTGGCGCCGAACGCACTCAACCGGCTGGGGGTGGCCTTCGCGCTGATTGCCGTCTCCGTCGGCCTGACCTGGCTGGCGGCGCGCCTGACGCGCCGCTGAGATCAGTGCCCGCGCGTGGCGGGCTTGGCCGAGAACAACGCCGCCTGCGGACGCGGCTTGCGTGCATGCGAAGCCGGCTGCGGGCCGGCTTTGGGCGCGGGTTTGGCAGCGCCAGCAGGGCGCTTGCCGGATGGCGCCTTGCCCTGCGGCGCGCGGCCGCCGGGCTGACCGGGGCGGCCGCCCTGCCCCGCTCGCGGCGCCGGACGGCCCTGCTCAGGCCGCGGCGGACGCGCGTCGGCCATGAGATCGACGCGTGCCGGTGGCACGAAGCCCGGTTCGATCTCGACGCGCACGATCGAGCGCTTGATCAGCTTCTCGATATCGCGCAGATAGCCCACCTCCTCGTCGTCGACCAGCGACAGCGCGGCGCCCGTCGCGCCGGCGCGCCCGGTGCGACCGATGCGGTGCACGTAGTCCTCCGGCACGTTGGGCAGCTCGAAATTGACCACCTGCGGCAGCTGATCGATGTCGATGCCGCGCGCGGCGATATCGGTCGCCACCAGCACGCGCACACTGCCGTCCTTGAAGCTCGCCAGCGCTTTCGTGCGCGCCGACTGACTCTTGTTGCCGTGAATCGCAGCGGCGGTGATGCCGTCCTTGACGAGCTTCTCGGCAAGCTTGTTGGCGCCGTGCTTGGTGCGGGTGAACACCAGCACCTGCTGCCAGTCGTGGTGCCTGATGAGATGCGCCAGAAGGTCGCGCTTGTGCGCCTGCGGCACACGGTGCAGCGACTGCTCGACCACCTCCACCGTGGTGTTGCGGCGTGCCACTTCGACGCTCTTCGGGTTGTGCAGGAGGCCGTTGGCGAGCGCACGAATGTCGTCGGAGAAAGTCGCCGAGAACAGCAGGTTCTGGCGCTGCTTCGGCAGCAGTGCGAGCACCTTCCTGATGTCACGGATGAACCCCATGTCGAGCATGCGGTCGGCCTCGTCGAGCACCAGGATCTCGACACCCGAGAGATCGACTGTCTTCTGGCCGACATGGTCGAGGAGCCGCCCCGGCGTGGCGACGAGGATGTCGACGCGCGACTTGAGCGCCGTGAACTGCGGGTTGATGTTGACGCCGCCGAACATCACCATGGATTTGAGCGGCAGGTATTTCCCGTAGATTTTCACCGACTCCTCGACCTGCGCGGCGAGTTCGCGCGTCGGCACCAGAATCAGGCAGCGCGGGCGGCCCGGTTTCGTCTGGACAGCACGGGTGGACAGCAGGTGCAGGATCGGCAGGGTGAAGCCGGCGGTTTTTCCTGTTCCTGTTTGTGCCGCAGCGAGCAGGTCGCCGCCCGCGAGCACCTGCGGAATCGCTTGCGCCTGGATCGGAGTGGGCGTGGTGTAGCCGGCGTCGGCGATGGCACGTAAGAGGGGTTCGGCCAGCGCGAGGCTGGAAAAAGTGGTTTCAGAAGTCATGCAATGGTTCCTGCGACGGCCTGTTGCGCGTGAGGCAACACCAATCGAGGCAGACGGATGTGATCGGGATGATCGCTGCAAAACCCGGGTCGATTGGCAGACACGGGACGCCCGAGGGGCCGGACGCGGGATTCGGGTGGTGGGCAGTACAAGGTTCGAACTTGTGACCCCCGCCGTGTGAAGGCGATGCTCTACCGCTGAGCTAACTGCCCCGAAGCGGCCCGAATTAGAACACACACCGACCGCTGCGGTCAATTTCGCGCCCCTCGATCCGGTAAAATGGCAGTTTTTTCCCAGTCGGCCCGAGCCATGATCCGCACCCGCTTCGCCCCTTCCCCCACGGGCTACCTGCACATCGGCGGCGCCCGCACCGCGCTGTTTTCGTGGGCGTTCGCGCGTCATCACGGCGGGCAGTTCATCCTGCGCATCGAGGACACCGACATCGCCCGCTCGACCCCCGAGGCGGTGCAGGCCATTCTCGACGGCATGGCCTGGCTCGCGCTCGATCACGACGAGGGGCCGTTCTACCAGACCAAGCGCTTGTACCGTTACAAGGAAGTGATCCAGCAAATGCTGGCGAGCGGCGACGCCTACTACTGCTACTGCAGCCCGGAAGAGCTCGACGCCATGCGCGAGGCACAGCGCGCGCGCGGCGACAAGCCGCGTTACGATGGCACCTGGCGGCCCGAACCCGGCAAGGCACTGCCGGTGCCCCCCTCCGGCGTGCAGCCGGTGGTGCGTTTCAGGAACCCCGTCACCGGCACGGTGGCGTGGAAGGATCTTGTCAAGGGCACCATCGCTTTTGCCAACGCCGAACTCGACGACCTCATCATTGCACGCGCCGACGGCACGCCGACCTACAACTTCTGCGTGGTCGTCGACGACTGGGACATGGGCATCACCCACGTCATCCGTGGCGACGACCACGTCAACAACACCCCGCGCCAGATCAATATCCTGAAGGCGCTCAATGCCACCGTGCCGCAGTATGCCCACCTGTCGATGATCCTCGGCGACGACGGCACCAAGCTGTCCAAGCGCCACGGCGCCGTTTCGGTCATGCAGTATTTCGAGGAGGGTTACCTGCCGGAAGCGGTGATCAACTATCTCGCACGGCTGGGATGGTCGCACGGCGACGCGGAACTGTTCAGCCGCGAACAGTTCGTGCAGTGGTTCGACCTCGACCACATCACGCCCTCGGCCGCGCAGTTCAACACCGAGAAGCTGCGCTGGCTGAACCAGCAGTACATCAAGGCGGCCGACGATGGGCGGCTGGCTGGACTGGTACATCCCTTCCTGATCCGCAACGGCGCCGATCCGGACGACGGCCCGGCGCTCGCTGCGGTGTGCGCGCTGGTGAAGGAGCGCGCCGCCACCATCGCGGAACTGGCCGACGCCGCCACGCTGTTCTACCGCACCCTGCACCCGACGCCGGAACTGCTGGCGCAGCATGTGACGCCGGACGTGCTACCCGCGCTGGCCGACCTCGCCGGACGCCTGGAATCGTGTTCCTGGGAACGCAGCGCGATCAGCGCCGCCTTCAAGGAAACCCTGGCGGCGCACGGCCTCAAGATGCCGAAGCTGGCGATGCCGGTGCGCGTGCTCGTCACCGGCGAGCCGCAGACCCCGGCGATCGACGCCACGCTCGAACTCATCGGCCGGGAAAAAGTCCTCGGCCGGCTGAAGGCCGTCCTGTAAAACGGGCTGCGGATTCCGCTATAATGCGCGCTGCCTTACGCCGGCATAGCTCAGTTGGTAGAGCAGCGCATTCGTAATGCGAAGGTCGGGGGTTCGACTCCTCTTGCCGGCACCATTCCAACGCCGCTCATCGAGCGGCGTTTCCGTTTGCCCGCCAGGACGACAACGCAGGCAACCCCGTCACGGACTGCTCAGGCCGGCTTCTCCGGATGGATCAGCAGTACGTCGCACGCGGTTGCAAACGCGACGTCCTTGCTCACGCTGCCAAGCATCCAGTCCTGCAGTCCGCCGCCGTAGCCATGCCGGCCGAGCACCACGAGATCGGCGTCGTTGGTCTCGATATCCTGGCAAATCGCGGCGGAGGCCAGCCCCGGCAGAAACCGGCGACCGGCAGCCGCTCCGCCTTCGACCGATGCAAGCAGCGCATCCATCTGGCGCGCCGCCTCGGTGCGCCGGCCATCGAGCCACGCATTGACATCGAGACCGGCAACTTTCGCCTTGCGCAGGTGGCGTTCCACTTCGCTGCCCAGCACGTGCAGCACATCCATCTGCGCGCCGCCAGCGAGGGCGAGCGCATGTTGCACCAGTTCGACCGACACCGGCGAGAAATCCACTGCGGCCAGAATCTTGCGGTAAGGTCCGTCAGCCGGCTTGCGCACGAGCAGCACGGGGTAGGCGGCCACGCGCACCAACCGCGATGTCGTCGAGCCGAGCAGGAGATCCAGCAGCGAATTTTCGCCCCGTGCACCGACTACCACGAGATCGGCGCCGGTCGCCATCGCGTGCTCGGCGATTTCATTATGCGGACGGCCGATCCGGCTGGCAGCCTCGACACGAATGCCGAAAGTGCTCGCAATCTCGTCCGCCTTGTCGTCCAGGCGAGTCTTCCCCGCCTCCTGCAGCGCCAGATCGTGGCGACCCAGCGTCTCGGCATCCAGAGTGATGCCGGGGTAAAGGTCGAGCGGACGCACCACATGCAGCAGGTGCAGCACTGCATGCTGCTGCTGGGCGATATGCGCCGCACGCCGGACCGCGCGCTCCGACGCGGGGGAGAAATCGGTCGCGACGAGGACGCGCTGGATGCTCGACATGGCGATCTCCTGAGAATAATTCGCCTTTTTATCATAGTCGGCGTGCTGCCGGTGCGCAGCGCGTGCATGCGACCGGGCACTTCACTCGAGACTGTCCTCGATTTTCCTCCGTTCCGGTACGTCACCGGCGTGCACCACCCGACCGTCGACCACGATACCGGGCGCCAACATGCGTGGCCGCGCAGTTGGCGCAACCGCTGCCGACGGCTTGATGCCCTTCATCGCATTTCAGCGGGTGGGCCTGACGGCCTCGATTGTCGCCGACGCGATGCAGTCCTCGACGCCCCGTCCCGGAACCCAATGGCGGATGAACTCGCGGCTGACGTCCTTGGGTGCGACGCAGATGTCGACGAAGCCGGCCGCTCCGAGCATCGCGGCGAGTTCGTCGACGCTGGCTGCGCCGGCGATACATGCGGTGTAGAACGCGACCTCCTGCTGCATGTCGGGTGGCAGCGCGGCGGTCATGACGATGTCGGAAATCGCCAGCCGGCCGCCCGGTTTCAGTACGCGGAAGGCGTCGCGGAACACCTGCACCTTGTCCGGTGAGAGGTTGATGACACAGTTGGAAATGATCACGTCGACCGTCGCGTCGGCGACCGGAAGGTGCTCGATTTCGCCGAGGCGAAAGTCCACGTTCACGTAGCCGCCCTTGGCTGCATTCGCGCGTGCCTTGGACACCATGTCGGGGGTCATGTCGACGCCGATCACCATGCCCGCCGGCCCCACCTGGCGCGCGGCGAGGAAGGCGTCGAAACCCGCGCCGCTGCCCAGGTCTAGCACGGTCTCGCCGGGTCGCAGCGCCGCGATGGCCTGTGGGTTGCCACAACCCAGGCCGAGATTGGCGCCTTCGGGCACGGCGGCGGTCTCGTCCGCGCTGTAGCCAAGGCCCAGCGACACCAGGTCGGCAACCGATTGTTCCGACGGCGTGCAGCATCCTGCGCTCGGTGCGCAGCATCCGCCGGATTCAGACCTCGCCACGGCACCGTACGCGGCACGCACCTGCTGCCGGATCTGGTCATGTTGTCTGGCAGACATGAGAGTCTCCTTAATGTTGCGATTCAAATTCGGTAAATGCGCGGTTCATGTTGGCCCGGTGCAACTCGGCGTAGTTCTCGAGATAGCTGAACGCCGGCAAGTCGGCATGACGGTCGAGCGTCTCGCTCATCGGCACCATCTCGCGGGCGGCCGCGCCGATCATGTCGACGAGAAAGTCGTAATAGTCGCCGCTCTCACGCTGCGCCTGCGCGAGAGCGCACACGCGGCCGTGGCCCGGCACGATGCGCGCGGGCTGCAGGGCCGCCATAGCGAGGAAGGCACGCTGGCCGTTCTTCACGCTCGAGCGTGGCAGCACGCCGAGCAGGCGGTCGACATAGACGAGATCGCCGCTGAACACGATACGGCGCTCCGGCAGCCACACCCACGCGTCGCCCGGATAGTGGGCGTCGGTGTAGGCCAGCACCAGCGTTTCTCCGCCCAACTCCAGCGTCGCCGTGTCGCCGGCGAACGTCTTCGCCGCGGGCAGCGGGCGCGTCCCTTGCAGGCGTTCGCCAAGAAAGCGTGCGAGATTCTCCAACTGCTGCATGCCCATTTCCGCCTGCGTTGCTGCGGTACGAGCGAGGGCGATGACCTCGACGCCACGGCGCGCAAAATGATCGTTGCCGAGCCAGCGGTGATCCTGGCTGCCGGTGTTGATCACCCAGCGCACCGGCTGCTTCGTCACGCTGGCAATGACTGCCTCGATCTTCCGCGCACCGGCGAGGCTGGCGCCGGAGTCGATCAGGATCACGCCTTTCGGCGTCACGATGAAGCCGTAGTTGGCGTTGAGGCCGTCGTTCTCTGCGCTGCGCTGGCCGAGCGGGCCGACGATGGCGTAGACGTTGTCGACAACTTTTTCGGCCTTGGGCTGGTAATCGGCGCGCGCGGGCAGCGCCACCACGGCGGCAATCAGAATCAATGCGCATCGTTTCAACATATTCTTTCCTTATCCGGTGGGCTGGTCGGCTTCGTACCACCCCTTGCTTCGATTGACGATCTTCACCACCCCCAGCATCACCGGCACCTCGATCAGCACGCCGACCACGGTGGCGAGGGCTGCGCCCGACCGGAAGCCGAACAGCGCGATCGCCGCAGCCACCGCCAGCTCGAAGAAGTTGGACGCGCCGATCAAGGCGGAGGGGCCGGCGATGCTGTGCTTCTCGCCCACTTTCCTGTTGAGCCAGTACGCCAGCCCCGAGTTGAAGAACACCTGGATCAGGATCGGCATCGCGAGCAGCGCGATGACCAGCGGCTGCACGAGGATCTGCTCGCCCTGGAAGGCGAACAGCAGCACCAGCGTCGCCAGCAGCGCCAGGATCGAGACGTGGCCGAATTGCGCCATCACCGCGTCGAACGCCGCCTGCCCGCGCCTGAGCAGAGTCTTGCGCCACACCTGCGCGAGGATCATCGGGATGACGATGTACAGCACCACGGAGGTGAACAGCGTGTCCCACGGCACGACGATCGCCGACAACCCGAGCAGCAGGCCGACGATGGGCGCGAAGGCGAAGATCATGATGGTGTCGTTCAACGCCACCTGCGACAGCGTGAAGTACGGGTCGCCTCCGGCGAGGCGGCTCCACACGAACACCATCGCGGTGCACGGCGCGGCGGCCAGCAGGATCAGCCCGGCGACGTAGCTGTCGAGCTGCTCCGCCGGCAGATACGACGCAAAGAGATGACGGATGAAGAGCCACGCCAGCAGCGCCATCGAGAACGGCTTGACCGCCCAGTTGACGATGAGCGTGACGCCGATGCCGCGCCAATGCGATTTCACCTGGTGTAGCGCACCGAAATCGATCTTCATCAGCATGGGGATGATCATGACCCAGATCAGGAGGCCGACGGGGAGGTTGACCTGCGCGACTTCCATGCGCCCGAGCGCCTGGAACGGCGCCGGGAACACCTGCCCGAGGACCACGCCGGCGACGATGCACAGCGCCACCCACAGGGTGAGGCCACGCTCGAACACGCTCATCGGCACGCCGACAGCAATCCTGGCGGTCGCTTCACACTGTGCGCTCATCGCTTCACCTCATTTTGATCCGGCGACCGCCCTGAGGCCGAGCCTCTCGCACACGGCGGCGACGAGACGCGTGCGGATGTCGTCGCGCACCGCGAGAAAGCTCTCGATCGGCTCGCCGTGCGGGTCGTGGAACGGCAGGTGGATCGCCGGGATCGGCTTCGGGAACACCGGGCAGGCCTCCCTGGCGTTGTCGCACACGGTCACGACGAGATCGATGTCCTCGTTCATCACCGCGTCGATGTCCTTGGGGTACAGGCCGTCGGTGGTGAGCCCGGCTGCTTTCAGCGCCGCGACCGCGCCGTCGGCGACCCTGGGCTGGGGGTGGGTACCGGCGGACAGTGCGCGCACCTGGCCGGCGAGCTCGTGGTTGAGCAGCACTTCGGCCATCTGCGAGCGGCACGAGTTGCCGGTGCATAGCACCAGCACGGTGTAGGGGCGAGTCACGAGGGTTCCTTTTCGGTGACTTCGGATTCGCACGCCGGCGAGCACACCGGCGAGCAGGGATTGCCGCCGCAGCAGTTTTCGGTGAGAAAACCGAGCAGCGCGTTCATGGTTTCGAAATTTGCGGTGTAGATGACGAAGCGCCCCACCTGCCTCGCATCGACCATGCCGGCGTGCGCCAGCTCCTTCAGGTGGAACGACAGCGAGGACGGCGCAATGCCGGTCAGCTCGCCGACCTTCCCGGCGGCGAGCCCGGCAGGACCGGCCTGGACCAGGGTGCGGAAGATCGCCAGACGGGAATCCTGGGCGAGCGCAGCAAGGGCGGTAACGGCGGTTTTTGTTTCCATATTTCAAATAGTATCGAAATATAAAGCGGAAAACAAATGAAGAAATTTTCATGTGAAATTTTCATGACGGCCCGCCAACCCGGTATCCGAAGCGACGGTCAGTAGTCGCAGCCCGGCCCGGCGCGCGCGCCCGACTGCGCAGCCTCCAGGCCCAGCATGTCGCGTGCCACCGCCTCGGCGACCCTGATGCCGTCGACCGCGGCCGACAGGATGCCGCCGGCGTACCCCGCCCCCTCGCCCGCCGGGTACAGCCCCCCGACGTTCACGCTCTGGAAATCGTCGCCACGGGTGATCCGCACCGGCGACGAGGTGCGCGTCTCGACGCCGGTCAGCACCGCATCCTGCATCGCGAAGCCTCTGATCTGCCGGTCGAACACGGGCAGCGCCTCGCGAATCGCCTCGATCGCATACCCGGGCAGGGCCGTGACGAGATCGGTCAGGCGCACGCCGGGCTGGTACGACGGCTCGACGCTGCCGAGTGCCTGCGAGGGTCTGCCGTCCAGGAAATCGCCGACGAGCTGCGCCGGCGCGCGGTAGTCGCCGCCACCCAGGTCGAACGCACGTGCCTCGAGTTCGCGCTGCAGCCGCATTCCGGCAAGCGGATCGTCGCCGGGAAAGTCCTCCGGCATGATGCCGACGACGATGCCCGCGTTGGCGTTGCGTTCGTTGCGCGAATACTGGCTCATGCCATTGGTCACCACGCATCCCGTCTCGGATGTCGCCGCGACCACCGTGCCGCCGGGGCACATGCAGAAGCTGTAGACCGCGCGGCCGTTCTTCGCGTGGTGCACCAGCTTGTAGTCGGCCGCGCCGAGCATCGGGTTGCCGGCGTTCGTCCCCAGCCGCGCCGCATCGATCAGCGACTGGGGATGCTCGATGCGAAAGCCGACGGAGAAGGGCTTCGCCTCCAGTCTCACGCCGCGCGCGTGCAACATTTCGAAGGTATCGCGCGCGCTGTGGCCGAGCGCCAGCACGACGTGACGGCTCTTCACCAGCTCACCGCCTGCGAGCACCACGCCGGCGATGCGAGCGTCCTCGATCAGCACGTCGGCAACGCGCTGCTGGAAGCGAATCTCGCCACCCAGCCGCTCGATTTCGTGACGGATGTTTTCCACCATCGTCACCAGGCGGAAGGTGCCAATGTGCGGCTTCGACACATACAGGATCTCGTCTGGCGCACCCGCCTTGACGAACTCGGTCAGCACCTTCCGCCCGAGATGACGCGGATCCTTGATCTGGCTGTAGAGCTTACCGTCGGAGAAGGTGCCCGCGCCGCCTTCGCCGAATTGCACGTTGGATTCGGGGTTGAGCACCTTTTTGCGCCACAGCCCCCAGGTGTCCTGCGTGCGCTCGCGCACCGACTTGCCGCGTTCCAGCACGATGGGCTTGAAACCCATCTGTGCCAGCACCAGCGCGGCGAAGATGCCGCACGGACCGAAGCCGACGATGACGGGGCGTTCCGCCAGCTGCGCCGGCGCCCGGCCGACGAACTGATAAGCCATGTCAGGCGACGGCTTTACGTGTGGATCGTTGCGGAATTTCTTCAATAACGCCGCCTCCTCCTTCACCCTGATGTCGACCGAGTAGACCAGCAAAAGCGCGTGCTTCTTGCGCGCATCGTAGGCGCGCTTGAAGATATGGACATCGAGCAGATCCTCATCGGCAACGCCCAGGCGTTTCAGGATCGCCGCGCGCAGGGCGTCGGGCGGATGATCGAGCGGCAGTTTGATTTCAGTCAGTCGCAGCATGTGTGTATCGATTCAAATGAGCGCGCCCGCAAGTAATCCAATACGCCTTGCCCTGCAGCACGCCCGCTCGCGAAGCAGGCTGTCAACAGGTATCCGCCGGTCGGCGCTTCCCAGTCGAGCATTTCCCCGGCACAGAACACGCCAGGCAGCGCGCGCAGCATCAGGTTCGCGTCGAGCGCCTCAAAACACACGCCGCCGGCACTGCTGATCGCTTCCGCAATCGGGCGCGGTGCGGCCAGGGTGAGCGGCAGCGATTTTATCGCGCGCGCGAGCGTCGCCGGCGTCTTCATTTCCTCCTGCGTCAGGACCTCGCGCAACAGCGCCATTTTCGCGCCCTTGATGCCGGTGCGGCTCTGGAGATGGCTCGACAACGAGCGCGCGCCGCGCGGGTGCGATACCTCGGCCAGCACCCGCGCCGGCGTGCGATCCGGCAGGAGGTCGATCTCGACGGTCACCGCGCCGCGTGCCGCGATTGCCTCACGCAGCGGCGCCGACAACGCGTAGACCAGAGCGCCCTCGATGCCGGTATCCGACAGCATCAGCTCCCCGCGGCGCTCGCGTATTGCCCCCGCTGCATCGGTAAAGCGCAGCCCCACCGTCTTCAGCGGCTGTCCCGCGAACGCTGTGCGAAGATGGTCGCTCCACCCGCCTGCCACATCGAAGCCGCAGTTCGAAGGCTGCAACGGTGCAACCTCGACAGCTCGCGCCGCAAGCCACGGCACCCAGGCGCCATCCGAGCCGAGTTTCGGCCAGCTCGCACCACCCAGCGCCAGCACCGTCGCGTCGGCACGAACCACGCACTCGCCCGTGGGCGTGGCGAAGCGCAACGCCCCGGTTTCGTCCCACCCCGCCCAGCGATGCCGCACATGGATACGCACCCCCGTCATGCGTAATCGATGCAACCAGGCGCGCAACAGTGGTGCCGCTTTCATTCCGGTGGGAAACACGCGTCCCGACGATCCGACGAAGGTGTCGATGCCAAGATCATGGATCCACTCGCGCAGCGCCGACGGGGACAGGGCTTCGAGCAAGGGGCGCATCTCGGTGGCACGGCTGCCGTAGCGCGCGGAAAAAATCTCGAACGGCTCGGCATGGGTGATATTCATCCCACCGACGCCTGCCAGCAGGAACTTGCGTCCGACCGAGGGCATGGCATCGTAAAGGTCCACCTGCACCCCGCCCTGCGCGAGCACCTCGGCGGCCATCAGACCGGCTGGACCGCCACCGATAACAACGACAGGGCTCATGTTCCTCTCCATCTTTCGCTGCAGGCTTTTCGCCGCCGCCGATTCGGCTCAGACAGACAGACTCCCCCCGCGCCGCTTGTTGGAGGATAATTTTCGCACGTCCCTCCCTCCACGCCCTTGATCATGTCCACGCTGTTCGACTGGAACGAGACATTTCTTACCGGACTGCCCGCAATCGACCACCAGCACCAACGGCTGGTGGAACTCATCAACGATCTCGGCGAACTGGTCACGTCCAGCGATACCGTCGATGCGAGCGCCTTTGCTTTCGCACGCGACACGCTGCTCGACTATGTCGGCACCCACTTCAGCGAGGAGGAGGCGCTCATGGAGCAGGCGGGCCTCGATCGGCGCCACCTCGAACGGCACCACGCGGCGCACCGCGCCTTCACTCACGAGGCACTGGTGCTGGGTGAAAGCGGCCAGGACATGACCGCCGACCGTGCCCGCGAGCTGGTCGACTTTCTGCTGAACTGGCTCGCGTATCACATCCTCGGCGTCGACCAGGGGATGGCCCGGCAAATGCGGGCGATCGAAAGTGGGCAGACGCCCGCAGCGGCGTACGAGGACGACGTCAGCCACATGCAGGCCAGGACCGAACCGCTGCTCGCCGCGCTGAGCGGGCTGTTCCAGATCATTTCCGAACGCAACCGCGCACTGCGCGCACTCAACCGCGAGCTCGACGAACGCGTCCGGCAGCGGACCGCCGAGCTGGAACGCGCCAATCAGCAGCTCCACGTCCTGTCCATCCGCGACGATCTCACCGGTCTGCCGAATCGCCGTTTCGCGATCTCCGCGCTCGACGAACTGTGGCGCGAAGCGCGGCGCGGTGGCACCCCGCTGTCGGTGCTGATGCTCGACGCCGACCGTTTCAAGGCGGTGAACGACACCTTCGGCCATGCAAGCGGCGATGCGCTGCTGCGCGAACTGGCGACCCGCCTGCAGGACGCTGTACGCACCAGCGACATCGTGTGCCGGCTCGGCGGCGACGAATTTCTCGTCATCTGTCCGCGCAGCCCGCGCGACGGCGCGGCGCAGGTCGCGAACAAGATCCTCGCCTCGCGTGCCCCGTTCTACATGGAAGATGGCACAGAATGCTGGAACGGTTCGCTCAGCATCGGCGTCGCCGAAGCGGGCAACGACATGGCTGCGCCGGAGGACCTGCTGCGCGCGGCGGATGAGGCGCTGTACGCCGCCAAGCGTCAGGGCGGCGCGCAGTCGGCCGGCACGTGACCTCCATCAGTCCGGGAAGCGGTCGACGAACACCGTTTCATCCTGGGCAAGCTGCCCACCGCGCGGCCAGGGATCGCGTATTCCTTTGCCAACGGCGACGAACAGCGCGATCACATGGCCTTCGGGCAGACCGATCAGCCGCGCCACGGCATCGAAGTCGGAGAGATCCATCGGACAGGAGTCATAGCCCATTCCTTTCGCCGCCAGCATCAGCGTCTGCGCGGCGATCCCGCAGGAACGCATCGCTTCGTCCCGCTGTACCTGCGGCCGATTCCCGTAGTATTCACCGATGGCCGCGACGACGCCCTCCCGGACGTCCTCCGGCGCATTGCGCCAGTAACGTTCCGGGGCCTTCTCCCAGGCGCGCACGTCGGCACACACCACTACCAGCAACGATGCATCCGTCACCTGCGGCTGCATCCACGAAACCTCGCGAATCGCTTCGCGCACCGCCGGATCGCGCACGAGCACGAAACGCCAATGCTGGATATTGAAAGCCGTGGGCGAAAGAAGGACGAGCGACATCAACCGGTCGGTCTCTTCGTCGGAGATTCGATGCCGGGGATCGAAAGCCTTCACGGATCTCCGCGTTTCGATTGCCTCGATGATGTCCATTGAACTCCTCCAGCGTGGTTTGTCGATAAGCCCGACGGCCATCATATCGAAGCGCACCGAACGATGTAAGAATGCACACGCGTGTCGGATAGAGACATTTTGTATACCGGAGAGAGCCCATGCGGCATCAGCGTTACGACTGTGATTTCGGCTGCCCTATGGAAGCCTGTGTCGAAGTGATCGGTGGCAAATGGAAAGGGGTGATCCTCTTCCATCTCCTGGGCGGAACCCGCCGTTTCAACGAATTGATGCGGCGGATGCCGGCTGTCACGCAGCGCATGCTCACCCGTCAGTTGCGCGAACTCGAAGCCGACGGCATCGTCGCGCGCAAGGTACATGCGGAAGTGCCGCCGCGGGTCGAATACTCGCTGACCGATTTTGGCTGGACGCTGGAACCCGTGTTGCGCACCCTGCAGGGCTGGGGCGCCACCTACCTGGAAAAAATCACGCAGATCAGAAAGGGCGCAGCCTGAAACGCGTCCTCAGGCCGCGCACCGTCAAGTGCGCGTGTACACAACAAAATCGAAACGCAGCGCATCCCCCTTGCTGCCCGTGTACGATTCGCGGGCGATTTCGCGAAACGCGCCGCGGTTGTACTCGGGAAACCAGGCGTCGCCTTGCGCGTCGATGTCGACTTCAGTGAGATACAGCCGGTCGGCGAGGGGAATGGCCTGCGCGTAAAGCTCGGCACCGCCAATGAAAAAGACTTCGTCGCTGTCGCCGCACAGCGCAAGTGCGGCGGGAATCGACTCGGCTACCAGGCAGCCCGCGGGACGGTAATCGCGGTTGCGCGTGATGACGACATTGGTGCGCCCGGGCAGCGGACGCCCCAGCGACTCGAAGGTCTTGCGCCCCATCAGGATGGGGTGGCCGAGGGTGAGCACCTTGAAGTGGGCAAGGTCTTCCGGCAGCCGCCACGGCAGGCGGTTTTCGATGCCGATGACGCGATTTTTCGCGAGTGCGGCGATGACGCTGACGCGAGGTTTATTCCGGGTCATATTCTCTCTACGCTCCGAGCTCGACTCCCGGCCCACTAGACCGCCACCGGCGCCTTGATCGCGGGATGCGGATCGTAGCCGTCGAGGGTGAAATCCTCGAAGCGGAAGGCGAAGATATCCTTCACGTCGGGATTGATCGTCATGACCGGCAGCGCACGCGGTTCGCGCGACAACTGTTCGCGCGCCTGGTCGAGGTGGTTCAGATACAGGTGCGCATCGCCCAGGGTATGGACGAAGTCGCCGGGTTTCAGTCCGGTGACCTGCGCCATCATCAGCGTGAGCAGCGCGTAGCTGGCGATGTTGAACGGCACGCCGAGGAAGATGTCGGCGCTGCGCTGGTAGAGCTGGCAGCTCAGTCGGCCGTCGGCGACATAGAACTGGAAGAAGGCGTGGCACGGCGCCAGCGCCATGCGGTCGAGATCGGCGACGTTCCACGCGGAGACGATGATGCGGCGCGAGTCTGGGTTGGTCCTGAGCGTCTTCACGACCTCGGCGATCTGGTCGATGGTACCGCCGTCGGGCCTGGGCCAGGAGCGCCACTGGTGGCCGTACACTGGACCAAGGTCGCCGTTGGCATCGGCCCATTCGTCCCAGATGGTGACGCCGTTCTCCTTCAGATACGCAATGTTGGTATCGCCGCGCAGAAACCACAGCAGTTCGTGGATGATCGAGCGCAGGTGGCATTTCTTGGTGGTGACGAGCGGAAAACCGGCGGCGAGGCCGTAGCGCATCTGCCAGCCGAACACCGAGAGCGTGCCGGTGCCGGTGCGGTCGTCTTTGCGGGTGCCGTGCTCGAGCACGTGGCGCATCAGGTCGAGGTAGGGTTTCATGGTGCGTTCAGGGTTGGGCCGGGGCGGCCTGGACGGGAGGATTATCGCCCAGAACGCCGTCGAAGAATCCGGCGAGCCGGCCGACCGGCGCCTGGCCGTAGATGTCCCAGAAGGCGATTTCAAAGTCGACGTTGTCCTGCACGGCGAGCACCAGGTGGCGGAAACGCGCTTCATCCTGCGCCTTCAGCCAGCCAACCAGCAGCATAGCCTGGCGATAGAACTCGAAGATGCTGAGACCGGAGGCACTGGCGCGATGGCGCTTGCCAGGCGCATCGCGTGCGCCGAGATTGACGCGGCGCCCGGCGCGGATCGCCGCGAGCGCCTGCGCGTCGCTGACGTATTCGGCGCCGCCGCCGTCGGCGGTGAGCGCCGCCCAGCCTTCGTGGAACCACACCGGCAGTGTCGGGTGATAATGGCCGATGCGCTGCCCCAGATGCAGGTGGGCGAGTTCGTGGGTCAGGAGCGCAGACAGACGGTGGCTTTCCTTGCCGTCGAGATTGGGCGACAGGATCAGGCGGTTGTCGGGCACCACTGCGGCGGACAGTTTCGGCGTCAGCACGTAGCGCTGGAAACACGCGTCGGTGCCGCACACGTGGACGCGCGGTGTACGCGCGAAAGGCAGGTAGTGCGCCGCCTCCACGTGCGCGATCGCGGCCGGCAGCGCGGCGGCGACGCGCGCGCCATATGCTTCGTAGCCCGGTTCGACCCACACCCGCGTATCCACCGCGAGCGGCACGAAGCTGTCGAGGGGCGCGAGCGCACGCGGATCGCTTACGGTGAGTGCGCAGCCGGCGAGCAGCGCCAGCGCCGCTGCCGCGAACGCCTGCCTCATGCGGCGTCGATCACCTGCCAACGGCCGTCGCGCAGGCCCTCGAGTGGCACGTACTGCTGCTTGTAGGCCATCTTGCGGCTGTCCGCGATCCAGTAGCCGAGGTAGACGTAGGGCAGCCCCAGCCGCTGCGCGAGCTCGATCTGCCAGAGCACGCCGTAGACGCCGAGGCTCTGCGCTCCGCGCGCCGGGTCGAAGAAGGTGTAGACGGCGGACAAGCCATCGTCGACCTGATCGATCACCGAAACCATCACCGGCTCGTCGCCATCGCGGAACTCGACCAGCATGGAATCGACGTTGGACGACAGCATGAACTGCGTGTACTGCTCGGAACTGTCGCGGTCCATGCCGCCGCCGGCATGGCGGCTGGCGAGATAGTGGCGATACAGCGTGTAATGCGCTTCGTGAAAGTCGAGCGGCAGAAAACGCGCGGTGAGGTGCCGGTTGCGCGTGAGGCAACGTCGCTGGGTGCGGCTGGGCGCAAAGTGTGTGACGTCGACACGCACCGGCACGCAGGCATGGCAGGTCTCGCAATGCGGCCGGTAGGTGAACTGGCCGCTGCGGCGAAAGCCCGCGCGGATCAGCGCGCTGTACGCGCGGGCGTCGATGAGATGCGCCGGCGTGGCGACCTGCGAACGCGCGTGCCGGCCGCTCAGGTAGCTGCAGTCGTAATGCGCGGTCAGATAGAACTGGATGCGCTGGAAAGGTGGTTCAGTCGGGTGCATCGAAACGCCAGGGGCCGGGACGATGAGGCAAGTCTACCAATTCCGCGAGGCGCGTCAGAAACGCGGCGCGCGGAATCGGGCGCGCGCCCATGTTGCCCAGATGCGGGGTTTCCATCTGGCAGTCGATAAGGCCGAAGCCCCACGTCCCCAACTGACGCGCCAGCCGCACCAGTGCCACCTTGGACGCGTCTGGCATGCGGCTGAACATGGATTCGCCGTAGAACATGCGGCCGATGGCGACGCCATACAACCCGCCCACCAGGCGGCCATCGTGCCAGGTTTCCACCGAGTGCGCATAGCCGGCATCGAACAGGCGCGAATAGGCGGCGATCATCACCGGCGAGATCCAGGTGCCAGCCTCACCGCGGCGTGGTTCGGCGCAGCCGCGCATCACCTCGGCGAAAGCGCTGTCGACGCGCAGTTCGAAACCCGCGTTGCGCACACGCTTGGCGAGCGAACGGCTGATGCGGATTTCGTCCGGCACGAGCACCATGCGCGGGTCGGGGCTCCACCACAGGATCGGCTCGCCGGGATTGAACCAGGGGAAGACGCCGTGACGGTAGGCATCGAGCAGGCGCGGCAACGACAGGTCGCCGCCCTTCGCCAGCAGGCCGTTGGGGTGAACGAGCGCGGTGTCGACAGGGGGAAAGCAGGACTCGCTGGGAGACATGCCGGAAATCATAACCCGCACCCCTTGCCGACGTGACATTGGCATATTATGATATGCGTATCTTCAAGCCTGCTATGTGTCCGGCCCGTTCCCGATCAGGGCATGTCGACACCCGGCATATAATGCCGGATTTGCCGTTCCGGCAGCCACGCATGACGTTTGAAGAATGGCGACAGTAACACGCAGGATCAGTCTTTCCGGATCGGTGCCGCGGTCACGAGCTTCGGTATCCGGTTTGCCAACCGGAGCGCTTACCCGGCGCCCCGGCGGTCTGGCAGCCGCCACCGGCACCAAGAAAGCTTTGCATCCGGCGCCCACGGCAGGCTCGTCCTCTCTCCCGAACCTGCCGTATTGCGGTGCCCTGCCACGGGGTGTTTCGTGAGCCGCTCTCCCGGCCTCACGGACACCCCGTCTTTTTCGCCCTGTTTTCATTGCGGCCAGCCGGTTCCGGATGGCGCTCAGTACTCTGTCACGTTCGAAGGAAGTACCCACACGGCATGCTGCCACGGCTGCCAGGCGGTGGCACAGACCATCATCGACAGCGGACAGGGCGCGTATTACGCGCATCGTACCGTGCTGCCCGCAACCCCGCGCGAAGCGGAGGCCGAACTTGTGCAGCTGGGCCTCTACGACCTGCCGGAAATCCAGGAAAGCTTCGTGCGCGTGGAGGCCGAGCACGTCCGCGAAGCGGCGCTGATTCTGGAGAACATCGTCTGCGCAGCGTGCATCTGGCTCAACGAGCGCCACATCGCCGCGCTGCCCGGCGTGCTCTCGGTGGAAATCAACTACGCGACGCGACGCGCACGGGTACGCTGGGATGATCGCCGCATCCAGTTGTCCACGATCCTCAAGGCGGTGGCCGACATCGGCTACATCGCCCACCCCTTCGACAGCGGCCGCTCCGACGACATCCACCGGCGCGAACGCAACACCGCGATCCGCCGCCTGGCGATCGCCGGGCTCGGCATGATGCAGGTGATGATGTATGCGCTGCCGACCTATACGGCAACCGACATGACCGACGACGTCCGCACGATCATGCGCTGGGCAAGCCTGGTGCTGACGCTGCCGGTGGTGGGCTATTCGGCATGGCCGTTCTTCGTCGGCACCTGGCGCGATCTGCGCCGCCGCATGCTGGGCATGGACGTCCCGGTCGCGCTCGGCATCGGCACGGCGTTCGCCGCCAGCGTCTACAGCACCTTCGCCGGACACGGCGAAGTCTATTACGACTCGGTAAACATGTTCATTTTCCTGCTGCTGACCGGGAGATTTCTCGAAATGAACGCGCGCCGCCGCGCCGGCGCGGCAGTGGAAGAACTGGTCAAGCTCATTCCCGCCGCGGCCACGCGGCTGCCCGCATGGCCGGCGCGCGACACGGATCAGGTCCCGGTGGCGCGCCTGCGGCCGGGCGACCATGTGCTGGTGCGTCCGGGGGACACTCTGCCCGCCGACGGCGTGGTGGTCGAGGGGCACAGCACGGTGAACGAAGCCATGCTCACCGGTGAATCGCTGCCGGTCGCCAAGGTCACCGGCGCCAACGTGGTCGGCGGCAGCATCAACGAGGCGAGCCCGCTGGTGGTACGGGTGGACAGGCTCGGCGCCGACACCCGGCTGGCGTCCATCGTGCGTCTGCTCGATCGCGCACAAAGCGAAAAGCCGCGCATCGGCCAGGTGGCCGACCGTGCCGCCGCCTGGTTCGTCGGACTGCTGCTCGTGATCACCGCAGTGGTCGGTTATGCGTGGTACGTCCACGACCCGTCGCGCGCGCTGTGGATCGTGGTGTCGATTCTGGTCGTCACCTGTCCCTGCGCGCTGGGGCTCGCCACCCCGGCCGCGCTGACCAGCGGCACCGGGCGCCTGACACGGCTGGGACTCCTCACCACGCGCGGCCATGCGCTGGAAACGCTGGCGCGCGCCACCGACCTCGTCTTCGACAAGACCGGCACGCTGACCCAGGGACACCTGGCGTTACGCGAGGTGATACCTTTGGCCGGGCGTAGAGAAGCCGAGGTGCTCGCGCTCGCAGCCGCACTCGAGGCCGGCTCCGAACATCCCATCGCGCGCGCGCTGTGCGACGGCGTGACACCCGTGTCCGACGCGAGCGACCTGCGCAACACACCGGGGCATGGCGTCGCGGGGCGCATCGGGCAACACGCCTACCGGCTGGGCACACCGCGCTTCGCCGCGGCCGACGCCGCACCGCCCGCCACGCGGGTGGGGGCGAGCTGGGTCGCGCTTTCCGAGGACGGGCTACTGATCGCCTGGTTCGCGCTCGCCGACACTCTGCGCGCCGATGCCACCGACGCGCTCGCCGCCCTGCGCCGCCAGGGGCTGCGCCTGCACCTGCTGTCGGGCGACGCCGCACCGGCCGTGGAAGACGTGGCGCGGCAGCTCGGCATCGACGCCTGGCGCGCCGGCGCGCTGCCGGAAGACAAGCTGGCCTACGTCAAGGCGCTGCAGGGGGCGGGGCGCGTCGTCGCCATGGTCGGCGACGGCATCAACGACGCGCCGGTGCTCGCCGGTGCGCAGGTGTCGATCGCCATGGGCGAAGGCACCGACGTCGCGCAGGCTGCCGCCGACATGGTGATGCTGGGCAGTCGCCTCGCCACGCTTGCCGAAGGCGTGACGCTCGCGCGCAGGACGCAGCGCATCGTACGCCAGAACCTTGGCTGGGCACTCGGCTACAACCTCATCGCCATCCCCGCCGCGGCGCTTGGCCACGTCACGCCGTGGCTTGCCGGCATCGGCATGTCGGCGAGTTCCCTGCTGGTCGTTTTGAACGCGTTGCGCCTGTCCGATTTCGGGAGCACCCGAGAATAGGCGACCGCACGGGTCAAAGCTCGAAATCCACGCCGCCGCCGCGCATCGTGACGTCCACCATCCGGCGCGTCAAACGCGGCGCGAACAACTGGATGAAGTCGTAGACGTAACGCCGCAAAAACGCGCCGTGGCGCAGCCCGATGCGCGTGGTGCTGGTCTCGAACAGGTGTCCCGCGCCCAGCATGCGCAAGCGCTTGTCGCGACGAGGATCGAAGGCCATCTGCGCGACGATGCCGACCCCCAGGCCGAGCTCGACATAAGTCTTGATCACGTCCGAGTCGATGGCCGTCAGCACCACCCGCGGCGCGAGTCCCTTGCGTTCGAACGCCCGGTTGATGCGCGACCGGCCGGCGAACGCGCTGTCGTAGGTGACGACCGGATACCGCGCGATCGCTTCCAGGGACAGCGCACCCGCCTTCAGCAGCGGATGCCGGGGCGGCACGATGATGCCGTGGTTCCAGGTGTGACACGGCATGCTGACGAGTTCCCTGACCTCGGCGATGGTCTCCGTGGCGATGGCGAGATCCGCCTCGCCCGCAATCACCATCTGCGCGACCTGGCTCGGGTTGCCCTGGTGCAGGACGAGATCGACCGCGGGGTAGCGCTGCACAAAGGCCTTCACCGTATCGGGCAAGGCATAGCGCGCCTGCGTGTGCGTGGTCGCGATCACCAGGCTGCCGCTGGTTTCGTCGCTGAAATCCCTGCCGGCCTGCCTGAGATTGTCCGCCTCCCGCAAAACCCGTTCCGCCATGGCGACGATCGCCCGGCCCGGTTCGGTCACCTCCGCCAGCCGCTTGCCATTGCGAACGAACAGGGTCACCCCCAGTTCGTCTTCCAGCTGCCGGATCTGTTTCGACACGCCCGGTTGCGAGGTATGCAGCTGCCCGGCCGCCGCCGAAACATTCAGTCCCTGCCGGACGACCTCACACAGATAGCGCAATTGCTGGAGTTTCATGGAAACCTTTATAACTAAACGTTATTAAATCATAGCGTTTTATTCTTTAATTTTCATTTCCTGTATTGCTACGATGGCGCTCGATGGATGGCAACCACCGTTATCCACCGCCAGGCTGGCACCCAGCGTGCCAGCGACGCCCCCGCGACACATCGAACACAGGAGACCGCAACGATGCACGACCTCATTTCACACGAACCGAGCGCCGTCCTGGACATGACGGGCCAGGTCTGCCCCCACCCCCTGCTCGGCGTCCGCCACGCCCTGGACGACCTGCATGCCGGCGAAACCCTGCTGCTCAAGTCGGATTGCCCGGGCACGCGGGACGATCTGTTTGCCTGGGCGGCGCGCACCGGCAACGAGGTCATCCATTCCGCGCGCGGTGCCGACGGCATCGGCGAATACCTCGTGAGCAAGGGAAGCAAGGCCACGATCGCCGCCGATGCCACGCTCGACGTGAGCGGAAAGCCCTGCCCGACCCCGGTCATCGAGGCGAGCCGGGTGCTCGGCAGGATGCTCTGGGGACAAGTCGTGAAGCTCGTCAGCACATGCCCTGCCAGCCGGGACGAAATCGGGGCGTGGTGCGCCGCGACCGGCAATGTCCTGTTGAAGAGCCAGCAGACCCATCCCGGTCAATGGACCTTCTTCCTGCGCAAGGGAGGCACGCAATGAGCGAGGCGTCCGCCGCCGACTCAGCCGCAGATCACGCGTGCGAGCCCCTGCTCATTCTCGGCGTCACGATGTCGGGGCGCCCCTTTCGGCCGAGCGACTGGGTCGACAGGCTGGCCGGTGGCTTCTCCAGCTTCGGCAAGGACAAGCTGCTGCGTTATGCGCCGGCTGTGCAGCCGGTCACGTTCGAGGGAACGCGCGGGCTGCGCGTCGACATGCGCTTGCTTCAAGCCGACCCGGCAGCATTTCGTTTCGTGATGAATTTTGCCGTGGACAACGATCTGACCTTCCGCTGTCTGGGACGGACCGACGAGGCGAGCCGGCCCGCGGCTCGATAAATCGCCGAACGATGCCGGCATGCGGAAGCCTTGGGCTCCGCGGCGGCGCCCATTAGAATTCAGGCTTCCTTTTCCTGGAGCCCTGCAATGCCACGTCTGTCCTTGCGCTCGATCAGCCTGTTTCTTGCCACCCTGATGCTTGCGGTCTCCGGCTGCGGTGCCGGCGAGCCCGCCACGCAATCCGTCTCCATCACCCCGGCGGCGGGGGCGTCTGCCAACCCGCGCGTGCTGATCGAAACCAGCAAGGGCGCGATCACGGTCGAGGTCTTCCCGACACAGTCGCCCAAGTCGAGCGAAAACTTTCTCGGCTATGTGCGCAACGGTTTCTACGACGGCACGGTATTCCATCGCGTCATCCCGGGTTTCATGATCCAGGGCGGCGGCATGACGGTCGACATGACGGAAAAACCGAATGGCCAGCCGATTGCCAACGAGGCCGACAACGGCCTCAAGAACCTGCGCGGCACGCTGGCGATGGCACGCACCATGGACCCCCATTCGGCGAGCTCCCAGTTCTTCATCAACGTCGCCGACAACGGCTTCCTCGACCACCGCGGCAAAAGCACGCAGGGCTGGGGCTACGCGGTGTTCGGCCAGGTGGTCGAAGGCATGGACGTGGTCGACGCCATCGTCGCGGTGCCGCGCGGGCGCCGCGGCCCGCACGACGACGTTCCACTCGAAGCGGTGGTGATGCAGCGGGTGAGCGTCCTGCCGCAGGCAGCGCCGGCCGCCGCGGCGCCGCAACAGTAAGGTCAGCGCCTGTCCACCTACGCCCGCACCGCGCTGCTCGTGCTGACCGCACTTGCGGCCGTCGCACTGGGGCTTTTCGCCGGAACGTTGCCGGACGACCGTGAACTTGCCCGGCAGATTCTTGCGGAGCTGCGCGGACCGCGCGTCGCCGCGGCCTTCGCCTGCGGCGGCCTGCTCGCGCTGGCCGGCGCACTGATGCAAACCCTGTTCCACAATCCGCTTGCGGAACCGTACCTGCTCGGCGCATCCGGTGGCGCGGGGCTCGCCGCACTCGCTGGCATGACGGCTGGGCTGGCATGGCCCTGGGTGTCGGGCCTCGCGTTCGCCGGCAGCATCGGCACACTGGCGCTCGCCGCCGCACTGGGCGGGCGCATGCTGGCGCGCGACCATACGCCGCTCTTGCTTGCCGGCGTGATGCTTGCCGCGGGCTTCGGCGCGCTCATCGCGCTCGTGCTGGCACTCGCCCCCGCCGAACGCCTGCCCGGCATGCTGTTCTTCCTCATGGGCGATCTCGCCTGGGCGAGCCAGCCGGCGTGGCTGCTCACCGCCCTGCTCGCCGCCTCCATCGCCGCCACGGCGATGGCGCGTCGCCTCGACGTACTGCAATTGTCGCCACTCAAGGCCGCCTCGCTCGGTGTCGCCGTCGCCCCCACGCGCTGGACACTGTTCGCGCTCGCCGGCGCCTCGACCGCGCTGGTCGTCGCGCAGGCCGGCAGCATCGGCTTCGTCGGCCTCATGGTGCCGCACGCGCTGCGGCGTCTCGGCTTCGCCGGCCATCGTGCGCTGCTGCCCGCATGCGCACTCGCCGGCGGCACCCTGCTGGTGCTCGCCGATACGCTCGCACGCACCGTGATCGCGCCGCGCGAACTGCCGGTAGGCGTGCTTACCGCGCTGATCGGCGTGCCGATGATACTGTGGTTGTTACGCAAGCCCTGACCCGCCGGGCGCCTTCCAAAGGAAATCGGGACACACGGATCCATCCCACCCAAGCCATGCGCCTTGTTTCACGCGACATCTCCCTACTGACCGGCGACCGCACCCTGGTCGATGCGCTCGATCTTTCGCTCGAACCCGGCGAAATCCTCGGAATTCTTGGCGCCAACGGCGCCGGCAAGTCGACGTTGCTTGCCGTGCTGGCGGGCCTTGCACTGCCGGCTCGGGGACAGGTCACACTCGATGACGTACCGCTTGCCGATCTGCCGCCGCTCGTCCGCGCGCAGCGCATCGGCCTTCTGCCGCAGGGCGACGAGGGCGGATTCTTCGGCAGCGTGGCGGATTTTGTCGCGCTGGGACATTACCCCTTTGACGATGCGCCGGACCTCGCGCCGCATTGGGCCACTTGGGAGCTCGACGCGCTCGCCGGCCGGCGCTTCGACACCCTGTCGGGCGGGGAGCGCCAGCGCGCACGGCTGGCGCAGCTGGCGGTACAACAGACACGCCTCGCGCTGCTCGACGAGCCGCTGACCCACCTTGACCCCGCGCATCAGGCGCGCCTCCTGGCCTGGATGCGCAGCGAAGCCAATGCCGGGCGCAGTGTGGTGCTGACGCTGCACGATCCCAACTGGGCAGCCTGCCAGTGCGATCGCCTGCTGTTCCTCCACGGCAACGGGCGCTGGCAGCTGGGCACGCCTGCCGAACTGCTCACCCCCGATTCGCTCGAGGCGCTTTACGGCCCCGGCACGGCACCGCTGTGGCGGCAAGGCCGCTGAAACCAGCCTGTATAATCCCAGAAATCGCAGTTGACCGCTCCAAATCTTCGCAAGCATCGCATGAACACTGGATCTTTCGGCCTCACTTGCCGCCACCTGCCTTCGCGCACTTCATGATTCGTCGCATCATCGATAAAGTATTCGGCCGCAAGAAGTCGCGCCCCACCCAATCCGGTGCGCAGATTCTGCCCGTATCCGCACACGGCATCTGCCGCGACCAACTCGACGATTGCGCACTGAAAACCTGCGAGACCCTGGCGCAGGCCGGCTTCAAGGGCTACGTCGTGGGCGGCGCGGTGCGCGATCTGCTGCTGGGCAAGACACCCAAGGATTTCGACGTCGCCACCGACGCCACGCCGGAACAGGTGCGCAAGCTGTTCCGGCGTTCGCGCATCATCGGGCGCCGTTTTCAGATCGTTCATGTAATGTGCGGCCGCGTCACCATCGAGGTCACCACCTTCCGTGCCAACGGCGAGAAGGAAACCGAAGATGAGGACGATCGCCCCACCGACGAGCATGGCCGCCTGTTATCCGACAACGTGTTCGGCAGCATGGGAGACGACGCCGCGCGGCGCGATTTCACCATCAACGCGCTCTACTACGATCCGGCGCGCGAGGAAGTGCACGACTACTTTGGTGGCGTCGCCGACTGCAAGGCACGTACGCTGCGCATGATCGGCATCCCGGAGACACGCTACCGCGAGGATCCGGTGCGCATGCTGCGCGCCGCACGCCTGGCCGCCAAGCTCGACTTCCACATCGACGAAGCGACGCGCCGGCCGGTGGCCAGCCTCGCCCCGCTGCTCGCCAACATTCCGCGCGCGCGCATTTTCGACGAAGCACTGAAACTGTTGTTGTCCGGTCACGCCCTGCGCGGCGTACACCAGCTGCGTGCGGAGGGACTGCATCACGGCATGCTGCCGCTGCTGGACACCATTCTCGACGACCCGTCGGGCGAGCGCTTCATCACCGCGGCGTTGAAGAACACCGACGCGCGCATCCAGTCCGACCGTCCCTCCTCGCCGGCCTTCCTGTTCGGCGCGTTGTTGTGGCCGCAGGTGCAGAAGCGCTGGCACGAACTCGAGGCCACTGGCGAAAAACCGCAGCCGGCACTGTTCACCGCGATGGACGAGGTTCTCGACGCGCAACGCGGGCAACTCGCCATCCCGCGCCGCTACGACGGCATGATGAAGGAAATCTGGGCCTTGCAACCGCGCTTCGAGCAGCGTGGCGGCCAGCGTCCATACCGCCTGCTTGAGCACCCGCGTTTCCGCGCCGCCTACGACTTCATGCTGCTGCGCGCCGAAGCCGGCGAAGTGCCAGCCGAACTCGGTGAATGGTGGACACGTTTCCAGGACGCCGACGAAGACGAGCGTGCGAGCATGTTGGTCACCGATAGCTCGCCCAAGCCGCGCCGCCGCCGCAAGCGCAGGAAACCGGGCGAAGGCACCGCCGAAGCGCTGCCGGCATGAAAACCATCGCGACCATCGGGCTGGGCGCCAACCTCAACGACCCCGCCGGACAGGTGGAATACGCGCTGGCCGAGCTCGACCGCCTGCCGGAGACCCGCCTCATTGCGCGCTCCCATCTCTATGCATCGGCCCCGGTCGGCTATGTCGATCAGCCCGACTTCATCAATGCCGTGGCACAGGTGGAGACGGAACTCGCACCGCGCACACTGCTCGCTGCGCTGCTCGGGATCGAACACCGGCACGGCCGCGAACGCAGCTTCCGCAACGCGCCGCGCACTCTCGACCTCGACCTGCTGCTGTATGGCGAGGCGCACTTCCACGAGGAAGGTCTGGCGCTCCCGCATCCGCGCATGCACGAGCGCGCCTTCGTCTTGCACCCCTTGCTGGAGATTGCGCCGAACACGCTGATTCCTGGTCGCGGCCGCGCCGCCGACTGGCTCGCGGGCTGCGCCGGACAGAGCGTGGTGCCGCTTCGCTTGCACGCCGCCGCAGTCAACGCATGAACCCCGCCCGGTATCGCCACATCGTCGTCGAAGGTCCGATCGGTGCGGGCAAGACCAGCCTCACCCGCAGATTGGCCGGGCATCTCGGCGCCGATACACTGCTGGAAAACGCCGACGACAATCCCTTCCTGCCGCGCTTCTATCAGGAGCCGCGCCGCTATGCGCTGGCGACGCAGCTGCATTTTCTGTTCGACCGCGCACGCCAGCTGCGCGAGCTGGCGCAGGGCGACCTGTTTCGCTCCGGCACGGTATCGGATTTCCTCATCGACAAGGACATGCTGTTCGCCCGGCTCAACCTCGATGAGGACGAATTCGATCTGTATCAGAAAGTTTACGCCGACCTCGCGCCGCAGGCTCCGGCACCGGACCTGGTGATCTACCTGCAGGCGCCCCCAGATGCCCTGCAGGAACGCATACGCCGCCGCGGAATCGAGTACGAGCGCAACATGGATGCGGATTACCTGCAACGGCTGGCCGGCAGCTACAGCGCCTTTTTCCACCGCTACGAAGCGGCACCGCTGCTGATCGTCAACACGACAAATCTCGACTTCGCGCACAATGAAACCGACTTCGCCCTTCTGGTCGAGCGCATCGGCAAGATGCGCGGGCCACGCGAATTCTTCAGTCGGGCCGTATGATTCGGGAATGACACGCATAACCCTACCGATCCTCCGTACACAGCGCGCGCAAGGCGAGAAAATCGCCGTGCTCACCTGTTACGACGCCAGTTTCGCGCGTGCACTCGACGCTGCCGGCGTCGATGTGCTGCTGGTCGGCGACTCGCTCGGCATGGTGGTGCAGGGCCATGCTTCGACGCTGCCGGTGAAACTTGCCGAGATGGTCTATCACACGCGCTGTGTCGCAGCGGGCAGCAAGCGCGCCTTCATCGTCGCCGACCTGCCGTTCGGCAGCTACCAGCCCTCGCCCGAGCACGCGTTCATCGCGGCCGCCAAACTGATGGCGGCGGGTGCGCACATGGTCAAGCTCGAAGGCGGCGCGGTGATGGTCGACACGGTCGCCTTCCTCACGCAGCGCGGCATCCCCGTGTGCGCGCATCTGGGGCTGTTGCCGCAATCGGTCAACCAGCTCGGCGGCTATCGCGTACAGGGCCGCGACGACGACGACGCGGCGCAGCTCCTCGCCGACGCGCGTGCGCTGGAAACAGCCGGCGCGGGTCTGCTCGTGCTGGAAATGGTGCCTGCCGCGCTGGCGAAAACCGTCACCGATACGCTGGCGATTCCCACCATCGGCATCGGGGCGGGGGCCGGGTGTTCCGGCCAGGTGCTGGTGCTGTACGACATGCTGGGCCTGGTACCGCGCGCACCGAAATTTTCGAAGAATTTTCTTGCCGGTGCCGACGGCATCGAGGCGGCCGCGCGTGCCTATATCGCCGCAGTGAAGGACGGCAGCTTCCCGGCGGCCGAGCACGGTTTCTGATGCAGATCGTCCACACGGCGGCCGCGCTGCGCACCGCGCTCGCCGACACCGAGCACAGCGCATGCGTGCCGACCATGGGCAACCTGCACGCCGGCCACGTCTCGCTGGTCGAACTGGCGAAGCGGCACGGCGCGCCGGTGGTCGCGAGTATTTTCGTCAATCCGCTGCAGTTCGGCGCCGGCGAGGACTTCGAACGCTACCCACGCACGCTGGACGCCGATTGCGCCAGGCTTGCCGCCGCCGGATGCGACCTCGTATTCGCCCCCGATGTCACCGAGATGTATCCGGTGCCACAGCGCTACACGGTCGCCGTACCCTCGGCCATGGCGAACGACCTGTGCGGCGCGTTCCGCCCCGGCCATTTCAACGGTGTGGCGACCGTGGTGCTGAAACTTTTCAACCTGATCCGGCCGCGCATCGCCGTGTTCGGCAAGAAGGATTTTCAGCAGCTTCACGTGATCCGGGAACTGGTTCGGCAGTTCAACCTGCCGATCGAGATTCTTGCCGGCGACACGCTGCGCGAAGCCGACGGTCTGGCAATGAGCTCGCGCAATGGGTATCTCTCCCCCGCTGAGCGCATCCAGGCCACCCAGCTCCATCGCGCGCTTGAGGACGTCGGGGCCGCCGTCGAGCGCGGCGCGCGCGACTTCGACACGCTTGCCGCAACCGCCGCGCGCCACCTGAAAATGACCGGCTGGCGTGTCGATTATGTTGCCGTGCGCGACACGGGCACCCTCGCCGTCCCAAAGCCAGACAGTACCCGACTCATCGTGCTGGGCGCCGCCACGCTCGGCACGACGCGGCTGATCGACAATATCGAAGTCAGTCTGAAAGCGTAGTGCCGGTGTCCTGCGCGTCATCGTCGGCACGCGCCACCGTGTCGAGATGATCCATGATGGCGAAGCTCAACTCTCTGCAGCCGCTGCCGTCGAGTGCCGAGATCACGAACACCGGGCCGTCCCAGCCATAATCCGCGACAAACTTCGCGACCACCGCATCGCGTTCCGCAGCATCGACCATATCGATCTTGTTCAGCACCAGCCAGCGCGGCTTCTCGTAGAGCGCCTGGTCGTACTTCTTCAGCTCCGCGACGATGGCGCGCGCCTCGTGTACCGGGTCGCCGGCCTCCCAGCGCGGCGAGACATCCACCAGGTGCAGCAACAGGCGCGTGCGCTGCAGGTGGCGCAGGAACTGGTGGCCCAGGCCGGCGCCCTCCGCCGCGCCCTCGATGAGGCCGGGAATGTCGGCGATGACGAAGCTGCGCTCGTTGTCGACGCGCACCACGCCGAGATTGGGTGCCAGCGTGGTGAACGGATAGTCCGCCACCTTCGGGCGCGCCGCGGAGACGGCGCGGATGAAGGTCGACTTGCCCGCGTTGGGCATCCCCAGCAGGCCGACATCGGCAAGCACCTTGAGTTCCAGCGCAAGGTCGCGTTCCTCGCCCGGCTCGCCCAGCGTGTGCTGGCGCGGCGCGCGGTTGATGCTTGACTTGAAGTGCACATTGCCCAGGCCACCCTTGCCGCCATGGGCAAGGCATACCTGCTGACCGTCTGCCGCCAGATCCGCGACCACCTCGCCGCTGTCGACGTCGGTGAACACGGTACCGACCGGCACGCGAATGACGAGGTCCTCGCCCGCCTTGCCGTAGCATTGGGCGCCGCGGCCATTTTCACCCCTCTGTGCCTTGAAGATGCGCGCATAGCGAAATTCGACCAGGGTGTTGATGTTGCGATCCGCCACGGCGAAAACGCTGCCGCCGCGCCCGCCGTCGCCGCCATCCGGCCCGCCCTTGGGAATGTACTTTTCGCGGCGGAACGAAGCGCTGCCGTCACCGCCCTTGCCGGCCAGCACCGAAATCTTCGCTTCATCGATGAATTTCATGGGGTGTATCCCTCAACGAAAAAGCCCCATCCGATGGACGGGGCTTTTTGCGTGAGCGGGGCGACTCAGGCCGCGACCGGCTCGATGCAGACCGTCTTGCGGCGGGCCGCGCCCTTGACCTCGAACCTGACGGTACCGTCGGTCAGGGCGAACAAGGTGTGATCCTTGCCGATACCGACGTTATCGCCAGGATGGAACTGGGTGCCGCGCTGACGCACGATGATGTTGCCCGCCGCGACCAGCTGGCCGCCGTAACGCTTCACGCCAAGGCGCTTCGCTTGTGAGTCGCGGCCGTTGCGCGAGCTGCCGCCTGCTTTCTTGTGTGCCATGGTGTGTGCTCCTTATGCGGAAATGCCGGCGATCTGCACTTCGGTGAAATACTGGCGATGGCCCTGGCTCTTGCGATAATGCTTGCGGCGGCGCATCTTGAAAATGTGAATCTTGTCGCCGCGCGCCTGGTTCAGCACCGTGGCCTTGACCGTGGCGCCGCGCAGCAGGGGCGCGCCCATCTTGATGTCGGCGCCGTCGCCAACCATCAGCACCTGGTCGAAGGTGACTTCGCTGCCAACCTCCGCATCGAGCTTTTCAATCTTCAGTTTGTCGCCGGCGCTCACGCGGTATTGCTTGCCGCCGGTTTTGATCACTGCATACATGGGGGTCTCCAACCAGTATGAACCCTGGAAAACGCGGTATTTTAACGGCGAACACATCCCAAGTCAAACAGCGCGCGACAACAGCGCGTGGCGACGCGCGACACATCGGCTGTCTCATGCATGGCCGCAAACATACATATCTGCCTCGCCGCCGTGAAAAATGGCGCATTGGCTGCTACCATTGACAAGTTTTTCATGACGAGCCTCTGACAAGCCCCTTATCGTGTCCCTGGAGACCCTGCAATCCTTTCTGGCCGACGACATGCACGCCGTCGACCAGGTCATCCGCGAACGCCTGTATTCCGACGTCGTCCTCATCCGTCAGGTTTCCGAATACATCGTCAATAGCGGCGGCAAGCGGCTGCGCCCCGCCCTGGTGCTGCTGTCCGCAGGCTGCTTCGACTATCGCGGCACGGCGCACCACGAACTCGCGGCCGTGGTCGAATTCATTCACACCGCCACCCTGCTGCACGACGACGTCGTCGACGAATCCAACCTGCGTCGCGGCCACGAGACCGCCAACGCCCTGTTCGGCAACGCCGCCAGCGTCCTCGTGGGCGATTTCCTCTATTCGCGCGCGTTCCAGATGATGGTGTCGGTCGACAACATGGAAGTGATGCGCATCCTGTCGGACGCCACCAACACCATCGCCGAAGGCGAGGTGCTGCAACTGCTCAACTGCCACGACCCGGACATCGACGAAGACAACTACCTGCGCGTCATCCGCTACAAGACCGCCAGGCTGTTCGAGGCTGCAGGCCGGCTCGGCGCCGTGATCGGCGGCGGCAGCGAGCAGCAGAAGGACGCGCTGGCGCGCTACGGCATGCACCTCGGCACCGCGTTCCAGCTGATCGACGACGTACTCGACTACTCCGGCGAAGCCGCCGAGACCGGCAAGAACATCGGCGACGACCTTGCCGAGGGCAAACCCACCCTGCCGCTCCTCTACGCGATGAAACACGGGACGGCAGACCAGACAGCTAGCATCCGCCACGCCATCGAACACGGCGGGCTCACTGAATTCCAGAACGTGCTCGCCGCGGTCCGCGACACCGATGCGCTGCAATACACCCGCGACCAGGCCCGGCGCGAAGTCGAAACCGCCAATGCAGCAATTTCTCTTCTGCCCGATTCAAAATACAAGACAGCTTTGCTACAATTATCAGCTTTCGCGGTCGACCGAAGTTTCTGACCACGAAGATCAAGCAGTTTCCCGGTAGTTTCAAATGAGGACCGGCCATCCGGTCCAGCCATCTGCCTCGGGGTGTAGCTCAGCCTGGTAGAGTACTGCGTTCGGGACGCAGGAGTCGGAGGTTCGAATCCTCTCACCCCGACCAATTTCCAAACGAATTCAAGCCTCGCGTTTCAGAGCGTCGGGGCTGAACTCGTTCGCGCCAGCCCTGCGCCCGACCGTGTGTTGTTACAGAACGGTCACCAAATGAAGCAAGGAGGAAACAGCCCTGATGCCAAGAATGTGCATACTCAGGCTGAATGTTCCTAGAAACCGCAGTTGGACGCGCCGGCACCCGGCAGGTGAAGGCAGACGAAGCCGAAAAACCCAGCATTCATGAGGTGTTGGCAAAAGTGTGAAGCGATCAACTGCGGTTTTCAGGATGATCCATCAGGTCGCGTGATGACATCCGTCAGTGCTTACGCAGGCTCACCGAACGACCTGCAGGATCGTCGGAATTTTTATCTGAAAAGTGGGCAACAACGAATCCATGCGAAAGAGAACGATCATCGGCCCAAGCGAAAACGGGGGTTCTACAGGCATTGGGCGGCATAGCGGCGTGCGCCATCGTCTCGCCGAGCGCGCCTTGGCCGTATTGGCCCTCCTTTACACTGCACCGGGTCTTGCCGCGCACCCGCTCATCACCGAGGATACCGGCACCCAGGGGCGGGGACACTGGCAACTCGAACTGACCGCCGAGTCGGGGCACGACGAGGTGAAAGATGCCGAACACGATGCGCTCGATCTCGCTGCAGCTCTTGCCTATGGTCTGCGCGACGACCTCGATCTCGTGTTCACGCTCCCGTACGCTCGCTCCGAAATCGGCGGGAACGGCATGACGACGGCCGCGGACGGACTCTCCGATGTGGGCGTCGATCTCAAGTGGCGCTTTCTTGAACATGGGCCACTCAGCGTAGCGTTGAAAACGGGATTTACCCTTGCCAGCGGTGATGAGTCGAAAGGCCTTGGCGCGGGGAAAGCCAACCTTGCAGGCAGCCTTGTCGCCTCGTATGAAACCGGGCCGTGGGGCGCGCATCTGCACTTGGGCTATTTCGGCAACCGCAACGTGTATGACGAACGCGACAGAATCCGTCACGCCTCGATCGCGGGGACCTACCTGCCCATGGATCGTCTCAAGCTGGTCGCGGACCTCGGCACATTCACCTCGGCCGACCGCTCGGTTGACGAGAACACCAGTTTCCTGACGCTTGGCATGGTCTACACCATTGGCGACGACTTCGACATCGACGCAGGAGTCAAGCACGGCCTCACCGACCCGGAAACCGACACCACGCTGCTCTTCGGCGTCACGTTGCGATTCTGAGCCGGGCACGGTGCCGCACGCGGTTGCGAGCCCCTGCGACTTTTGCTAGGGTAATTGCTGTATTTGTCTGGATGGAGCATTGCCATGCTTGCAGCGACAGATCTCCTGCCTGTCTGCCGGTCCGCAACGTGCCTGCTGCGCGGCGGGAACCGCCTCCGCTCCGCCGGACCCGCCCAGCCCCCTCGTGATCGAACCGCCGCAGATGCAGCATGCCCTGCCTGCCGCCCGGCGTGGCCCTATGCCTACCCGGATGGGAGACGCTTGCCGAAGATGGCGCGTGCCACGCATAGGGCACACGCAGAACGGGAGAAAACATGAGTACGGCAGCCCACGGGCTTGATGTCCAGGCGGCCCAGTCGGCTTGTAATGAGGAACCGGGGCGGCAATATAGCGTGCTGGTCGTCGACGACGACGCGGACCTGCGTGATCTGCTCATCCGCTATCTGCGCAGCAACGGCTTCGATGCCTACGCCGTGTCCGATGCTGCGGCGCTGGACAAATGGCTGCTGGAACGCTCCCCCGACCTCGTCGTGCTCGATCTCATGCTGCCGGACAGGGACGGGTTGACCATCGCGCGAGAGTTGCGCAACCGGGGCGACTTGCCGGTCGTCATGCTGTCCGCGCACGGCACCGATGTCGACCGTATCATCGGGTTGGAAGTGGGTGCCGATGATTACCTCGCCAAACCCTTCAATCCGCGGGAATTGCTGGCACGCATCCGGGCAGTCCTGCGCCGCAGATTGGGAGGCAGGGACCGGGAAGCGACGGCTGCGACAGAGCATGAGTACCGCTTCGGCCCGTTCTGCCTGGACATGCACGCGCACCAACTGGCGCGCGGCGGCACCGAGGTGCCCCTGACCTCTGCCGAGTTCAGACTGCTGAGTCTGTTCATCGAGCATGCGAACAAGCTTCTCACCCGTGACGCGCTGATGAATATGCTGAAGGGCTACGACTGCGCCGCATTCGACCGCAGCATCGATGTCGCGGTCACCCGGCTGCGGCGCAAGATCGAGGACAACCCGGCAGCACCACAATACATCCGCACGGTGCGAGGCGAAGGGTATCTGTTCATGCCGCAAGGCAAATTCAGGTGATGCGCCTGCGCCCCACCAGCCTGTTCGGCCGCACCGCGTACACCCTTGGCCTCGCTCTGACACTTTTTCAGGTGTGCGCCATTCTGGTCATCGCCTACTACATGATGATTCCCGTTGCGCGACGCTCGGCAAGCGATCTCACCGATTTTCTGCTGCTGTCGGCACGCGCCTTGACAAACCTGCCGGAAGGCGAGCAGGCGCTCTACCAGGAGGAATTGCGTGCCCAGAAAGATCTGATCTTGTCACCCGCGCCAGACAGCACGTCCGAATCCAGCGTATACCAACCCTACGTGCGCCTGCTCGGTCATGCGCTCGCCGAACATACCGGACAGCCGGTGCGCATGGGCGTGGAAACGCGCGACGGTTCGTCCTGGTACTGGATCGATTTCATGTCGGGGAATCAGCGCTTCCGCGCCGGCTTCGCCGAACAGCGCATCGGAGTCCACGCACCACCGGCGATTTTCCTGATTCTTCTGCTGGGGACCGCGCTGACCCTCGTGACCACGCTGCTCATGGCGCGACGACTCACCCAGCCGCTCTCGCAGCTCGCGGCGGCAGCCGAGCGCATCGGCCAGGGAAAATCCCCGGAACCCCTGCCGGAAACGGGTCCCAACGAGGTCGTCACCTTGACGCGAACATTCAACCAGATGGCCCGCCAGGTCAAGGCGCTGCTGGCAAACCGCACAATTCTGCTGGCCGGCATCGCGCACGATCTGCGCACGCCGATCACGCGCATGCGCCTGGCGCTGGAAATGCTGCCTCCTCCTGCCGATCCGGAAATCGTCGCAAGCATGCGGCGTGCGGTGGACAACATGGCCCATCTGGTTGCCCAGTCGCTCGAATTCAGCCGTGGGATCGAGAAGGACACCAGCCAGCTCATCGATTTGTGTGCGTTTATCGCCGATCTGGTGGAAGACGCACGCCGGAGCGGTGGCGACATCCACTGGCAGGCCTGCCGGCCCTGTGTACGCCGCGTATCGCCGACGGCGCTGCGCCGCATCCTGGCCAACCTGCTGGAAAATGCCGTGCGCTACGGGGGTGGTGGGCCGATCGAAGTCGCTTGCGTGGCAGCGGGCAAACGCCTCACGGTCAGCGTTTCCGACCGCGGCCCCGGAATTCCTGCGGATGAACTGGAGGCTGCTTTCGAGCCGTTCTATCGGGTGGACAAGTCACGTAACAGCGTGACCGGCGGCAGCGGGCTCGGTCTTGCCATCGCCAGGCAACTCGCGGACAGGCACGGCTGGTCGCTCGCAATCAGGCTGCGTGACGGCGGCGGCCTGGTCGTTCTTCTGACGATCTGAAGAGGGTTGAGCATCGTGCCTCGAAGCTCGCTCGACAAGGATGCGTGCAGCGAGCCTCGGTTTGTGCACCGGCCGCAGCGGGTGCTGCACAACCCAATGGAGCGTCATGTGCACTCGCGAATGGCGCCGCGCAAGTACCGCCGGGCACCTTTATTCAGCGGGGCGGGGTGCCCGCCGAGGCAGCATCCGCCGCAGGGTGTCATCACCCACGATATAGTGATGAAACAGCCCAGCGGTGGCATGCAGGCCGATGAGATAGTAGCCCAGCGTACCGATCCACTCGTGGATTTCCTCGACGTCGTGCGCCAGCGCTTTGTCGGGTGCAACCAGCGCCGGCAGATCCAGTCCGAAAAACGGAATCGGCTTGCCCTTTGCGCTCAGAACCAACCATCCCAGAAGCGGCATCGCGATGAGAAACACATACAAGGCAAGATGCACCGCTGTCGCCAGCAGGCGCTGCCATGCTCGCGGTTCCGGGGTGATCGGCGGCGCAGGCAACAGCCGCAGCACCGCCACCCGCACGAACACCAGGCTGAAGACGGCGAGGCCCAGCATGGCATGCCATTGCTTCATCGCTTCGCGGGCATCGCTGCCCTTTGGGTACAGCCCACGCAACTCGATCAGCACGTAGACGGCGACAATCAGCAGCAGTGTCAGCCAGTGCAGGCCGACGGAGACGGGGTGGTAGTGGTTTCCTGTATTACGCTGCATGGTGGAGTGCCTCTTGCAAAGAGCGCGCCTCGCCACGGGAGCGGGGCACGCAGTACGCCGAATTGACAGCTGGCTGAAAAAAGCACGGCGGGAGGAGTACCGCCGCCGCAGACGCTTCTGCGAAAAACCGCTATTGCTCCACGTGCTTCGCACACCTGTTTTCGCGCATGCCAAGTTTGCGCAGCAGAAAGCTCAGCGGGCAGGTTCCGCTGAAGGCGCTTTGTGCCAGGCTCAGCGCCGCGATCACGGCGACCCATCCCCAGGCAGGACTGTGGATCCACATGAGAAGTACACTCAGCGCGACAACCAGCCCCACCACCAGACGCACGGTTCTATCGACGGTCATGTCTCTTCCTCTCAGTGAGAATGACCTTCCGGCTGAGCACCGGAGAATGCCGGAAACTTGTCGGTGGCGAACTGGCTATGGCAGGTCTGGCAGCTGTCCACGAGGCGCGAGTAGTAGAAACGCTGCAGCTCGTAATCCTTGTGCTGGGCGGCCTCGCTCAGCTTCTTCGCCGTCATGTGGAACTCTCCGTCCAGCTGAAGGAATTCCGGCGACGCGGCTTTCATCAGATCCTTCTTGTCCTGTGCGGTGAGCGCGCGCTGCAGGATGAAGCTGTCGTGGATCTGCTGCGCCTGGGTGGCAACGAGAGAATGATCGCCGACGATCAGCCCATCCAGAATCTGCTTCGCGGCCTGACGCACCGACAGCATTTCCTCCGCAAGCATCTGTTTCAGGCGTGGCGTCAGTTTGGGACCGATGGGGTCGGCTTCCTTGGCAAACACGGGATTGACGACAATGCCCGTGATGGCGGCTGCAGCCAGATAGACGGCCAGGGTGGTGTTTTTTGTGAGACGCATTTGAGTCCTCTTCGGTAAACGTTAATCCAGCTTGATCTTGATCGACAGGGCGCCGCGCAGATCGCCCGCCTTGTAGCCACGGGCCCGATCGTGCGGGTACAGGTCGGACAACCGCTTCGCGACACCCGGTGCAACCTCGCTGTCTCCGTGGCAAGCCAGGCAGACGGGTTCGATGCGGATGGCCTTCATGAAGCGCGCGTAGCGCACGCCGTCTTCCTGCACCACCTCATAGCGGCTGGCGTCCTCCTTGCCGCCGGCGATTTCGCGTTCGAACCGCTCCAGAGTCAGTTGTTCATAGGTATCCGGCATGTCGAGCGGATTGCGTGCCTGCGATGTGACACGCCGGATCGACCATCCGCTCTGGCGTGATGCCTCGGCGCCAATCTGTCCGGCCTTTTCCGCGCAGGCGGCAATGCCGGCTTCCGGTCCGCCCCTGCCCATCGCTTCCTGCAGAGCAGATTTCAACTGCTTGGCGTAACTGCCTGCCACGGCCTTGACCTCCGCCACCGGCGGCGCATCGGCACCCCAGGCATTGAAGTGGAACAAGGCGGTGGACAACGTCGTCAGTACGATGTGTTTCATCGTGATTCTCCTGGAAGTGGCCACCCACCGGGTGGCCGTGACGGGGCGAATGCTCAGTACTCGGTCGGATAATCACGCACGATGTGCCAGTCCATCATGCCGTCGGCCAGGTAGGCAGTCTTGTAGCCAGCCTTGGCGAGTTCCACCGCCGGCGCGAGTCCCTGCGAGCCGAACATGTCGATGACGATGATTTCCTTGTCCTTGGGAATTTTCTTCATCTTCTTGTCCAGTTCCTCCGGACGGATGTGCAGGGTTCCCGGGATGTGCCCCATGATGCGGTAGGCAATGTCGCTCTGCAGGTCGAGCAGAACGACATTCTTGTTCCTGGACTCCCAGATCTTGCGCACTTCGGGCGTGCTGTAGAACTTCACCTTGGCCGCCTTGGCCTCGGCTTCGCCACGCCGCACGTTCCGGGGATCCGTCCAGTGCTGTTCCCAGGTACGCAGGTATTTAACAATGGCCCACATCTGATCGTTCGTGAGCTTGTCGCCAAAGGTCGGCATCACAATGGGAGCGCCGGGTTTCTGGGGCGGTCCGCCCTTGACGATTTCGAAATGCTCATGGTCGCTGTGCAGAGACAGATACGACTTCATCACGATCGGCGGAAAGCGGCCCTGCCCATCCATGCCGTGACACGAGGAGCAGACTCCCTCGAACAGCTTCTGGCCGTCACCCGGGTTGCGACCGCTGATCTGGCGGATGCTGCCCGCGATGTAGTATTCGGGCTTGTCCTTGGGGTCGATGGTCTGCGGCGGCGCAATTTGCTCATGGAAGTCGTTCACGGCATATTCGACCAGCGCAAAGCTTGGGGTTTTCTTCCAGTCCACTTCGTACAAGGGGACGTGTTTCCGCAGATATTCCTCCATGTCGGCATGGGTGAGTTTCATCTGATCGATGCGGCGCAGCATGTCGGAGCCCAGCACGCGCTTGATGCGCTCTGTGTACACCTTCTCGATGTCCGGACTTTCACCCTTGCGCACGAGATCCGGGCTGGGGTCATAGACCCGGCGCAACGGACGCAAATAGAGCGCGAGACGGAATACCTGCTGCATCTCGAAGGTCTCGCGCTCCCTTTCAAGCAGCAGCGCGGTTCCAAGGACGAGGTTTTCCATGGGCGACAGCGCTTCATCGTGGGACGGCGCGGACATCGCCGCGGCGGCGATTTCCACTGGGGGAGCTTTGGGCGTGCCCGCCGACCAGGCGGAAGCCTGGGCGAGGACTGCGGCAAGGGCCACAAAAAGATGCTTCTTCTTCATTTCATTCTCCTTCGACTCGGTGGTTGACGGGGCCGACAGAGTCGGCGAGTGGGGGTTGGTTTTGGGGAGCTATCGAGCTGTCTTGTTGAGTGCTTCCACGGTCTTCACCGCGGCGACGTGGTCCGGATTGAGACTGCTCATGCCGCCCTTGGGAATGCGCACGCCGCTGGACATCATGAAACCCATCAGATCGCCGCGCGTGGTGCGTTCCTCCTTGATCTCGTCGAGCAGTTCCCGCTCGAGCATGGCTTCCACCGTGCGACGCGCAGCGTTGATGTCTGCGGCCTGCGCCTTGGCTTCGATCAGCTTCGCCAGTGCCTGCCAGCGCTGCGCCAACTCGGCGCGGCGCGCGGCCGGCACGCGCTCGGGCTCTTCCTTGAGCACCTTGAGCACGCCCAGCGCCAGCTGGGTATGAGGACTCAATGCATCCTCGTAATCGGTCTGCCAGTCGGTGTCCGGCATCGCGGGGCCCATCGCGGGCCCCATGCAGCCGGATGTTCCGAACGCCATCATGGCCAGCAGCGCCGCACCCAGAACGCTTCTGCGAAAATGTCCGTGCAATGTCATGTTCTTCTCCTTGCGCAAGCGAATGAGCTAGTGCTGATAGGTGAACTGCAGGGTCGCCAGGTTGGTTTCGAAGCTCACATGGGTGGGCGGTCCCATGCTGGCGGTCATATCGTTTTCGAAGCCGTGGTTGAGGGAGAGCGTCAGCGACGAATGCCGGGTCACTTTGGTGGTAAGCCCCACCGACAGGTGATGCTCGACAATGGCGGTGACGCCGGCGTTGTTGTTGATGTCCTCCTCGTCGATCGGTGACTTACCGTAGTTGTACCCCGCCATCAAGGCGATTCGGTCGGACAGCCGGTACCTGGCGCCGAGCGCAAAGACAAACTGGTCGTCCCAGCCGTAGGCGAGCTGCTTGTCCTTCGATGCGGTCGGTCCATACAGTGTCGCGGTGGTACGCACATTGCTGTAGTTGAGCCACTTCAGATCGGCCTCGACCTGCAGCGTGTCGGTGAGGCGGTGGGAAACTCCTATCGCGATAGTCTGTGGATCCTGGAAGGACAGGCGCCACTTGCCGTCGTCCATGTTCCACACCAGATCCTGGGTATGGGAACGGCTCGTGTAGGCGGCGCCGAACTGAGTGCGCTCAGTCAGCCGATAGACCGTGCCGAGCACGAACGCGCCACCGTAGGCAACGTCGGACGGGAAGTTCATCGGCTTCGGCGGCATGCTGGAGGTGTCGAAATTCTTGATCGACATCTGGTTGGCCACGAGGCTGATATTGGCGCCGACGGAGAGTTGCTCGCTCACCCGGTAGGCGACGGCAGGGCCGATGCGCAGGGACATGCGACTGGCCACGATCGCGGCGTTGCCGGTGCCGAGCTTGAACGCCTGGGCCGGAAAGTCCACACCTCCGCCGGAGACCGGATACGCACCGACACTTACCGTGAAATCCGAACCGAACAGCTCACTCTCGAACGCGAATCCACCTGTGGCCATGACGTAGGCGTCGCTGTCGCTGTCCACACCGTTCATGCTGCGCTGTGGATTGAGGACTGCGAGATTCATGTCGAAACGGGTTCTCTCATCACCCAGATTGACGAATGAGAGCCCAGCCGGATTGCTCAGTGCGGTGGTCACGTCCTGCGGCATGGCCACAACGGCACCCGCCATCGCATGCGATATACCGCTCAGCCCGACCATCTGGTCGCCATTGTTGGCGAGGGCGTGTCCAGAAACCAATACGCCCGCGCAAATGACTGCTGTCTTGTTTATGTTCATCGCCTCCTCCGTTCTGGATTGCAACCGCTCCGGGAACTGCGCACAGCCACGAACTCCTTGCTGTCTGCACTCTGTAGAAACTGAAGCAAGGTTAAACAACGACAGTTGGGCGAGAATTTCGCCGATGAAACAGTTTGGTGACAGTGTGTTACGGCGGGGGCGGCGCGCTTGCGCGGGTGGTCCACACGGGGCTGCTACAGACGATCCGGTTCTCGCTGCGGGGTCGGCGACAACTGGCAGAAAGCGGTGGACGCGACGACGAAGTTTTTTTCTCTCTAGACGGCGGACCTGCGCCACACGCTTCTCATGGCTGCGTCTCCTCCGGGATGCCTTCCCGCCGCACGCTGCCGATGCCAAGCAGAAAAATCGGGAAGATGCTGCGCCCTTCCGCCACGAGGGATTTCTCCACTTCGATGACGGATCCGCGGACCAGCAGCCCCTGGATCATGCCGGTGAACATCACCGCCGCCGCACGCTCATCGAGATCGGCACGTACGAGCGCTTGCGCTCTGGCCTGCGCGATGAGCCCGCTCACCTTGTTTTCGTAGTCAACGAGAATGCTGCGGATCAGGTCGCGGATGTTCGCATTGTTCTTCAAGAGCGGGCTGGTAAAAATCAGCTTGGGGATTGCGGGGACTTTTTCGACGAAACCGAGATGAGCGAAGAACATCTTCTCCAGTGCATCGAGCGGATCGCGGCCCTGTCCCGCCGCAATATCCAGCACACTCATCAGGCGCCCTCGCACCCAGCGCACGACACCGAGCCAGACCATGTCCTTGCTTGGAAAATGGCGGAAAATTGCCCCCTGGGTGACGCCCACGGCCTTGGCCATGTCCTGCGTCGTCACACCGTCCACGCCCTGCTTACCGGCGAGGTCGAGTGCCGCACGAATGATCTCTTCCTGCCGTTCTTCCGCACTTAATCGTTGTCTGGGTTCCGCCATTGCCTGTCGACCTCCGTGCCTGTTTTTCGGGGCGTCGCTGGCCCGCTGCACATGGAACATCGTGCCCCGTCCGCGTCACCGATGTTTCATCGTTCCTCTTCCGGATCTCGCACACGTTTCCGGAACACCTGTGGTGCCCGTATCATGTGCAAGTCGAGAGCACGCAGACGATGGACGGTGTCGGCGCTCAAGCGCGGTTTCCAGAATCATCCGGACATTTGTGTTTGCGGCGGCCGGCCGCCGTAGAACGCTTCCAACAGTGCAACGATTTCCTCCGCGGTATTCGCATAGTCGAAGAGCTGCAGATCGGCTTCGCTGATGAAACCTTCCTCCAGCAGACGATCGAAATCGATGATGCGGCGCCAGAATGCGGTACCAACCAGCACAATGGGGATGCGTGCCATCTTGCCGGTCTGCACCAGTGTAAGCACCTCGAACAGTTCGTCCAGCGTGCCGAAACCACCGGGAAACGCAACCAGTGCACGCGCACGCAGCAGAAAGTGCATCTTGCGCAGAGCGAAGTAGCGGAAACGGAACGCGAGTTCCGGACTGATGTAGGGATTGGGCGCTTGTTCGTGCGGCAGGGTGATGTTGAGGCCGATCGAGCGCGCACCGGCCTCGAACGCACCGCGATTGGCGGCTTCCATGATGCCCGGACCGCCGCCGGTGACGACGACAAAATCGCGCCGACCCTGCTGCTGAAAACGCGCCGAGACCATGTGCGCAAAACGCCGCGCCTCCTCGTAGTAGCGCGCATGTTCGCGGCTGCGGAAGGTGGACTGTACCGCGTCGACCGCATCGGGTGTGGCAATGCGTGCGCTGCCGAAGACGACGATGGTCGAATCAATGCCCTCCTCGCGCAGTGCGTGCTCCGGCTTGAGCAATTCGAGTTGCAGACGCACCGGGCGTAGGTCGTCCATGGCAAGAAAATCGAGATCCTCGTGTGCCATACGGTAGGCGGCGCTGTCGAGGATCGAGCCGCCCGCTGCTGTCTTGTCTGCGCGGTCAGTCATCGTGCGGCTCCTTGACGTGGCGAGGCCATTGCAGCGTCATGCCGGGCTCGGGAACCGTCACGTTCCAGCCGGGCATGGCGCCCAGCTTTTCCGCGAGCGCGTCAGATGCGACGGCTTCGCCGTGCACGACGCACGTCTGTCTCGGCGGTCTCTGGAACCCGCCTGCCCAGGCCAGCAGGGCGGGCTGGTCGGCGTGCGCGGACAGGCCGCCGACAGTGTGAATGCCCGCACGTACCGGAACCTCCTGGCCGAACATTCGCACCCGTTTGGCGCCATCGACCAGCCGCCGCCCGAGCGTGCCCTGTGCCTGAAACCCGGCAATCAACACACTGGATTCGCGGCGCGGCAGGTTATGTCTCAGATGGTGCCTGATGCGGCCGGCGTCACACATGCCGCTGGCAGAGATGATGATCGCGCCCGTGCGCACCTTGTTCAGCGCCATCGACTCCTCCGCACTTTCGGTGAAATACAGGTAAGGCAGATCGCGTCCGCGTGTGTGCCATGCAACGAGATTTCTCGCTGCATCGTCGAAAAGTTCCATGTGTCGGCGGGCCTCGGTGGCCATGGGGGAATCGACGAATATCTTCAAGCCACGCAGACGCCCTTCGCGCGTAAGGTGATGCAGCTGGTAGATAATCTCCTGCGTGCGGCCCACGGCGAAAGCCGGAATGATGACGTTGCCACGCTGTCGGTACAGCGTCCGTTCGACGATGTCGATGAGTTCTTCCTGACTCGCGTCGTGACTCTTGTGGGCGCGATCGCCGTAAGTGGACTCGATAACGAGGATGTCCGCGTCCTGGACAGGCGTTGGATCGCGCAGGATTGGACGCCCCGGATGTCCGAGATCGCCGCTGAACACGAGCTTGGTCGTGCCGGACGCTTCGCTTACCCAGACCTCGATGATGGCCGATCCGAGGATGTGGCCCGCGTCGCGAAAGCGGCAGCGCACCCCGGCGCGCGGCACCAGCTCTTCGTCATAGGGAACCGCCCACACATGGCGCAAACATTCTTGTGCGTCCTGTAGTGTATAGAGCGGCTCCGGCTCGGCATTCCGTCCGCGTGTGGTTTGCACACGCCGTCTGTTGCGCCGTGCTTCGCTTTCCTGAATATGTGCGCTGTCGGGCAGCATCACCTGCAGCAGGTCCGCGGTTGCGGTGGTGGCGAGAATCGGTCCCTTGTAACCCGCGCGGGTGAGCTTGGGCAACAGTCCGCTGTGATCGATATGCGCATGGGTGAGCAGCACGAAATCGATCGATTGCGGATCGAATCCAAACGGCATGCGGTTGCGTGCTGGCGCTTCACGCCCGCCCTGTACCATGCCGCAGTCGACGAGGAATCGTACCTGCGTCGTTTCCACCAGAAAACAGGAACCCGTCACTTCGCGGGCGGCGCCAAGAAAGGTGAGTTTCATCGTCGCGTCTCCTCCTGTGATACGGTGCGTTCGGCGCCGGCGGACGTCGCCGCAGCGAATTGTCCGTGCGGGTCAGGTTTCACGCGGTCGTACACCAGACGGTATGACACCCGGGGCATGCTCGACACCTCGGCGTGCGTGGTGACGAGGAGCTGTTCGTTCACCTTGTCGAACACATATTGCTGGACGGTTTTTCTGCCCAGCATTGTGGTCTCGACCACCAGCGCGCCACCTTCCCAGCCGGCAACGGACACGCGCTGCTCGAGCCCGCCGCCCGCGGACACGCTGCCGCCACGAAAATCCGTGTACAGACGCTGTGGCCGCTCGTTTTCGTCGACGATGAGCAATACCGGGTCTTCATGGTTGATGTGCAGCCTCTGCGCCACCGCCAGCTGGCCGGACAATTCCGCGCTCGCGCCACCCATGCCACCCGCGCCACCGGCGCCGCCCATGTCGCCGCGTCCCTTGCCGCGCCCTCCCCGACCCATACCCCCACCCATGCCGCGCCCACCATCCGTCGCCTGGCGCGATACCTGCATCGCCTCGCGCAGCTTCGTCCGCGGATCGTCGCTGGCCTTTGCATTGAGTTGCCAGTCGCCAGAAAAATTCGGTTTCGTTTGTGCAGCGTGGTTGGACGCCGCCTTTGGCTCGCTGGCGCCCACCATCTGCATCCACCCGGCAAGCGACAGAGCGACCACGACGCTCCCAAGCCGGCGCAGCTTCATTGCGCCGCCACCACAGCGGGCGTGCGCAGCAACACACGCCAGGCCACAGCCGCAATGGCAGCCCAGATCAGAGTGCGTGCACTCATCGCAATGACCGTTCGCAGCTCGAACGCGCCGCCGAAAAGGATGTGCACCCCGAATGCTGCAAAGACGACCGCGGTCGCGCCGACGATGGCGAAGGCGAGCCAGGCGGCCCAGCGCCGGTGCAGCCACAGGCCGGCACCCGCGGCGACGTAGGCGAAACCTGCGAGGAAATTGAACCAGAGAACGAAAGGCACATAATGACCGGCGGCGGCACGCGCCGCTGCGCTTCCGAACAGGACCGTGCCACCCTCCTTCAACGTCAGCAGGCCGAACAGGGCGGCGAGAATGGAAGTGGCCAGCAGGCCGGTACTGCGCGGGGGATGCAAAGCGTTCATGATCGATTTCCTTGTCGGAGCTGATAAAAAGAAGGCGCCGATCTTCATCGGCGACCGCGTTGGGCGAACCGGTTTCCATGTCAGCTCAGCCTTTTCTGAAAGCGCAGAGAGCTGACCGTGAGCAGCGCGACACCAAGCGCCACCAGTGCGGCGAACTGGGGCCAGAGGACATCCAGTCCGTTGCCTTTGAGGAAGATTGCGCGAATGATTTCCAGGAAATAACGCAATGGGTTGAGATAGGTGAGCCACTGGGCCGGCTCGGGCATGTTCGAAATGGGAAACATGAAGCCGGACAGCAGCACCGCGGGCAGATAGAAGAAGAACGAGGACATCAGCGCCTGCTGCTGCGTCTGCGACACGGTCGAGATGAACAGACCGATACCGATGGTGGACATCAGATACAGGCCGGAGCCAAACAGCAACAGCAGCAGGCTGCCGCGGATCGGCACGTCGAACCAGCTGACGCCGATCGCGGTCACCACCAGCACATCGACGAAGCTGATCAGCACGAAAGGCAGGGTCTTGCCGAGGATGAGTTCGAGCGGGCGGATCGGCGTCACCATCAATTGTTCCATGGTGCCGATTTCGCGTTCGCGCACGATGGCCATCGCGGTGAGCAGCAGCGAGATCAGCAGCAACACCACGGCAATCACGCCCGGCACGTTGAAATAGCGGCTCTTGAGGTCAGGGTTGAACCAGGCACGCGAACGCAGTTCCACGGGGGCCGCGTCGACCTCGCCCGCCCATTCACGCGCGTACGCCTGGGTGATGCGCTGCGCATAGTCCATCGCCACGGTGCCGGTGTTGGAATCGGTGCCGTCCACCAGCGTCTGGATTGCCGCCTGCCGTCCGGCACGCAGGTCGTCGGCGAAACCGCGGTTGATCTGGACGGCAATGATCGCCTTGCTGCGGTCGAGCAGTTCGCCCAACTCGCCCGGACGTTCGACGTGCGCCACCACGTCGAAATAACCGGACGCGGTAAAGCGCTCGATCAGGGCGCGGCTTTGCGGACTCTTGTCGAGGTCGCATACCGCCGTCTTGATGTGCTCGACGTCAGTGGTCACGGCATAGCCGAACATGATCAGCTGAACCACCGGCATGACGAAGATCAGCGCCTTCATGCGCGGGTCGCGCAGGACCTGGATGAACTCCTTCACCAGCATGCGATAGATGCGTTCCCACATGGCGCGCCTCAGCTCAGCTTCTTGCGGAACTTGCCCAGGGCGATGGCAAATACCACCACCGCGAACAAGCCTAGAAAAATCAGGTCGTCCGCGACAAACGACGGCGGAGAGGCCTTGAGGAAGATGTTCTTCAGCACCTCGACGAAGTAGCGCGCCTGCACCACGTGGGTGACCGCCTGCAGGAAGCGCGGCATGTTGTCGATCGAATACAGGAATCCGGAAAGCAGGAAGGCGGGCAGAAAGGTGACCACCATGGCGAGCTGGCTCGCCACGAGCTGCGAGCGCGCGATGGTCGACACCATGATGCCGAGACTGAGTCCACCCACCAGGAACATCGCGGTGACACCGAGCAGGAAAAGGAAGCTGCCCCGCAGCGGAACACCGAACACCCACACGCCCATCGCCACCGAGAACAGCACGTCGGCGACGCCGATGACGAAATACGGCGTCATCTTGCCGAGGAAAAGTTCGAGCGGCTGCACCGGCGTGGCGATCAGCTGCTCCATGGTGCCACTTTCCCACTCGCGCGACACGGTGAGCGACGTCAGCAGGGCTGTGATCACGGTCATGATCACGGCGATGAGTCCGGGGATGATGAACCAGCGGCTTTTCAGCTCCGGGTTGTACCAGACCCGCACCCGGTTATCGACGGCAAGCTCGATCGTGCGCCCCTGCTGCGCACCGATGAAGCGGTTGGTGATCCCCTCGACATACCCCAGGGCGATGGTCGCGGTGTTGGCATCAGAGCCGTCGGCGATGACCTGCACCTGCGCGTTGCGCCCCTGTTCGAGATCGCGTGCAAACTGTCGGGGGATGACCAGAGCAAGGTGCGCCCGGCCGCGGTCGAGCTCCTCGCGCGCCGCCGCGTAGCTGTCCACCGCTGCCACCACGGTGAAATAGTTCGAGGCTGGGAAACTCTCCAGGTACTGCCGGCTGGCTGCGCTCCGGTCCTGGTCGTAGACCGCCAGGTTGAGCGTCTTGATATCCATGGTAATGGCATAGCCGAACAGGATCAGCAGGATCAGCGGCATGAGAAAGGCCATCGCCAGCGAACGCGGGTCGCGCACGATGTGGATGGATTCCTTCTTCACCAGCGCCCACAGGCGGATCCAGGAAAAGGCGCGTCGCTTCATGACCGCTCCTCTTGTTCGCGGCGGTCCTCAAGTTCGATCAGTGACACGAACACATCTTCCATCGATGGCAACACCTGGGTGATGCCCTGCGCGGCGAACCCTTGTCGCGCGAGAAATTCGCCTACTGCCGCGCCGTCCGCTGCGGCGTCACCGACCACCGCGTGCAAGGTGTCGCCGAACAGCGCGACGTCCTTCACCAGTCCGGACGATTCCAGTCGTTCCAGCGCCTCGAAGGGGCGATCGACGCGTAGTTCGAGGATGTCCTCCGGAATCAGGCTCTTCAGCTCGGCAGGCTTGCCCTTGGCGATCATCCGGCCGCGGTAGATGAGCGCGAGCTCGTCGCAGTATTCGGCTTCCTCCATGTAGTGGGTGGTGACGAACACCGTCGTGCCGCGATGCGACATCTGCGCGATGAGATCCCAGAACTGGCGGCGCGACAGTGGATCGACACCCGAAGTGGGTTCGTCGAGAAACACGATGGGCGGTTCGTGCAGCACCGCGCAGCCGAGCGCGAGGCGCTGTTTCCAGCCACCCGCCAGCGCCCTGGTGAGAAGATCGCGCTTGTCCGAGAGCCCCGCCATGTCCAGCACCCAGTCCTTGCGCTCGCGGCGCCTGGCGCGCGGCACGTTGTAGATGCCGGCGTAGAAATCGATGTTCTCTTCCACGCTGAGGTCGTCGTAGAGGGAAAATTTCTGCGACATGTAGCCGATGTGGCGCTTGATGGTTTCCGACTCGGTCATGATGTCAAAGCCGGCCACGCTGCCTTCACCCGAGCTTGGCAGCAGCAACCCGCACAGCATGCGGATGGTGGTCGACTTGCCCGCGCCGTTGGGGCCGAGAAAGCCGAACACTTCGCCCTTCGCCACGGTGAGCGACACACGGTCGACGGCGACGAAGTCACCGAACTTGCGCGTCAGTTCGCGCACTTCGACGGCCGGTTGCGTACTCATCCGTGCGCCTCGTCCTCGCCGACATAGCGGATGAACACATCCTCCAGACTCGGAGTGATGAGCCTTTTTGCTTGCACGACGAACCCGGCCTGCGCCAGGATGCGCAGCGCGGCCTCGGCGTCCGCGTCGTCGTCGGCGTGAACATGCAGGGTGCCGCCGAACAGGCTGACGCGCTGGGCACCGAATTCCACGGCCAACGCCTCGCGCGCCGCTCGTGGGCGTTCGATTTCCAGTTCCAGAAGCTGGCCGGCCATGCCCTGCTTGAGCTGTTGCGGCGTGTCGCACTGGATCAGCCGGCCGCGGTGCATGAGGCCGACCCGGCTGCACCGCTCGGCCTCATCGAGATAGGCAGTGGAAACGAAAATCGTCACGCCTTCTTTCAGCATGGCATAGAGAATGCGCCAGAAATCGCGTCGCGACACCGGATCGACGCCGTTGGTCGGCTCGTCCAGAAACAGGATTTCCGGCTTGTGGATGAGCGCGCAGGCGAGTCCGAGCTTCTGTTTCATGCCGCCGGACAGGTTACGCGCCAGACGTTTGCGGAACGGCGTCAGGTTGGAAAAGCCGAGCAGGCGTTCCTCGAGAGGTTCGCGCTCGCGGCGCGGCACCTCATAGAGGTCGGCGTAAAAGCGCAGGTTCTCTTCCACGCTTAGGTCGCCGTACAGGCCGAAGCGTTGCGACATGTAGCTGATGCGTCGCTTGATGTCCTCCTCGCCGCCGCGTATGGAAAATCCCGCGACTTCGGCCTCGCCCTCGCTCGCTGCGAGAATGCCGGTGAGCATGCGCATGGCGGTGGTCTTGCCGGCGCCGTCGGGGCCGACCAGGCCGAAGATTTCGCCGCGTCTGACCTCGAGATCCAGCCCGCGCACCGCCCACAGTTCGCCAAAAGCGCGGCCGAGATCACGGGTGCGAATGGCGGCTTCGCTCATGGCCGGCTCTCGCCCGCGATCGTCACGTCGGCCGGCATGCCGGGTTTCAGGGTGCCATCGGTGTTGTCCACGGTCACGTTGACCGCGAATACCAGTTTGACGCGCTCTTCCTGCGTCTGCACATTTTTTGGCGTGAACTCGGCCTGCGGGGAGACATAGCTCACGCGACCGGAGAATGCGCGGTCGGGAAAGGTGTCGACCGTCACCTTGGCCGTCATGCCCAGACGCACCTTGCCGATCAGGTTTTCCGGGATGTAGACACGTATCCATGGGCGCGAGATGTCGGTGACGCTCGCCACCGGACGGCCTGCGCCAAGGGTTTCGCCGACTTCGGCATGAGTGCGGGTAACCACGCCGGCAAGCGGGATGGTCGCCTGCAGATCCTCCAGCGCGACACGCGCGGCCGCGACCGCGGCACCCGCCTCCTCAAGTTGTGCCGCGGCGGCACGGATGGTCTCGGGGCGATAGCCGCCCTGCAACAGCTTCAGGCGTTCCTGCACGGCCTTGTATTGTTGTGCGGCGACGGCCGCCGCGGTGCGGTCGCGGTCCTGGCGCTGGCGGCTGGTGGCGCCGCCTTCGAACAGGGTCTCGGAGCGCTTCGCCTCATCCTCCAGGTGGGCGAGATTGGCACGCGCCTGTTCGGCCTGGGCGCGTGCTTCGGCGATTTCCTGCGGGCGGTAGCCCTGCTCCAGATCGGCCAGACGCGCCTGCGCGGCCTGTTTGGCGGCTTCCGCCTGTTGCAGGCGCGCAAGCGCCTCACGGTCGTCGAGCGCGGCGACAAGATCGCCGGCCTTGACCACGCTGCCTTCTTCCACCGGCCGCCGGCGCAACGTGCCGGGCACGCGGAAAGACACCACGACCTCGGTGGCGTCCACCGTCCCCGAGGCAAACACCGAGCCGCCGTCCGGCGGTACGTCCCATGGCGCGAACTTCCACAGCGCGGCGGCACCAACGCCTGCCGCGACGACCACGGCTGCGATCACGATCTTCTTGTTCATAGGTGTGCTCCTTGCTGAAGGGGTCGCTCCGGGCGGTCGGCTGCGATGCGGCGTGGATGGGGTGATACGGCAGCGTCCGGCGCCACGGTCCCGACCGGTTCCATGCAGGTGAAGCCGCAGCGATGCCATGCCAGATAGTGTTCGAGACGAGAATTCGTCGTCAGCGGAACGGTGGATGGGTTTCCTCCGGAAGTCGAAGAACCGAAGCTGTCGGGCGCGAGTTCACCCATCGCGCGCAGCAGGCGCGCCTGGCTCGCGGTGATGTCGTAACCGGCCTGCAGGCGGTTCGCAGTGGCCGACCACAGCGCGGCCTCGGCACCAAGCAGATCGGTGATCGTGCTCTCGCCACCGTGATAGCGCAGATTCTCGATACGCAGCGCCTCGCGCGCTTCGATCTCGCCCTGGCTGGCGAATTCCAGCCGCGCGCGCGCCTCGGTCAGCGCGCCGAATGCCTGCTCCACCTCACTTGCAATCCGGTTGTGCGCGTCGTCGCGCTGCAGGCGCACCTGTCTCTGTTCGAGTGTGGCCTGCTCGACCCGTCGCTTGCGGATGTCGCCATCGAAAACCGGCAGGTTCAGGCGCAGGCCCATATTCCAGTCGTCGTGCCCCGTCCAGTCGCTGCCCGCGCTCTCCTGGACCTTGGCCGTCAGATTGATCTGCGGCAGGCGATCTCCCCGTGCGATGGCCGTTCTCTGCTGTGCCGCAAGTCCCATCGCGTCGAGCTTCAGCAGATCGGGACGCCGCGCGAGCGCACGCGCAAGCGCCGCGTCCTGTGTGCCGGGCAGAACAGGCGCGGTGGGGCCGAGGTCGGCAAGCGGCGCCACCGGCCCCGCTTCTCCCAACAGCGCGGCGAGCAGGGCGCGCGCGTCGGCTTCGCCCTGGGTGACGGAGACCTTGTCATAGCGCGCCTGGGAAAGCTGGGTCTGCAGACGGATCAGATCGAGACGGGCGGCGCGACCCTGCTCCAGGCGCAGGCCGATGTCTTTCTCCTGTTGCTGCAATGCCTTGATGCGGGCATCCAGCACGCTGCCGAGCTCACGGAAATGCAGCGCCTTGGTATACGCTGCGACGACGTTGAACAGCAGATCCTGTTCACTGGCGCGCAGCGACTGCAGCACGGCCTCGCGGTTGTGCGCGGCCAGCGCCTCGCCGGCGACCAGCTTGCCGCCGCTGTAGAGCGGCAGGCTCAGGGCGAGACCGATGTTTGCGACGTCGCGGTCCATGGGCGGAAAAACTCCGGGTGCACGGATCGGCGTGATGAGGGTGGAATAGGCGTAGCGCGTGTAATCCGCATTGAGATCGACACGCGGCAGCCGCTGGCCGCGCGCGATGCCCTGCTCCAGCGTCTGCTTCTCCACCTCCGCCTGCTGCTGAAGAATCGCCGGATTGGTCGCTGCCGCGCGGGTCAAGGCTTCCGTCAATGACAGCGGATCGGCGGCGTGAGCAAAGCCGCCGCCCAGCAGCGCCAGGGCGAGCAGCGTGCGGGACACGGATTTCAGGATCGTATCCATGGACATTCCGGCAGGCGCCGGCCACAAGTAAGTTACTGAATACTTACTTTATGCAGACCATTGCGCGATGTCAAGGGCAGCGGCAAGAAAATTCGGTCCGTGCTCGCAGACGTGCGCCCCCCCCCGCGGAGCGCGTGTGGCGAGTCACGGATCGCGTCTTGAGTTGTGGGTCCAGCGGTGGCCGACCGCACTACGGGTCGGATCGACTACTCGTGCCGCAACGCGTCGATGGGGTCGAGCTGCGCCGCGCGGCGCGCAGGGAAGAAGCCGAAGATCACGCCGATACCGGCGGAGAACAGGAAGGACAGCAGGTTGATGGCCGGGTCGAACAGATAGGGAATCTGCATCACGTTGGCAAGCGTGATCGAGGCCACAGTGGCCAGCGCGATGCCGACGAGGCCGCCAAGACTCGCCAGCACCACGGCCTCGATGAGGAACTGCAGCAGCACTTCGCGTTCCAGCGCACCGATCGCAAGACGGATGCCGATTTCGCGCGTGCGTTCGGTCACGGACACCAGCATGATGTTCATGATGCCGATGCCGCCGACGAGCAGGCTCACAGCCGCCACCGCGCCCAGCAGCATGGTGAGGATGCGTGTGGTGCTGGTGAGCATCTCGGCGATCTGCCGCGTGTCCATGACACGGAAGTCGTCGTCCTCGCTCTCGCCGATATTGCGCCGTTCGCGCAGCAGCTCGCCGAGCTGCTTTTTGGTCGCGTCAATCGAGGCGCCCGCCTTCACCGCAACGCTCAGGCGCGTGATGTCGGTACTGCCAGCAAGACGGCGCTGCACGGTGCGCAGCGGCATGACCACGGTGTCGTCCTGGTCGGAACCCATGGCCGATTGTCCCTTGGGCTTGAGCAGACCGATCACCTCGCAGGCGAACTGTTTGATGCGGATATCGCTGCCGACCGGATTCTGCCCGCCGAACAGCTTTTCGCGCACCGTCTCTCCGATCACGCATACTGCCTTGCCGGAACGTTCCTCCGCCTCGTTGAAGACGCGTCCCGCAGCGAGCACCCAGTTGCCGGCCTGGAAGTATTCGTTGCTGCTGCCGGTCACGACGGTGGACCAGTTGTTGGCCTGATACACCGCGGTCGCCGCCTTGTTGACCACCGGCGCGACCACGTCAACCGCAGAAATCTGGCTGTGAATGGCTTCGACGTCGCTGCTCTTGAAGGGCTGCGCACCTTCGGATCCGGGCCCGAAGCGCTGACCGGGCATCACCAGCAACAGGTTGCTGCCCATGCTGGCGATCTGGTCGGACACGGAACGCGTGGCGCCGTTTCCCAGGGTGACCATGGTGATGACGGCGGCCACACCAATGACGATGCCAAGAATGGTGAGAAACGAGCGCAGCAAATTGCGCCGGATCGCGCGCAGGGCGAGAAGCAGCGTGTTCCACAGCATCAGGCGTTCTCCTCCTTGCGGCGGTCGCTGTCGATGCGTCCGTCGACGAAACGCACCACCCGCTTCGCATAGGCGGCCATCTCCGGCTCGTGCGTCACCATCAGCACGGTGATACCGCGATCGCGGTTCAGCCCGCGGATGAGTTCCATGATCTCCACACTGTTGACGCTGTCGAGGTTGCCAGTGGGCTCATCGGCCAGCAGCACCCGAGGATGCGTCACGATGGCACGCGCAATGGCGACACGCTGCTGCTGCCCGCCGGACAATTCACCCGGCGTGTGATGCTCCCATCCCGCGAGTCCGACCTGCGCGAGCGCCGCACGTGCGGCGGCATGCCGACTGGCGGCGGGTTCGCCGCGGTAGATGAGCGGCAGTTCGACGTTTTCCAGTGCGGTCGTGCGTGCCAGCAGGTTGAAGCCCTGGAACACGAAGCCGAGATAGTGGCGGCGCAGCAAGGCGCGGCCGTTGCGCGTGAGTCCTTCGACCTTCACGCCTTCAAAGGCGTAACTGCCCTGGGTCGGCGTATCCAGGCAGCCGATGATGTTCATCGCGGTGGACTTGCCGGAGCCGCTCGGCCCCATGATGGCGACGAAATCACCCGCCTCGACGACGAGATCGACGCCGCGTAGCGCCTGGAACGCGGCCTGTCCGCGGCCGTAGGTCTTGGTGATGCCGGCGAGCCGGATCAGCGGGCCGTCGCTCATTGCGGAGTGCGCAGGGCCTCGGTGATCACCGCCATGCCGGCATTGAGTTCGCCGCCGACGATCTCGGTCACGCGGCCGTTGGTTGCGCCGGTCTGCACGTCGAGTGCAACCGGCTGGCCGTCGCGCAGCACCCAGACGCGTGGCGTCGCGCCAGGGGTGGAACGCGCCTTGGGCGCCTCTCGCGGGGGCCGCGGCATCAACATGCCGGCGATACCAGCAGCGGATTTCTTCGGCGCCGCATCCGTCGTGGCCGGAGTGAAGCGCAAGGCACCGTTCGGTACCAGAAGGACCTGCTCACGAACCAGCGTGGTGATGTCGGCGGTGCCCGTCATGCCGGGACGCAGGCTGAGATCCGCATTGTCGACATCAAGCACGGTGAGGTAGGAAACAACCCCGTCCTGCGACTGCGCGCCGAAACCGACGCGCCGGATGACGGCCGCGTACTGCCGCCCCGGCCAGGCATCGACACTGAATGTGGCCTTTTGTCCGCTCTTCACCTGACCGACGTCCGCCTCATCGACGGCAACCTGCAATTCCATCTGGGTGAGATCCTCGGCCAGCTTGAACAGCACCGGCGCCTGGAAGGATGCCGCCACCGTCTGTCCCGGATCGACCTGACGCGACAGCACCACCCCGTTGATCGGCGAGCGGATGCGGGCCTTGCCCAGATTGGTCTCGTCCGACTGCAAGGTCGCGCGCGCCTGCGTGACGCTGGCACGTGCACTGGCCTCGTTGGCTTCGGCGCGTGCACGATTCGCCACCGCGGCGTCCATCTCCGCCTGCGATGGTACCTTGCCGCCGGACAGCTGCGCCACCTTCCGGTAACGCTCCAACGTGGCGCGCGCTTCGGCCACGGTCGCCCCCATCTGCGTCACCTGCGCCTCCGCTGCGACCAGATTCGCACGCGATCGGGCAACCGCATCCCGCAGCTTGGAAAGATCGAGCTGCGCCAGTACCTGCCCCTTCCTTACGCTGTCGTTGTCGTCGACGAACACCTTCTCGACGATGCCGGACAGCTCGCTGCCCACATCGACGGTGTTGGTCGGCTGCAGATTGCCGGTCGCCGAGACCTTCACCACCAGTCTGCCCATATCCGCTTTCTCGGTCCGGTACTGCGGCTGCTGCGCCGCATCGTCGCCACGTATCAAAAAGTAAGCAATCCCCGCGGCGAGCAGAACGGCTGCGCCCCCCAGCCATTTCCAGCGACGCGAGCGTGCGCCTGTCGAATCGTCGGCAAGCAGTGTTTTGGCCGGTGTCTCGGAGCTGGCAGTGGAGGTATTCATGGTGTGTCCTGAGCGAGAGTCGGTGTCGGCGCCGCGGGCGACCAGCCGCCGCCCAGCGCCTTGTACAGGCGGACCAGTGCCGCAATGCCGTCCGCGCGCGTGCTGGCGAAACTGTCCTGCAACGACAGCACGCTGCGTTCCGTATCGAGTACCGCCTGGAAGTCGATGAGTCCGGCGCTGTAGCGGTCTCGCGCCAATGCTGCGGCGTTGCGCGCCGCATCGAGCCCACTTGCCAGCGCCTGCTCGCGCTCGCGGCTGCGCACCAGCGCAACGAGTGCGTTCTCCACGTCTTCCAGCGCCGCAAGCACCGTGGACTCGTAAACCGCCTGCGCGCGCTCGCGTACCGCATCCTGGATTTCCACCTGCGCACGCAGACGGCCGGCATTGAAGATCGGTGCAGCGAGCGCGGCGAGCAGCGAATGGGTGCCCGCGCCGCCGTCGCCAAGGCCGGCGAAGGTCAGGGCCTCCAGGCCGATGGAACCGGACAGCCGAAAATCCGGATAGCGTGCCGCTTCCGCCACGCCCAGCCGCGCGGTTTCCGCCGCGAGCGCACGCTCCGCGGCACGCACATCGGGGCGCTGCCTGAGGGTATCGGCGGGGATACCGACGGCGATCGACGCCGGCGCCTGCGGCAGTCCTGCACCCGCTGCAAGCCGCGCACCCAAGCTGCCAGGTGCCTGTCCCAGCAGCACCGCAAGACGATGCTCGGCCGCTGCGAGGCCCGATTCCAGCGCGGGAATCTGCGCGCGTGTCTGTTCGAGATTGGTGCGCGCCTGCTCGACGTCCTGGCGGCTCACCAGTCCCGCCTGCGCGCGCCAGTCGGTCAACTGCAGCGTCTGTGCCTGGCTCGCAAGATTGTCACGCGCGATCGCAAGGCGCAGCTGATACGCCCGCACGTCCACATAGTTGAGCGCCACCTCGGCCGCCAGCGACACCTGCGCGGCCTGCAGATTCGCCTCGCCGGTCTGCACATCCGCCTCCGCCGCCTCGACGCTGCGCCGCACGCCGCCGAACACGTCGAGTTCCCAGCTTGCATCGAAGCCCGCAGCGAAGGCGTTGCGGGTATTGCCGCCGCCCAGCGTCTCGCTGGCCCCCGTGCGGCGCGCCGTAACGGATGCGCCGACCTCCGGAAAACGGCCGGCTGCCGCCACGGTGCGACGCGCGCGCGCTTCGCGCAGGCGCGCCTGCGCGCTCGCGAGATCGAGATTCGCCTGCAGCCCCTGTTCCACCAGTTCGGACAACAGTGGATCCTCGAACCTCTGCCACCAGCGACCGAGGTCGTCGGGCGCCTCGACGCGCACCACCGCCGCGCTGTCCGGCGCACGGCTCCAGCCTGCCGGTGCGACAGGCATCGCAGTCTGGTAATCCGGCCCGAGGGCGGTGCAGCCGGCAAGGCCGGTGCTCGCCAGCAGGGCAATCTTGAATACGGAATGACGCAGGGTCATGGGAATGTCGTCGAGATTGTGGATCGAGTGTACCGCTTCGCCATGGGTGACTCGCCTCCCGGGGTATGCAGGCCACTGCACTTCGTCAGCCGGGGGATTGGAGCATCGCTGCCGTCAAACGTTCACGGCGAGCATGCGACTGCGGCACACGCCGACCCACTCTTGCCGTGAAAAGCCCACGGCACCACTCCCGCGCGAAAAATCATGATAGCGACAACTTATCTTTCTCGCAAGATAATTTGCTGCTACGATGTGCTTCATCGCCCGGAGGCTCCGCCATGACCTCACCCCGCAAACGACCGTGCCATGCCTGGTCGGAAAGTCACGCACCCGACACCTTGCCGCTCATCCTGCACCTCCACAGCGCCCGTGAAATGACGCTTGTCCGCGCCCGTCCGATCTGGGCGAGGCACAAGCTCACGCCGGCGGAATTCGACGTCCTCGCGACGCTGCGCAACGCGCCTCCGCCCCACCAGCTCACCCCGTCGCAGCTGCAGGATTGCCTGCTCATCACTTCGGGCGGCCTGAGCAAGGTGATGCGGCAACTGGAAGCGCGCACTCTGGTGCTACGTTCGCAGGATCCCCACGACCAGCGCGTCAAGCCGATTCGGCTGACACCCGCAGGCAGAGTCCTGATCGAGCAGGCCATGGCGGACGTCGCCGCCACCGCCGACGCGTGGATACGCAGCATTCTGGATGCGCAGGAGATCGCCACGCTGACCGCACTGCTGCAACGGCTCGCCGACGCCGCGGAGCCCCATCCACGCTGAATTGCCCCCCGACCCCGTGCCGCTGGCCGGTTACACTACGCAGGCGGAACATCAAGGCAAACCCTCCTCGACCTCGCACGAGACACCCCATGTCCAGAACCCTCACCCTTGCCGCGCTCGCATTGCTCCTGCTTTCTGCCTGTCAGGGTGAAGCGCCGCCACCGCCCAAGAGTGTGCCGCCCTGGGTGCTGACCGCCCCGGTGCGCGCCAACGGCGCGACCGAACTGGAGCTCACCGGCACGGTGCGCGCGCGCCATGAAACTCCGGTGGCATTCCAGGTGGGCGGACGCATTGCGACGCGCCACGTCGACGCAGGCCAACGTGTGGCCCGCGGCTCGGCGCTGTTCCGTCTCGACCCGCGCGACCTCGAACAGGCAGTCCAGGCGGCGGAAGCCGAGCATGCCGCCGCGCTGTCGGCCTTGCATCTCGCGCAAGCCGACGCCACGCGCAACCGAGCGTTGCAGGCGCAAGCCTTCGTCAGCCGCCAGGCGCTCGACCGCACCGAACTCGTGGTGCGCGAGACGCAGGCGCGTCTGGACGCCGCCCGTGCCCGTCTGCAGCAGGCACGCCACGCACGCGGCTACGCCGCACTCACGACTGCCGCGGACGGCGTTGTCGTCAGCACACTCGGCGAGCCTGGACAGGTAGTGGCCGCCGGCCAGCCGGTCGCCGTGATCGCACACGACGGTGCGCGCGAAATCGAGGTATTCTTTCCCGACAGCGTCACGCCACCGCGTACCGGCGAAGCGCTGCCACCCGAAGGCTCGCCACTGGCGCTGACGCTGCGCGAAACCGCCGGCGCGGCGGACCCCGACAGCCGGACCTGGCGCAGCCGTTACCGCGTCGACCGGGACGCGGCTGCCGATGCGCTGACGCTCGGCAGCGTCGTGCGTGTACGCTTCGCCACCGCTGCCGATAACGGCGGGCTGGCCGTACCCCTGGGGGCGCTCGACGAACGCGCCGAAGGTGCCCGCGTATGGCAGGTCGTCCGTGGCGCCGTGCAGCCGGTACCCGTCGAAGTGATCGCTCTGGATGCCGATACCGCACACATCCGGGCCAGGCTTGAGCCTGGAAGCCGCATCGTGGCGCTGGGTACGCACCTGCTGAAACCCGGCATGGCAGTGCGGGAGCGCCGCCAATGAGCTTTCCCAACCTGTCGGCGCTCGCGGTGCGCGAGCGCTCGATTGCGCTGTTCTTCCTGCTGCTCTCGATCATTGCCGGCGTCTACGCCTTTCTCTCGCTCGGCCGCGCCGAGGATCCCGCCTTCACCGTGCGCATCGTCGCGGTGTCGGTGATCTGGCCCGGGGCGACGCCGGACACGCTGCAGCAGCAGGTGGTGGACCGTCTGGAAAAGCGCATCCAGGAAATCGATTACCTGTATCGCATCGAAACCGTGGTGCGTCCGGGCCGCGCCGACCTGCAGATCGAATTCCACGACTACGCGCCCAACCGCATCATTCCAGACCTCTTCTACGAGGTGCGCAAACGCATGCAGGACGAGGCGGGCAGACTGCCACCGGGTGTCATCGGCCCGCTGGTCAACGACGATTTCTCCGACGTGTATTTCAGCCTCATCGCGCTGACCGCGCAAGGCATGCCGATGCGCGACCTGGTGCGCGAGGCGGAATCCGTGCGCAACCGCCTGCAACTCGTCGATGGCGTACACAAGGCGCTGTTGCTGGGGGAACGCAGCGAGCGGGTGTTCGTCGACTTCGACATGGCAAAGCTGCACAGCCTGAATCTTTCTGCACAGGCGGTCTTCGATGCCATCGACGCCCACAATCGCCTGATGCCGGTCGGCCACATCGAGACCGCCGGTCCGCGCGTGTACCTGCGCCTGGACGCCGACCTCGCCGATCCGGCGGCACTGGCCGCGGTGCCGCTGCGCATTGGCGACCACCTGCTGCGCCTGTCGGACATCGCGACGGTGCGACGCGGTTACGAAACACCGCCTTCCTATCTGGTGCGCGCGCACGGCGAGGACGCGATCCTGCTTGGCGTGGTGATGCGCCGTGGCGAAAACGGCCTGCACCTCGGCGAACGCCTCGATACCTTCTTCGCGTCCGAACGCGCGCGCCTGCCACTGGGCATCACGCTCACCCCGCTCACCAACCAGGCGGAGGCTATCTCCAGCGCGGTGAACCTGTTCCAGCTCAAGTTCCTCGTCGCGGTCGCCGTGGTCATCGGCATCAGCGTGCTCGCCATCGGCCTACGCGCCGGACTGGTGGTGGGCATTGCCATTCCTGTGACGATCGGCCTCACCTTCCTGGTGATGAAACTGCGCGGCATCAACCTCGACCGCATCACCCTGGGTGCGCTCATCATCGCGCTGGGCCTCCTGGTCGACGATGCCATCATCGCCATCGAGATGATGATCGTCAAAATGGAGGAAGGCTGGGACCGTGTGCGGGCCGCTTCGCACGCGTGGAACGTCACTGCTGCGCCGATGCTGTTCGGCACTCTTGTCACTGTCGCAGGCTTCGTACCGATCGGCTTCGCGCAATCCGGTGTCGGCGAATACGCCGGCAATATCTTCTGGGTGCTGGGCATCGCGCTGCTGCTGTCGTGGCTGGTCGCGGTCACCTTCACCCCCTACCTCGGCGTCAAGCTTCTCCCCGACTACAGGAAAGGCACCCACGCCGGCGGCAGCCTGTACCAAACCCCGGCGTACCGGCGCCTGCGCGCGCTGATCGAGTGGTGCGTCGCGCGCCGCAAGACCGTCGTCGCAGGCACGCTGGGGCTCCTGGCACTCGCTGTCGCCGGCATGGCCGGCCCCGTGGAAAAGCAGTTTTTCCCCGGCTCCGACCGCACTGAAGTCCTGGTGAGCGTCTACCTGCCGCAGGGCAGCGCGATCGGCACCACCGATGCAACCACGCACAAGCTCGAAGCCATCCTGGCGAAAATGCCCGAGGTGCGCACCCTGTCGGCCTACGTCGGAGCGGGCGCGCCGCGCTTCTTCATCTCCGCGAATCCGGAGCAGCCCGACCCCGCCTTTGCGAAAATCATCGCGGTCACCCAGGACGTCGCGGCGCGCGACCGCGTCATGACGACACTGGAACAGCACATTGCCAACGGCGACTTCCCCGAAGCGCGCGTGCGCGTCACGCGGCTGTTCTATGGCCCGCCGGTGATCTGGCCTGTGAGTTTTCGCGTCGTCGGCCCCGATCCGGTCGAACTGCGCCGCATCGGCCACGCGGTGCGCGAGGTAATGGACGCCAACCGGAACATCCGCGACCCGCATCTGGAGTGGGACGAGCGGGTCCCCGTGCTGCATCTGACGGCCGACCCCGAGCGCCTGCGTCTGGTCGGCCTCACCCCGAACGAAGTCGCACGCCAGCTCCAGTTCCAGCTCGACGGCACCGCCGTCACCACCGTGCGCCAGGGTCTGCGCAGCGTCGAGGTGCACGCGCGCGGCGGCGCCGCCGATGCCGGCCGCCCGCAGGCGATCGAATTGCGCACCCTCGACGGCCACACGGTGCCGCTCGCCCAGCTCGGCAAACTGGAAGTCCGTTTCGAAGATCCGGTCATCCGCCGCTATAACCGCGAGCCCTTCGTTGCCGTTCACGCCGACATCCGCGGCGCCCAGCCCAACGACGTCAGCGCTGCGGTGTGGAGCAAGCTCGCCAAGCTGCGCGCCTCGCTGCCACCCGGGTACCGCATCGATATCGGCGGCTCGGTCGAGCAATCAGGCAAGGCCGACGCGTCGATCAACCGGCTGATGCCGGTGATGCTCGCGTTGACGCTCATTTTTGTCATGCTGCAGATGCGCTCGTTCAGCGGCACTTTCGTGGTTGTCGCCACTGCCCCGCTCGGCGTGATCGGTGCGGTCGCGGCGCTGCTGCTGTTCCGCCAGCCGTTCGGCTTCGTCGCGCTGCTGGGTCTCATCGGCCTGGCCGGCATTCTCATGCGCAACACCCTCATCCTCACCCAGCAGGTGGCCGACAACCTCCAGGACGGCATGCCGGCCTCCGACGCCGTCGTCGAGGCCGCAGTGCGGCGCGCGCGCCCCGTCGTGCTCACCGCACTCGCCGCCATCTTCGCCTTCGTACCGCTCACCCTCGACGGGTTCTGGGGCCCGCTCGCCTACGTCCTCATCGGCGGCATCGCCGTCGGCACGCTCATCACCCTGCTGTTCGTGCCGGCGCTGTATGCGCTGTGGTTCCGCATCGGCAGGCGCGCGGCCGGGCCAGTCTGACCGGACGCTCGCCCATGGAAGGGCTGTGAGTCATTCGGTCGTCGGCTGCGCCGACCTGCCGCGACGCGTCACACGCCACAGCGCGTCGGCATAGCCGGAAAGGCCGTACAGCACGAAACCGCCGAACAGCACTTCGGGCGGACTGGTGGAAACCAGAATGAAGGCGAGCACCACCAGCAGGATGACGAAGAAGGGCACGCTCTTCCTCAGATTGATTTCCTTGCCGCTGTAAAAGCGGAAGTTGCTGACCATGGTCAGCCCGCCGAACAGGGCTATGACGGCTGCAAGCACGCGCACATCGCTGCCGGAAATCCGGTATTCGACCATGACCCAGACGAACCCGGCGACAAGCGCGGCGGCCGACGGGCTGGGCAATCCCTGAAAGAAGCGCTTGTCGGTCACAGCGTCGAGCTGTGTGTTGAAGCGCGCCAGACGCAGCGCGGCACCGGCGCAATAGACGAAAGCGGCGATCCAACCGAACTTGCCCAGACCCTGCAGGGCGAATTCGTAGATCACCAGCGCCGGGGCGACGCCGAAGGAAACCATGTCGGACAGACTGTCGTATTCCGCGCCGAACGCACTCTGTGTGTGCGTCAGGCGCGCGACGCGGCCATCCAGGCCGTCAAGCACCATGGCGATGAAGATCGCCACCGCGGCGTGCTCGAAACGCCCGTTCATCGCCTGCACGACGGCGTAGAAACCGGCGAACAGCGCGCCGGTGGTGAACAGGTTGGGCAGCAGGTAGATGCCGCGGTCGCGCATCCGGGGCCGCTGCCGGTCGGTCTTGCGGTGGATGAGGTCAGGCATTGTGCCCAATCAGGTTACCAGCGAGCCAGTATGGTACGCCCGCCGGTGACTTTTTGGCCAATCGAGACTTCGGCGCGCGCGGTGACCGGCAGGTACACGTCGACCCGCGAGCCGAAACGGATGAAGCCGTAGCGCTGCCCGCGTACCAGCTTGTCGCCGGTGGCGACATAGCAGAGGATGCGGCGTGCGATCAGGCCGGCGATCTGCACGCTGGTCACATCGCCGCGTGCGTTGTGGATCCAGAGCGCGTTGCGCTCGTTTTCAAGCGAAGCCTTGTCGAGATCCGCATTGACGAAGCTGCCCGGGTTGTACCAGCGCCCCTTCACCTCGCCGTCGACCGGACTCTTGTTCGAGTGCACGTTGAACACGTTCATGAACACGCTGATCTTGAGCGCCTCGCGCTTGAGGTAGGGGTCGTCGACCTTTTCCACTGCAACGATACGGCCGTCCGCCGGCGCGATCACCGCATCGGCATCGGCTGGCGGCACGCGCACCGGATCGCGGAAGAACTGCAGGGCGAACAGCGCCCAGATCCAGAACGGCGCCGACCACCCGCCGACCAGCCAGGTGGCGACGAGCGCGGCGGCAAACGCAGCGAGAAGAACGAGCCAGCCCTCGCGGGCGATAAGGGGTTGTTTCATGTGAGTGAGGCGCGCGGAATGAGGCGTGAGGCGCCAAGACCGTGAAGCGCCCTCCGCCTCACCCCTTTCGCCTCACCCCTCACACACTTCAGTTTTTCGACTTGTCGACCAGCTTGTTGGCCGCGATCCAGGGCATCATCGCACGCAACCTGCCACCAACGACCTCGATCGGATGCGCGGCGTTGTTGCGACGCCAAGCGGTCATCTCGGGGTAGTTGGCCTGGCCCTCGAGGATGAAGCGCTTGGCGTAGGTGCCATTCTGGATGTTGTTCAGACATTCCTTCATCGCCGCCCTGGACTGGGCATTGATGACCTGGGGACCGGTGACGTATTCGCCGTACTCCGCGTTGTTGGAGATTGAGTAGTTCATGTTGGCGATGCCGCCCTCGTACATCAGGTCGACGATCAGCTTCAGCTCATGCAGGCATTCGAAGTACGCCATCTCCGGCGCATAGCCCGCTTCGACCAGGGTTTCGAAGCCGGCCTTGACCAGCTCGACGGCACCGCCGCACAGCACGGCCTGCTCGCCGAACAGGTCGGTCTCGGTCTCGTCCTTGAAGGTGGTCTCGATGATGCCGGTACGCCCACCGCCGATGGCGGAAGCGTAGGACAGCGCGAGATCGCGCGCCTTGCCCGTGGCGTCCTGGTAAATGGCGATGAGGTCGGGAATGCCGCCCCCCTTGACGAACTCGGAGCGCACGGTGTGGCCCGGCGCCTTGGGCGCGACCATGATCACGTCGAGGTCCTCGCGCGGCACAATCTGGTTGTAGTGGATGGAGAAGCCGTGAGCGAACGCCAGCGTCGCGCCCTTCTTCAGGTTGGGCTCGACTTCGTCGCGATACAGGCGGGATTGGAACTCGTCCGGGGTGAGGATCATCACCAGATCCGCGCCGGCGACGGCCTCAGGTACGCTCTTGACCTTGAGGCCGGCATTTTCCGCCTTTTTGGCGGAGGCGGAACCGGGGCGCAGGCCGATCGTGACCTTGACGCCGGAATCCTTCAGATTGTTGGCGTGGGCGTGGCCTTGCGAACCGTAGCCGATGATGGCCACCTTGCGCTTCTTGATGAGGGAGATGTCGGCGTCCTTGTCGTAATAAACTTTCATGTGAGTTCCTAAACGAAAAATCAGATCTTGAGGCTGCGCTCGCCGCGCCCGATGCCGGATGCGCCGGTACGCACGGTTTCGATGATGACGGCGGGGTCGATCGCTTCCAGGAAAGCATCGAGCTTGGAGCCGGTACCGGTCAGCTCGATGGTGTAGGTGGCGTCGGTGACATCGATGATGCGGCCACGAAAGATGTCGGCGGTACGCTTCATCTCCTCGCGCCCGCTGCCCACGGCCTTCACCTTGACCAGCATCAGCTCGCGCTCGATGTGGCGGCCCTCGGTGAGGTCCATCACCTTGATGACGTCGACCAGCTTGTTCAGCTGTTTGGTGATCTGTTCGAGGATTTCATCCGAGCCGGTGGTGACGATGGTCATGCGCGACAGCGTGGCATCCTCGGTCGGCGCCACGGTGAGCGACTCGATGTTGTAGCCGCGTGCCGAGAACAAGCCGGCGACGCGCGACAGCGCGCCCGCCTCGTTTTCCATGAGGAGCGAAATGATGCGTCTCATAGCTCCTCCGCCAGAATCATCTCGGACAGGCCCTTGCCGCCCTCGACCATGGGGTAGACGTTCTCGGTCTGGTCGGTCTGAAAATCCATGAACACCAGGCGCTCCTTCAATGCCGGCGAGAACGCCTCCTTCAGCGCGCCCTCGACGTCCTCGGGCTTGTCGATGCGCATGCCGACATGCCCATAGCTTTCCGCCAGCCTGACGAAATCGGGCAGCGACTCCATGTAGGATTCCGCGTAGCGGCTGCCGTAGAAAAATTCCTGCCACTGCCGCACCATGCCCATGTAGCGGTTGTTGAGCGTCACCACCTTGATCGGGATGCGGTACTGCTTGCAGGTGGACAGTTCCTGGATGTTCATCTGCACGCTCGATTCACCGGTGATGCACGCCACCTGCGCGTCCGGATGCGCAAGCTGCACGCCCATCGCATAAGGCAGGCCGACGCCCATGGTGCCAAGCCCGCCCGAATTCATCCAGCGCCGCGGCTTGTCGAACTTGTAGTACTGCGCGGCCCACATCTGGTGCTGGCCGACGTCGGAGGTGACGAACGCGTCGCCCTTGGTGACTTCCCACAGTTTCTCCACCACGTACTGCGGCTTGATGATGGGGCTGTTGCGGTTGTATTTGAGGCAGTTCTTCGAGCGCCACAGCTCGATCTGCGTCCACCAGGCGTTGAGCGCCGCGGCGTCCGGCTTCTCCTTGGCCTGCTTCAGCAGCGCAAGCATCTCGGACAGCACGTTCTGCACGTCGCCGACGATGGGCACGTCGACCTTGACGCGCTTGGAGATCGACGACGGGTCGATGTCGACGTGGATGATGCGGCGCTGCTCGCGTGCGAAGTGCGACGGGTTGCCGATCACGCGGTCGTCGAAGCGCGCGCCGACGGCGAGCAGTACGTCGCAGTGCTGCATCGCCATGTTGGCTTCGTAGGTACCGTGCATGCCGAGCATGCCGAGGTTCTGCCTGTCGGTGGCGGGAAAGCCGCCTAGACCCATCAGCGTGTTGGTGATGGGGAAACCCAATAACCGGGTGAACTCGGCCAGTTGTTCCGAGGCATCGCCCAGCACCACGCCGCCGCCGGTGTAGATCATCGGCCGCTTGGCTTCGAGCAGCATCTGCACCGCACGCTTCATTTGTCCACTGTGACCCTTGGCCACCGGGCTGTATGAGCGCATCTCGAGCGTGGCCGGATATTCGAATTCGGCGAGATGCGCAGTCACATCCTTGGGCAC
>JANJXF010000219.1 GCA_024709165.1 Thiobacillus sp. | reverse complement strand
GCTGCCCGAGGAGGACGACACGCTGCGCCCGCCGTGTTTGGCGACGCGCGCGCCGACCGCCGCGGCGACGAAGAGGGTCGCAGTGGAAATGTTGAACGTGTGCGCGCCGTCGCCACCGGTGCCGACCACGTCAAGGAAATTGTCGTTGGGTGGTGGCACCTCGACCGGGATCGCCAGCTCGCGCATCACCGTCGCGGCGGCGGCGATTTCTCCGACGGTTTCCTTCTTGGTGCGCAGGCCGGTGAGGATCGCGGCGGTCATTACCGGCGAGATCTCGCCCGCCATGATCTGACGCATCAGGGCGATCATTTCGTCGAAGAAGATCTCGCGATGCTCGATGGTGCGCTTCAGCGCTTCCTGCGGTGTGATGGACATGACGGAGCCTGATCGGGCAGCAGGGACGCCGCCACCGAGCACGAAAAAGTCGAAGCTGCGATTATCGCATGAACCGCGTGGCGCGTTCCCGCTCAGGCCGCCACGATCTGTGCGAGAAAATTGCGCAGCAACGCGTGGCCGTGCTCGCTGAGAATGGATTCGGGGTGGAACTGCACGCCTTCCACCATTTGTGTCTTGTGGCGCACGCCCATGATTTCGCCGTCATCGGTCCAGGCGGTGATTTCCAGACAATCGGGCAGGCTCTCGCGCTCGATCACCAGCGAGTGGTAGCGGGTCGCGCGGAAGGGGCTCGGCAGCCCCTTGAACACCCCGGTATCGAGGTGGTGGATCATCGACGTCTTGCCGTGCATCAGTTCTTTCGCGCGCACGATTCTGCCGCCGAACGCCTGGCCGATGCTCTGGTGGCCCAGGCACACGCCGAGGATGGGAATCCTGCCGGCAAATTCCCGGATCAGCGGCACCGACACGCCCGCCTCGTTGGGCGTGCAGGGTCCGGGTGAAACGACGATGTGATCGGGCTTCAGTGCGGCAATGCCGGCAAGGTCGATCTCGTCGTTGCGCACGACTTTGACGTCTTCACCGAGCTCGCCGAAATACTGCACCAGGTTATAGGTGAAGCTATCGTAATTGTCGATCATCAGCAGCATGGCAATCCCTTCGGCGGGCCGGCGCGCTGGAGGCTTCAGGCGCTGCACCACAAAGGCAGAATTATAGCTGTCCGC
>JANJXF010000085.1 GCA_024709165.1 Thiobacillus sp. | reverse complement strand
CAAACCTGTCCGAACGGCTGCCCCTTCTCTGGAGTATCTATACCCGCGAGGCGTATCTTGTGCTGGGTGTTCGTTGTGTCGAGCAAGGTCAGGGTATCTCCGTCAGTAATGCCCACTACTTTCCCGGCAAGAGTGGCGGCTTGAACTGGCTGAAGCATGGCCACGGATATCGTGAACAATGCAAGAAGATGGGAAATTTGGTTCATGTTCGCCTCAATTTCGATTCTGACGCGATCAGTTTGGGGGAAGGGAAAATATAGGGTGGGGGGAATTGCCTGCTACCTTATTTGACCATGGGGATCACTCAGCGAGTGTGGGGTAGGCGGCGGACAATATCGCTCTCAGCCGCTGCAAATATTGCTCTGTCAACCCTATTTTGCCATCAATCAGCAGCAGGGGAGCCCAGTTTGATGCAAACTCGGATGCGCAATCGTCAACAACGATGAAGTTACCCTTGGCTGCATTCTGTAGCAGCCATGCCTCGATTTCGGCTTGCCGTATGAATTTGGACAGGCCTTCGCGGATTTCGGAAGGAATGCTGTCATGGTCTGGCGTCGTACCAATGACCCGCTCCCGAATATCAAGTGGAAAACACCCCCAGCAAGGCGGCATGCGGATAGACGATGCGCCAGGAGGTGCTCAGCACCAGATTGACCTGGGGAAACTCCCGCAGGAGTTCCTCCAGGGCAGGCAAATGACATAGTTCAGGCGTGCCCATGATTTCTGGGTGCAGTACCCCGTCGAAATCCAGGAAAAGGATCACGAACTTGCCTCTGCATTTTGAGAGGGGCCATCCTCGGACGACTTGCCTCCCCCCATTAGCCGGTATGTGATCTTGCTTGCATGCCAAACCGCGATGACAGCCAGGCCGATCGACGGGAACCACAGGAATGCGCCGATAACGTCGCTGACGAAGAAATAGATCGCCACGACAGCGCCAATGACTGCTGCCATAGAGGCCACCCCGGTCAGGATGGCCAGGCGTTTTGCCCGCCGCTCGATCGGGTTGTGGTCGTCCGTTATCAGATAGATAAAAAAGGCAATCACACCGACAAGGGTGACGACTACGCCAGCGAGGCTTGCAATTTCGACATCACTCATGTTTTCTTCTCCTTGTGTTTGGATTGCGTCATGGCATACCGCCAGCAGCTCTTGACCAGCCACCATGCCAGCCTGGCAGGCGCGAAGTAGCCCGGCAGGTTTTCCCTGCCGGCGTGCTACGTTGCTTTGATAGAGTCGTCATTGGGCTTGGTTTTGGTTGGATTGAATCTCTGCCAGTCATTGCTGATTTCCTTCTTGTTTATGGCCAGACCTTTCAAACCTACTCGATGAAATATTGGAATCAAGTATGATTTTTACTGCTCATTCACGGAGATGCTAGAACCCCCAATTTATATATTTGTTCGGCGTTTTTTGTTCTGATAGTGGCTTGAAAACGTTAAGATTTCGAGCAATCTCGGATTGGAATGCAGGAGGTGGCAATACTCTCGACTTAAGTTGCAGAAATTCACAAAATATCATTGCGAGATGTTATTTAATCCAATGATTTTTAAGGATAAATATGTCTCGGTTAAAACTGCAAACGACACCTGGCATCAGGGGCCGGGGTTGAAATTGTCATATTCGCCCCCTATCATTAGCAGCCTCCGGGTGAGAGTGCTAACAACCCCGGCCAAAACATTGGTTCCGCCTAAGCTTTTTTGTCGCTTCGCTCGGGTGGAAATATTTCAACTCATTGATTTTCAATGGAGATTAATAATGAAAATCCGTCCTTTGCATGACCGCATCATCGTCAAGCGCATGGAAGAAGAGCGCAAGACCGCTTCCGGCATCGTGATTCCCGACAGCGCCACCGAAAAACCCGACCAGGGCGAAGTCATCGCCGTCGGCCCCGGCAAGAAGGACGACAGCGGCAAGACCATCGCCATGGACGTGAAAGTCGGCGACCGCGTGCTGTTCGGCAAGTACGCCGGCCAGGGCGTCAAGATCGAGGGCGAGGAAGTCCTGGTCATGCGCGAAGAAGACGTCATGGGCGTGATCGAGAAGTAAGCCTTCTCAATGAATCCATCGGGCGCAGCGAATCCCTCGCCCGGCAATCGCGTTCAATCCAACAGAATTCAAGGAGCAAGCAATGGCTGCAAAAATGGTTAAGTTCGGCGACGAAGCCCGCCACAAGATGGTTGCCGGGGTGAACACCCTGGCCAACGCCGTGAAAGTCACCCTCGGTCCCAAGGGCCGCAACGTGGTGCTGGATCGCTCGTTCGGCGCCCCCACCGTGACCAAGGACGGCGTCTCCGTCGCCAAGGAAATCGAGCTGAAGGACAAGCTCGAGAACATGGGCGCGCAGATGGTGAAGGAAGTCGCCTCCAAGACCTCCGACGTCGCCGGCGACGGCACCACCACCGCCACCGTGCTGGCCCAGGCCATCCTCACCGAAGGCATGAAGTTCGTGGCCGCCGGCATGAACCCGATGGATCTCAAGCGCGGCATCGACAAGGCCGTCACCGCCATCACCGAAGAGCTGAAGAAGATCTCCGTGCCCTGCGCCAGCAGCAAGGAAATCGCCCAGGTCGGCTCCATCTCCGCCAACTCCGACTCCTCCATCGGCGACATCATCGCCGCCGCCATGGACAAGGTCGGCAAGGAAGGCGTCATCACCGTGGAAGACAGCTCCGGCCTGGAGAACGAGCTCGACGTGGTGGAAGGCATGCAGTTCGACCGCGGCTACCTGTCGCCCTACTTCATCAACAACGCCGACCGCCAGATCGCGCTGCTGGAAGACCCCTTCATCCTGCTGCACGACAAGAAGATCTCCAACATCCGCGACCTGCTGCCGGTGCTGGAACAGGTCGCCAAGGCCGGCAAGCCCCTGCTCATCATCGCCGAAGACGTCGACGGCGAAGCGCTCGCCACCCTGGTGGTCAACAACATCCGCGGCATCCTCAAGACCGTGGCCGTCAAGGCCCCCGGCTTCGGCGACCGCCGCAAGGCCATGCTCGAAGACATCGCCATCCTCACCGGCGGCACCGTGATCGCCGAGGAAGTCGGCCTGAGCCTGGAGAAAGCACAACTGACCGACCTGGGCCGCGCCAAGCGCATCGAGGTGGGCAAGGAGAACACCACCGTCATCGACGGCGCCGGCAATCACGAC
>JANJXF010000210.1 GCA_024709165.1 Thiobacillus sp. | reverse complement strand
CTGCGCCTGCTCATCCACACCATCCGCGCAAGCGGCGCCGAGGCAGTGCTGATCGGCGTGCCAGAGCCGAAGCTGTTCGGCGGCGCGCCGGACTTCTATGCGCGCATTGCCGAGGAGATGCAATTGCCCCTCGAAAACGAGGTGTTCAGCGAGGTGCTGAAGGACAACCGCCTCAAGGCCGACCCCATTCACGCCAACGCGGCCGGCTACCGCGTCGTCGCCGAGCGGCTGGCCGTATTCCTACGGGATTCAGGGGCGCTGTGAACCTGCAGAACATCCCATTCGCAAAGAATGCGAAGGTGCGCGAAGGAAGAACTTCAGGAGTTTCTTCGCGTTTCTTCGCGTCCTTCGCGGACAAGAATAAGTTTCCCGCGTGAAACCGCTGCTTCTTCTCGCCCGCCTGATCGATGCCCTCACCGAACGCATCGGCCGCATCGTCATCTGGCTGGTGCTCGCCGCCACGCTGATTTCGGCGGGGAATGCGCTGGCGCGCTATGCACTCGGCGAAAGCTCGAACGCCTGGCTGGAAATCCAGTGGTACCTGTTCGGCGCGATATTCCTGCTGGCGGCCGGTTACACCCTGAAGCACAACGGCCACGTGCGCATCGACATTTTCTACAACCGGTTCGGTCCACGCGGGCAGGTGTGGATCGATCTCGCCGGGGGCCTGCTGTTCCTGTTGCCCATGGCGATCCTGCTGGTCTGGTTTTCGTGGCCGATGTTCCACGAAGCCTGGGCCACGCACGAGATGTCGCCCGACGCCGGCGGGCTTGTGCGCTGGCCGGTGAAGTTCCTGCTGCCCACCGGCTTCGCGCTGCTCGCCCTGCAAGGTGCGGCCGAAGTCATCAAGCGCATCGGCGTGCTCACGGGGCATCTCGACCTGCCGCACGAAACGCCGGAAGAAGCGGTGTGATGGAGGTTTTCGCGCCGCTGATGTTCCTCGGCCTGGTCGCGTTCCTCCTGCTGGGCTACCCGGTGGCGTTCGCGCTCGCCGCCAACGGCCTCCTGTTTGCCGGAATCGGGATCGCTGCGGACCTGTTCGACGTGTCGCTGCTGCACGCCCTGCCCGAACGCGTCTACGGCATCGTCGCCAACCCGACGCTGCTGGCGATTCCCTTCTTCGCCTTCATGGGATTGATCCTGGAGCGCTCCGGCATGGCGGAGGACCTGCTCGATACCGTCGGCCAGCTGTTCGGCTCGCTGCGTGGCGGGCTGGCGTATGCGGTGGTGCTGGTCGGCGGTCTGCTTGCCGCCACCACCGGAGTC
>JANJXF010000120.1 GCA_024709165.1 Thiobacillus sp. | reverse complement strand
GCAGTTCGTAGAAATTGACCGCGACACGCCGCGCCCGAAACAGAAGAAATCCTTCACGTTGACGATGCCAACGGTCAGCGCCAGCACCCCGGCGGCGAGCGTGACCCACGCGAGATGACCGAGGACCTGGAACAGATTGAGCCAGGCGGCCATGAAGGCGAAATACATCAGTCCCGACACCAGCACGAACACGCCGCCGATCGCCAGCATGCGCGTGCGGCGCTTCTGGTGGACCAGCATCGACAGCAGGAACAGCAGCACGAAGAAAGCGCAGGGATTGAAGGCATCGAGGCCGGCGATCAGCACCGTCAACAGCGGCAGCGAATAGGTGTCCAGCCCGAGTTCGCCGAGAAACGGTACCTGGAACGCGGGCACTGGCAGGGCGGCGGCCGCCTCGCGCGCGCTGCCGCCTTTTGCTGCGGCGCGGCAGGCGTCCAGCGCGGCGAGCAGCGCGGCCCCACTTGTTGCATCGTCGTCCCAGCCCGTTTCCATGCGGCCGCAGTACAGCAGGCCCGGCACGTATTGCGCCACCTGCCCGACCTGCTCGGCGAGCGCGATGTAATGGCGCGCATGTTCTGGATGGCGGGTGAGTTCGAGCGAATGCAGCTTCACCCACGGCCGCTGTTCCGGGATGGCCTCGATGAACGGTCGTGCTTCGAGGCAATGCGGGCAGGCAAGCGACCAGAAGAAATACAGATGGATGACCGGCTGCCCGTCCGTGCCGGGTTCGATCCAGGGCGTGTCGGCGTGGGCGCGCGGCATCAGCAGGGCACACACGAGCAGCGCCCAGGCGACGAGCGGGAAGTGCGACAGGAATCGGCTACGGTGCATGCCGCGAAGTATGGCCGAAGCTACAATTCTTTGCATGAGCACGCTCGCAAGCTACGACGAACTGCCCTACGACAGTCTGCCGCTGCCGGAGACGCAGCCGGACGTCATCGCCGCGGTGGCGCGCCTGCACGGCTTCGACCCCCCGGACCCGACGCGCGCACGTATCCTCGAACTGGGCTGCGCGCAGGGCGGCAACCTGATCCCGCTGGCGTGGCGCTGGCCTGCATGCGAATGCATCGGCATCGAACTGTCGCGGGTGCAGGCGGCGGCCGGTGCGGATTTTGTCGCCCGCCTCGGGCTATCCAACGTGCGCATTCTGCACGGTGATCTGGCCGAATTGCCGGACGATCTCGGCGAGTTCGACTACATCATCGCGCATGGCGTGTATTCCTGGGTGCCTCCCGCCGTGCAGCGGGCTCTGCTCGATGCGTGCCGCCGCCATCTGTCGCCGCAGGGCCTCGCCTACGTCAGCTTCAACGTCGCTGAGGGCTGGGCCTCCCTGGCGCCGTTGCGTGCCGCGTTGCTCGAACGCACCGATGCGACGCTGCCTGCGCACGCCCGTTGCCAGCAGGCCCTGCGCGTGCTGGACGAACTCTCTACGGATTGGTCCGATGCGGCTTTGCGAAAAGAAATCGCCTACCTGCGGAGCGCCTCGCCCTCATACCTGTTCCACGAATATCTCGCCGAGTTCAATGAGGCGATCGACTTCGCCGCATTCGCCGCGCGCCTCGACCGTCATGGCCTGCGCTATATCGGAGAAGCGGGACCGCGGCGTGTGGTAGTCGAGCTCGAGGACGCGTGGGGTCTCTCGCCGGAGGGGATGGCGGAACGTTGGCGGGAGGCCGAAGCAACACTCGACGAGGGGTTGGGCACGCGCTTTCGCCGCGCCCTGATCGCGCGTGCCGACGCCGATTGTGCGCAGCCCCCGCAGGCGGAGCGCCTGGCTTCGCTGGCGTTCTACGCGGACCTTGCGAGCGACGAGGAAATCGACCTCGACACACCGGGCGAGCAGGTTTTCGTCAATCCGGCGGGCAACCGCTTTGTGGTCGCCGAGCCGGCGATGAAAGCAGCCGCGATGGCTTTGTCGATGGTTTACCCGCGTGCGATGGGCTGCGCTGCGCTGCTCGATGCGGCTCGCGAGGTGATGGCCGATTGTGGTGCTGCCGGAGAGATCGACATCGTGACGCTGCAGGATGTCCTGTTTCGCCTGGTCATGGTGCATGGTGTCATGCCTACCGTGTGGACGGGCGCGGCGGAGCATGAGCCGGGCGAGCATCCGGCCGCGCACGCGCTCGCCCGCCTGCAGGCAACGGTGCCGGGCTGGGTGGTCAGCGGTGCGCGCCATGTGGCGCTGGATCTCGACGCGGCGGGCCGCGAACTGCTTGGTTGTCTGGATGGCACGCACACGCAGGACGCGCTTTCGGCGCACATGCACGCAAGCCTGCGGCGTGCCGGGCTGGACCTGCCGCGCGCACATGTCGATGTGCTGACAGCGCAGCAGTTATGGCGATTCGCTCGGCAGGGCGTGCTGGTTGGATGATCCGCTGGACGGACACCGCGGCGAAAAGGACGATTACAATAGCCGTATCGACTGCGCCAGACGGGGTTCGCATGACCGAGTTCACGCCGGAAATCAACCAGTTTGTTGCCGAGCTTGACGCTGCCGTCGAGGCACACATGGACTGGACGCGCCGCGTGCTGCGCTGCACGGTGCTGCAGGTCGCCCCTGGCGACGACGTGATGGCGCCCGATGCCCACACATTGTGCCGCTTTGGCGGCTGGTTTCGCAGTCAGCGCGACCATTTTGAGGCGCTCGACTCGTTGTCGACACAGCGCATCGAGGCGGTGCACCAGGCCATGCACGACGCGATTCGTGAGATCTGCGGCAACGTGCTTGCCGGTCGCCCGGGCCGCATGACCGATCTGCAGGCGTTCGAGCTCGCACAGGGCGAATTGCTTGCGCTGCTGGCGCGTTTCAAGACGCTGGTTCTGGCTCATGCGGCGCGTCATGATGCACTGACCGGCTTGCCGCTGCGCCACGGTCTCGAGCACGATTTCGGCCAGCTGAGAAAGGAGGCGGCACGCGCCGGCCTGCGCCTGTATGTCGTGATGATCGACATCGATCGTTTCAAGCGCGTCAACGATACCTGGGGACATCCCGTGGGGGATACGGTGTTGCGCCATCTGGCCGACACCCTGCGGCAGTGCGTGCGTGGAAACGAACCGCTGTACCGCTTCGGCGGCGAGGAATTCCTGGTACTGGCGCAGTGCCGAACCGTCGAGGCCGCAGGGCAGACCGCCGAACGTATCGTGTCGGCGGTGCGTGCCGCGCCCGCACCGTTGCCGGATGGCGGCATGTTGCCGCTCACGGTGACGGCGGGACTGGCCGAGGCCGCGGAAGGCGAGACACTGACGGCCGTCATCGGGCGTGCCGACGCGGCGCTCTATCAGGGCAAGCAGGCCGGTCGAGACCGTTGGGTCATCGCCGGGCACTGAACTTCAGCGCGGCGCCTGCCAGCAGTTGTTGTTGATCTGCCAGGTGAGCGAGAGCTGTTCGCTGCCGGGGTACAGGACATATTTCACGCCAAGATAGTCCGAGCCCTTGCGCCAGAACATGGCGAGCAGGTTTTTCTCGCCGCTGGCGACGACGCTCGACTGCGGGATGACCTTGAGCGGGTTGCCATAGAGGTTGGAATAGTTCGAGGCGATGATGATGAAATGACGGAAGGCCGGTGTGATTTCCTGATCGAACGCCACCAGTTTGTCGTTGCAGAAGGTGAACAGAAAGCGGCGGCCGGCGTTGTTGGTATCGTCGTAGACGAACAGACCGTCATTGCCCACCGGCATCGACTTGTCGAAATTCCATGACTTGAGCGCCTGCTCGACTTCGGCACGCGTCATGCCGTTTCTGAATTCGCCGACTTCCCAGGCGCGCGCGGGTAGCACGACGAGAACCGTGGCGAGAAACGCGAAGGCCACACGACTCATTTGCCCATCACCGCGCCGAACACCTTCTTCAGCAGCTCGCTGCCCGCCTGCATCGGATTCGCGCGTAGCGCTGCCTCCTTCTCGCCGATCACCGTATAGAGCCGGTCGAGCGCCTCGCGCGTGACGTAGTGATCGACACTTGCCTGTTCCTTGTCGATGAGGTTGAACTGCGCAGCCATACCCGCATACTGGTTGTATTGCCGCGCCAGGCTCACCTGGTCGGTGGTCGCCTTGACGATGGGGCCGAAGCGCTCGGCGAGTTTCGTCTCGGTCTTGCCGCGGAAGAAATCGGTTGCCGAGGTCTTGCCGCCCGCGAGGATGCCTTTCGCGTCCTCCAGGGTCATTTCCTTCACCGCGTCGACCAGCAGCGTCTTCGCTTCGGGTACTGCCGCTTCCGCGGCGCGGTTCATCGACAGTACCAGCTCGTCGGCCTGCTTGCCGAGGCCGACCATGCGCATCGCCCTTTCCGCCTTCTGCAGGCTGGGCGGAAGCGGGATCTTCAGCGCCGCGTTGCCGAAGAAGCCGTCCTTCTGTCCGAGCTGGGTGACCGCGGCCTCGGCGCCGCGCGTCAGCGCCTCTTTCAATCCCGCGTTGATGTCGCTGCCCGACAGGGCGTCGATGCCGCTGGCAGCCGGCGCCGCGGGCGGGCTGGCGGGCTTGCTGATCACGCCCTTGAGCATCTCGCCCCAGTCGAAGGCGTGCGTCGGCGCGGACAGTACAAGGCCCGCGGCAAGGAGAGTCGAAGCAATCAGCGTGCGCATGGAAAATCTCCTGAGGCGTGAAAGCTACAGCACTTCCGCAGCATAGTCGGCGAGACGCGAACGTTCACCCCGCTGCAGGGTCACGTGTCCGTTGTGCGGCCAACCCTTGAAGTGATCGACGACGTAGGTAAGGCCGGAACTGCCCTCGGTGAGATACGGCGTGTCGATCTGCGAGATGTTGCCGAGGCACACCACCTTGGTGCCCGGCCCCGCGCGCGTGATGAGCGTCTTCATCTGCTTGGGCGTGAGATTCTGCGCCTCGTCGATGATGAGGAACTTGTTGAGAAAGGTGCGGCCACGCATGAAGTTCAGCGATTTCACCTTGATGCGCGAACGGATCAGATCCTGCGTCGCCGCGCGGCCCCAGTCGCCGGCCTCATCGTCGCTCTTGTTCAGCACGTCGAGGTTGTCTTCCAGCGCGCCCATCCATGGCGTCATCTTCTCCTCCTCGGTACCGGGCAGAAAGCCGATGTCCTCGCCCACCGGCACGGTGACGCGCGTCATGATGATCTCGCTGTAGAGCTTCTTGTCGAGTACCTGCGCCAGGCCGGCGGCCAGTGTCAGCAGCGTCTTGCCGGTGCCGGCCTGGCCCAGCAGGGTGACGAAGTCGATCTCCGCATCCATCAGCACGTTGAGCGCGAAATTCTGTTCGCGGTTGCGGGCCGTGATGCCCCACACGTTGTTCTTGTGATGGCTGTAGTCCTTCACCGTGACCAGCTCCGCCTGCTTCCCCTCGACTTTCAGAACCTTGGCATAAAGGGGATTGGGTCCTTCCTGGAAGACGAATTCGTTGGGCAGCAGCGTGGGCACCAGCGGGCCTTTGATGCGGTAATGCGTGTGGCCGTTGCCCTGCCAGGATTCCATGCCCTTGCCGTGGGTCTCCCAGAAGTCGGCCGGCAGTTCGCGCAGGCCGGTGTAGAGGAGATCGGTATCCTCCAGCACCTTGTCGTTGAAATAGTCCTCGGCCGGCAGTCCCAGCGCACGCGCCTTGATGCGCATGTTGATGTCCTTCGACACCAGGATGACCTGCCGCTTGGGTTGTTGGCGCGACAGGAACAGCACCACACCAAGAATCTGGTTGTCGACCTTGGAGGTGGGCAGGTTGATCGGGATGTCGCCGGCGATCGCCTGGGTCTGCAGAAACAGCCTGCCGGTTGCGGCATTGTGGCTGAAGGGGCCGAGCGGGACGCCTTGCTCGATGTTGTCGAGCTTGCAGATGATCTCGTCGAGGACGCGGCTGGCCTGGCGCGCGTTGCGCGACACCTCGCTCATGCCTTTCTTGTGCTGATCGAGTTCTTCCAGGGTGGCGATCGGCACGAAGACGTCGTGTTCCTCGAAGCGCACGAGGCTGGTGGGATCGTGCATCAGTACGTTGGTATCCAGCACGAATAGCTTGGTTTGGGCAGCGGATTTTCTCGGCATGTTGGCGGTACAAAGTGGCGGGTGCGTTCATCCTACAACAAGGCGAAGGCGGCTTGTGGCGACGCGCATACAAAATCGGCGGAGGTTTTTTTCGCGTTTTGGAACGTCGTTTTGTCATTACAATGTTCATTTTCACTCGCGCGGGCAGGTCGGGCAGGCGCGTGTGCCCGCTTGCCGCACGTCATGCCATGGCACGATGGACCGTTCTGCTGCTGGCGCTGCTGGCCGTCCCGCTTGCGGCGGAGCCGCTACCGCTGGCACGGCTCAGTGTGCCGCCCGGTTTTTCCGTGGAACTCTTTGCGCGCGTACCCAATGCACGGCAGATGGCACTTGGCGAGCGCACGCTGTTCGTCGGCAGCATGCGTGCAGGCAAGGTCTACGCGATCCCGCTTGAGGGTCCGCGCACGTCGCGTATCATCGCCGAGGGACTCAATCTGCCAGTTGGCGTGGCGTTCCGTGACGGCGATCTGTATGTTTCGGCTGTCGATCGTGTACTGCGCCTGCGCAACATCGAGGCGCGCCTTGACCGGCCACCGCGCCCCGAACTGGTCAGCCGCGCCTGGCCCGGCGATACCCATCACGGCTGGAAATTCATCGCCTTCGGGCCCGACGGCAAGCTCTACGTGCCAGTCGGCGCACCGTGCAATATTTGCGAACCGGACCCCGCACGGTACGCGATCGTCACGCGCCTCGACGTGGCGCATGGCACACTCGAGGTGGTGGCGCGCGGCGTGCGCAACACCGTGGGTTTCGACTGGCATCCGCGGACGGGCGAACTCTGGTTCACCGACAACGGCCGCGACTGGATGGGGGACGAGGCGCCGCCGGACGAGCTGAACCGTCTGCGCCAACCCGGACTGCACTTCGGTTATCCCTATTGCCACGGCGGCAGCCTGGCGGACCCCGAGTTCGGCGACAAGGCGCGCTGCGACGCCTTCGAGGCGCCGGCACAAAACCTCGGTGCGCACGTCGCCGCGCTGGGGATGCGTTTTTACACCGGACGCCAGTTCCCCGCGCAGTATCGCGAGGCCATTTTCATTGCCGAGCATGGCTCGTGGAACCGTAGCCGCAAGGCGGGCTACCGCGTCAGCGTGGTCCGGCTCGACGGCGATCGCGTGATCGCCCATGAGCCGTTCGTTACCGGCTGGCTACAGGGCGAGACCGTGTGGGGCCGGCCCGCCGACGTGCTGGGGCTACCCGACGGAAGCCTGCTGGTGTCGGACGATCACGCCGGCGCGATCTATCGTATCGTTTACCGCGGCAGCCGGTAAAATTGGCACGATGAAGCTGCTCGTTCTCGATACCTCCACCGAATGGTGCTCGGCCGCGCTGTGGCTCGACGGCCGCGTCGAGGCGCACCGTGCGCACGCCGGTCAGCAGCACAGCAGCCTGTTGCTGCCGATGGTCGATGCGCTGCTGCGCGAGCATGGCGTGGCGCTGCGCGAACTCGACGCCATCGCCTACGGTGCAGGTCCGGGCTCGTTCACCGGCCTGCGCATCGCCTGTGCGGTGACGCAGGGCCTGGCGTTCGGCGCCGGGCTGCCGGTGATCGGCGTGTCCACGCTGGAATCGATTGCCGAACAGGCCGGCGCCGAGCAGGTGCTGACCGTACTCGACGCGCGCATGGCCGAGGTGTACTGGGCCGCCTACCGGCGCGAGGGCGAGGACTGGCGTGCCGTATGCGCGCCGCAACTGGCAGCACCGGATACCGTGGTCGTTCCCGCGGGCGGCACCTGGATCGGCGCGGGCAACGGGTTTGCGGCCATGACGGACGTGCTGCGCCCGCGTCTGGCGCCCCGGCTCGTTCGCATCGATGACACCCTGGTGCCGGACGCCGCGGCGATGGCGCGGCTGGCCGCGCGGGCTTTCGGGCGTGGCGAAGCCGTCGATGCCGCCCTTGCTGCCCCCATCTACCTGCGCGACAAGGTGGCGCTGACGGTGGACGAGCGCCGCGCGAGACAAACTGCATGAGTGACGTGCTCAAAGTCCGGCATGGCGTACGCCCGATGGACGAGGCCGACCTGCCGCGCATTCATCGCATCGAACTGGCGAGCCATGCGCATCCCTGGACGTCGGGCAATTTTGCCGACTCGCTCGCAGCCGGCTACAGCATGTGGGTGCGCGAGACCGCCGGCGAAATCATTGGCTACTATGTCCTGATGGCAGGGGCGGGCGAAGCGCATCTGCTCAATCTCACCATCGCCCCGGCGTGGCGCCGTCACGGCCTGGGGCGCGAATTGCTGGAACACGGCGTTGGCAGAGCACGCACGCACCACGCGGAAAATCTTTTTCTCGAAGTGCGTACCTCCAATGCAGCCGCCATCGCACTCTACCGCAGCGGCGGCTTCGTCGACCTGGCGGTGCGGCGTGGCTACTACCCGGCGCGCGACGGCCGCGAGGACGCGCTCATCATGCGGCGTGACCTGACGTGCTGAGCCGCGACGACGTTTTCGAGGAACTCGGCATCGGCCCCGTCTGGCGCCTGCGCGAAGTGCCCGGTGGCCCCATCTCGCCATTGACCGGTCGAATCCCGCCGACCATGGGCTGGGACGAACTTGCCGACGCCGTTGCGCACTGTACGGCCTGCAGGCTTCATCTCACCCGCACCCAGGGCGTGCTCGGCGCTGGGGACCGCAACGCCGACTGGCTCATCGTGGGCGAGGCGCCAGGCGCTGACGAGGATGCACAGGGTGAACCCTTCGTCGGCCAGGCGGGCAAGCTGCTCGACGCCATGCTGGCGGCCATCGGTCTTGCGCGTGGCGACAACGTCTATATCGCCAATGTCCTGAAATCGCGTCCTCCCGGCAACCGCAGCCCCGAGTCCGACGAGATTGCCGCGTGCCTGCCGTATCTCGTGAACCAGATCGCACTCATCCGCCCGAAGATCATCCTTGCGCTCGGCCGCTTCGCGGCGCAGACGCTGCTGTGTACGGACGAGACCATCGGTCGCCTGCGCGGCAGGGTGCACGAATTCCACGGCATACCGCTGGTGGTCACCTATCATCCCGCCTACCTGCTGCGCAACCTGCCGGACAAGGCGCGCGCATGGGAGGACCTGTGCCTGGCACGGCGGACGATGGCCCCGCCTTCTGATCTCTGACTGCATCATTGCTACTGCAAAATGAAACTCCTGCACTCCGCACTCAAGATTCGCCTGCTCTACATGTCCGCGCTCGGCCATCATCAGCTGGCGCTCTGGCTACCTGGCGATGTCCCGTACGGTGACGCGCAGATCGACCTGGGCGAGCGCATCGAGCGCGAACTGCCGGTGGAGATTTTCCGCAGCGACATCGCGCCGCTGCGCTCCGGCCGTTTCTATCCGTCGCAGCTGCTGAAGCTCGACGACGTGCCTGCGCCGATGTTCCGCGTCCTGAAGTGCGATGCCAGGCATTTCGTTGCCGATTTCAGCCACCCCCTGCAGTCGCGCGTGTTCACCGTCGACAGCAACAAGTCGGACATGCCGGCCGAACCGGTTGGGAAGCTCGAACAGTTGCTGCAATGGGCCGGCATGGAGGCCGCGCTCGACACGCCGACCGATTTCAGCGCGTCGGACGCGTTCGCGCGCGACGACGAGACCCCGGATACCGCGTTCCATGCCGAGCCGCGCCGTCTGACCCACGTCGACGCAGTGTGCGCACGGCGCATCCAGGCGCTGTACCGCACCGTGCTGCCGCCGAAGGCGCGGGTGCTCGACCTCATGGCGGGCTGGCGCTCGCACCTGCCCGACACGGTGGCACCGGCAGTGGGTCTTGGCATGAACGCCGAGGAGATGAGCGACAACCCGCAGCTCGCCGAGCATGTCGTGCACGACCTCAACGCCGCACCGCACCTGCCGTTTGCCGACGCCAGTTTCGACGCGGCGGTGTGCTCCCTTTCGTTCGAATACCTTGTCCAGCCACAGGCCGTGGTCGCCGAAGTGCGGCGCGTGTTGAAGCCGGGTGGCATGTTCGTGGTGACGCTGTCGCACCGCTATTTTCCACCCAAGGTGATTCGCCTGTGGACGCAACTGCATCCGATGGAACGCATGGCCTGGGTGGCGAGCCTACTCGCGGCAGCGGGTTTCGGCAAGATCAAGACCTACGTCGAGCACGGCCTCAAGCGACCGAAGGACGACCGCTACGCCGAACGTCTGGCGGAATCCGATCCGCTGTTCGCCACCTGGGGCGTGGCGCCCTGATATCCTTTTGCAACGGGTAATCCATACGGGAGACGTGCGATGCTGAAATGGATGATGACGGTTTTCATGGCGCTGGCCCTGTCCGGCTGCGGCTACAACACCTTGCAGACGACCGACGAGGACATCAAGGCGACCTGGGCGGAGGTGCTGAACCAGTACCAGCGTCGCGCCGACCTTGTCCCCAATCTCGTCAATGTGGTGAAGGGTTATGCGGCACACGAGGAGAAGGTGTTCACGGCGGTCACCGAAGCGCGCGCCCGGGTTGGTGCCATGCAGGCGACGCCGGAACTGGTCAACGACGAGGCGGCCTTCCAGAAATTCGTCGCCGCGCAGGGCGAGCTGACCGGCGCGATTTCCCGGCTCCTGCTGGTCGCCGAGAATTACCCGCAACTGAAGGCCGACGGTCTGTTCCGCGATCTGCAGGCGCAGCTGGAGGGCACCGAGAACCGCATCACCGTCGCGCGCAACCGCTACATCGACGCGGTCAAGGCCTACAACGTCACGGTGCGCGCCTTCCCGTCCAACCTCACCGCGATGCTGTTCGGCTACAAGACCAAGCCCAGCTTCACGGTGGAAAACGAAAAGGCGATCGCCACACCGCCCAGGGTCGATTTCGGCGCGCCGGCCGCCCCCGTACCAGCGAACTGACGCGCGCATGCGGCGTTTCGCCCTTGGCTTCGCGCTTGCGCTGTGCGCGCTCTTGGCCTGGGCGCAGGTTGCCGTGCCGCAACTGACGCGCCGCGTCACCGATCTGACCGCGACGCTCGATGCGTCGCAGGCCGCCGCGCTGGAGGCAAGGCTTGCCGCATTCGAGGCGCAGCGGGGTAGTCAGATCGCGGTGCTGATCGTGCCCAGCACCGCCCCCGAGGATATCGCGCAGTTCGGCATCCGTGTCGCCGAAGCGTGGAAAATCGGCCGCGCCCGCGTCGACGACGGCGTGATTGTCATCGTGGCGAAGGACGACCGCGCGCTGCGCCTGGAAGTCGGTTACGGCCTGGAAGGCGCGATTCCCGACGCGGTGGCGAAGCGGGTGATCGCGGAGATCATCGTACCGCGCTTTCGCGATGGTGATTACGCCGGCGGCATCGACGCGGGGGTTGCCCAGCTCATGCGCCTGATCGAGGGTGAAGGGCTGCCGCCGCCGGCTGCGCCGGCCTCCGGCCCCGACGAGGGCACGTTCATGCTGCTTATCGTCGGCGGGCTGGGTGCCGGCTGGGTGCTTTCCCTGCTGATGAGTCGGCCGGCGGCAGGCGGCCTGGCCGCACTCGGCAGCGGCGTGGCCGGTGCCCTGCTGCTCGGGCTGACGCCGCTCCTGTTCTTCATTGTCGTGCTCGTGTTTGCCGGTGTCGCCGGAGGGAGGCGGCACGGGGGCGGCTGGTCGAGCGGGGGCGGCTCATGGGGAGGCGGCGGTTCCTGGGGGGGCGGTGGGGGCGGTTTCGGCGGCGGAGGCGCATCGGGCCGATGGTGAAGCTGAAGCGTGTGCTGCGTCATCTTTTTGCCCCGCCATGGGCGTGGAGGCGTGCGTTTCCGCAGGCCACACTCGACGCCATCGAGGCGGCGATCCGCGCCTCGGAACGGCGCCACGGTGGCGAAATTCGCTTCGCCATCGAAAACAGCCTGCCACTTGCGTGGACGTGGCGCGATGCCAGCGGTCGTACCCGTGCAATCGACGTGTTTTCCGGCCTGCGTGTGTGGGACACTGAAGCCAATACCGGCGTGCTGATCTACCTGCTGCTTGCCGACCGCGATATCGAGATCGTCGCCGATCGCGGCATCGCTGCGCGGGTGACATCCGCGGACTGGGAAGAAATCGCGCGCGGGATGGAAAGTGCCTTCCGTCACGGCGACTTCGAGCGCGGCGCGCTGGCTGGCATTGCAGAAGTGGATGCGTTGCTTGCGGCGCACTGCCCGCCATCGGTGCATAATCGGGACGAGCTGGACAATCGGCCGGCCATACTGGGGAGATAGGATGGAGGCGTATGCAGGATGGTGGATTCTGGCAGCGGTGCTGGTGGGTCTCGAGCTCGGCAGCGGTACCTTCTATCTGCTGGTCTATGGCGTTGCCGCCGCAGCAGCAGGCGTCGCCGCCTGGTTCGGCGCGAGCTTTCTGGTGCAACTGCTTTCGGCAGGAGCGGTCGCCCTGCTGGGCAAGCTGCTGCTCAACCGCTGGAAGCGTGATACCGGCCATCCCGAAGCCAGCGTTCAGGACCTGGACATCGGCCAGACCGTGCAGCTGGAATCGTGGCAGGACGGGCGCGGGCAGGTGCGATATCGCGGCGCGCTGTGGGATGCGGAAGCGCAATCGGCGGCGGTCGACAGCGCCCGGCCGCTGGTGATTCGCGCCGTGCGCGGCAACGTGCTCGTTGTGGGCAACTGACAGGACAGAAAAGGAAGGGATAGGCGTGGATATCGTTGCACTGGTTCTTCTCGTCGTCATCGCCATCGTCATCGCCAAAGGCGTGCGTGTGGTGCCGCAACAAAATGCGTGGGTCGTCGAGCGGCTCGGCAGATTCCATGCCGTGCTCGCGCCAGGACTCAACCTGGTGATCCCCTTCATCGACAATGTCGCCTACAGGCACTTGCTGAAGGAAATTCCGCTCGACGTGCCGAGTCAGGTCTGCATCACCCGCGACAACACTCAGCTGGCCGTTGATGGTGTGCTGTACTTTCAGGTGACCGACCCGAAGCTGGCGTCCTACGGATCGAGCGACTACATCGCGGCGATCACCCAGCTGGCCCAGACGACCCTGCGTTCGCTGATCGGTCGCATGGAGCTCGATCGGACCTTCGAGGAACGCGAGGAAATCAACCGCGGTGTAGTGATGGCACTGAACGAAGCCTCGGTCAACTGGGGCGTCAAGGTGCTGCGCTACGAGATCAAGGACCTCACCCCGCCGAAGGAGATCCTCACTGCGATGCAGCGGCAGATCACCGCGGAACGCGAGAAACGCGCGCTGATTGCATCGAGCGAGGGCCGTATGCAGGAACAGATCAACCTTGCCAGCGGCGAGCGCGAGGCGGCGATCCAGCAGTCGGAGGGCGACAAGCAGGCGGCAATCAACGTTGCCCTGGGCGAGGCCGAGGCGATCAAGGCGATTGCCGTCGCCAACGCCGAGGCGATCGCCCGCGTCGCGCTGGCGATCGAGAAACCCGGCGGTCTGCAGGCGGTCAACCTCAAGGTCGCCGAGAAATACGTCGAAGCCTTCTCCGGCATCGCCAAGACCGGCAACACGCTGATCGTGCCGTCGAACATGGCCGATCTCGCCACGCTGATCGCCGGTGCGATGAGCGTGGTCAAGACCCAGCAACCTGGCAGCGTCGAGCGGTCCTGAGACTCAGTGGATGACGTCGTTGCGGTGGCGCAGCCAGATGGCCGTCATCACCGCGCTGATGAACAGGCCGAATACCCAGATGATGCTGTGAATGTGCCATTCGGCACGCATCATCATGGCGTAGACGCCGGTCAGCACCAGAATGCTGATGTTCTCGTTGAAGTTCTGCTGCGCGATCGAATGTCCGGCGCCCATCAGCAGATGGCCGCGATGCTGCAGCAGTGCGTTCATCGGCACCACGAAATAGCCTGCCAGCGCGCCGCCGAAGAGCAGCAGCAGCACGGCGGGCACCACGCTGTCCACCCAGATCAGCGCAATCGGCACGAAGCCGAGCAGGATGCCGGCGGGCAGCACGCCGATCGCAGCCTGTAGGCGTACGAACCGGCCGGCGAGCAGCGCACCGATGGCGATGCCGATGGCCGATGCCGCGGTGAGCTGGGTGGCCTGGTCCAGGCCGAACTTCAGGTTGAGTGCAGCCCAGGTGATGACCAGCAGGCGCAGTGTCGCACCGACGCCCCAGAACAGCGTGGTGACCGCGAGCGAGACCTGTCCGAGCGGGTCGCGCCATAGCAGGGTGAAACTGTGCCAGAAGTCGTGCAGGATGAATGCGGGCGCCTTGCTGGGCAGCCTGTGGTCGATCGGCAGGCGTGGAATGAACAGATTGACGAGCGCTGCGGCGAGATACAGACCGGTGATCACGACAATGGCGAATTTCGGCGCGATGAGCGTCGATTGCATGCCCATCGCCGCAAGCGTCTGCGTGGCGAGTTCCGGATTGATCAGCGCTCCGCCGATGATCGCGCCGAGCACGATGGCCGCAACGGTGGCGCCTTCCATCCAGCTGTTGGCGACGACCAGCCTGTCCGGCGGCAGCAGCTCGGTGAGGATGCCGTACTTGGCGGGCGAGTACATCGCCGCGCCGATGCCGACGATGGCATAGGCGAGCAGGGGATGCAAGCCCGCGAGCATGATGACGGTGCCGGCGAACTTGACGCTGTTGGCGATGAACATTACGCGCCCCTTGGGCAGGGCGTCGGCGAATGGGCCCACCAGCGGTGCCAGCACGATGTAGGCGATGACGAACACCGTTTGCAGCAGCGGCGAATGCCAGTCCGGCGCGGCGAAAAACAGCAGCAGGCCGATGGCGGCGAACAGCAGGGCGTTGTCCGCGAGGGCAGAGAGGAACTGCGCCAGCAGGACGGTGTAGAAGGCGCGATTCACGCTGCGGGAAGCGGTGGATAACCGGAAAGAACGGGTCGGGGTGCTTTCAACACGGGCGGGTTTGTGGTTGAATAAAAAACTTTTCTGACCCGGGAGGGCAAGCTTATGGCCGACCGCAGACTGCAAGTATTCTACACCGTGGCCAAACAGCTCAGTTTCACGAGAGCCGCCGATTTGCTGTACATGACCCAGCCGGCGGTGACCTTCCAGGTCAAGCAGCTAGAGGAACATTTCACCACGCGCCTGTTCGAGCGCAGTCACGGCAGGATTTCCCTCACCCCGGCGGGTGAGCTGGTGATGGGTTACGCCGAGCGCATTCTCGCGCTGACTGCGGAAATGGAAGCGCGCGTCGGCGAACTGACCGGCATGGTAACCGGGCCGCTGATGATCGGCGCCTCGACCACGATTGCCGAATATCAGCTGCCGCGCATCCTCGGCGAGTTCAAGGAGCGTTTCCCCCAGGTGCAGGCGCGCCTCACGGTTGCCAACTCGGAAACCGTCGCCGCCAAGGTCGCCGAGCACAGCCTCGACGTCGGTCTCATCGAGGCGCCCTCGCACAATCCGCATCTCACCACGCTCGCCTGCTGCGAGGACGAACTGGTGATGATCTGTTCACCGAATCACGCCCTGGCGTCACGCCACGGCGTCACGGCGAAAGAGATTGCCGAGCATCCCTATGTGTCGCGCGAACACGGTTCCGGCACGCGCGAGGTCGTCGACGATTTCTTCAAGAGCAACGGCGTCAATCCGGACGATCTGCGCATCGAGATGGAGCTCGGCAGCCCCGAGGCGATCAAGGGTGCGGTCGAGGCGGGTCTCGGCGTGGCAATCATGTCCGCGTCCACGGTGATCAAGGAAATCCAGCTCGGTACGCTGGCGGCGGTACCGCTCAAGCCGCGCCTGACGCGGATACTGTCGATGGTCTATGCGAACGAGAAATTCCGCAGCAAACTGCTCGACGCCTTCATCGGGTTCGTCGAGAGCCGGTTCCAGGACTGCGGTGTGCAGGCCGTTCCGGCGAAACGTTCCTCCAAGGGGCGCGGCCGCTGATGCGCGACAGCAAGCAGCTGCTGTCGCTGTTCCGCGCCTTGTCGCCCGCTCGCCGGGCCGCGCTGCTCGAATACGCCGAGTTTCTCGTTTCACGCGAGGCGCACGACACGGCCCACGTCTTGCCGAGCGAGCCGCTGGCGATCCCGCGTCCGGCCGAGGAGAACGTGGTCAAGGCAATCCAGCGGCTGATGCAGACCTACCCCATGCTCGAGCGCAACCGCATCTTTCACGAAGCGTCCGCGCAGATGACGCGCCATCTCATCCACGGCATTGCTGCCACCGAAGTCATTGATGAACTCGAACGCATCTTCGTGCGCCACTACCAGGTTCACATTGAGACACGCGAACCTGGGTCGGGCTGATCTTGAGTACCCATCGGATGTTTGCGCCGTGGGGCTCGCCGCTTGCGGTGCGAATGCACGATCAGGAAGATGGGGGCGGGATTTGGCCCGCACAGGCTGATCGCCGAACGGGAGTGCGTGTCAGCAATCGCTCAGCCCGCCATCGCAATGCCAGCAACTCAGGAAATGTCCCGGATTAACCTCGCCACAGTGTGGGCACGGTTTTTCGCATGACAAGGGAACGTCGCGGGTCTCCGCAAGGATGACACGCGCACGCTCGGCGTGTGCGTCATTCTCGACCCACAGTTCGGGCTGGGCGTGCAGGAAGGGCAGGTCACCCAGGGCGCCGACCGCGTGAATGTTGAGAATGTGCGCGGCGATACCCGCCCCCGCCAGGGTGTCGGCGGCGAGTTGGGCGTCAAGCAGGGTGGCGGCGATGTGGACCCGTTTCATGCACGGGCCGGGCGTCAGGCCTTGCGGCGAACGCGGACGATGAGGTCGACACCCTCGGTCACCAGGCCAGGCGGCAACGGCGGTAGGCCGGTGATCTGGACGTCGCCGTGGATATCCGACAGACGGCCGGTATCCACCTCGTACATGTGATGATGTGGCGTTGTGTTGGGGTCGAAGAAGATTTTCGTCGGATCGACCACCAGCTCGCGGATCATGCCCTTTTCGAGAAAAAGCCGCAGTGTGTTGTAAACGGTGGCCTTGGACGTTTCTGCGTGGCGAGCGTTGACGATCGCCATTACCTGGTCGGCTGACAGATGCTCGTGGCGCGAAAACAGCGCGTGTGCAATCTCAATGCGCTGATGCGTCGGATTGATGCCGTGGTTGCGCAGCTGGCTACTGATGTTTTCGCGAGTGTATTCCATGTAATCATGTTACCACAAATAACTGGACTTTGTCTAACTCTTGGAAAATCTGCTACACCGATGCCCGATCCCGTTGCGCACGGCCGCGCTCCTGCAAAAACGGTACAATCGGCGACATCCTTTGCCAACCGGAACACACCCCGTGGTGACGCTTACCCGCCTCGACAGCACCGCACATGATTTTCGGGCACGGCTCGATCGCCTGCTGCAATTCGACGACGCCACCGATGCTGCGATCGAGCAGACTGTCGTCGCCATCCTGCAGGATGTGCGGACGCGTGGGGACGCCGCGGTACTGGACTATACCGAACGTTTCGACCGCCTGAAGGCCGATACGCTCGCCAGCCTCGAACTCGATGCTGCGACGCTGGTGGCGGCACGCGACAGCCTGCCGGTGGAGACGCGCGCAGCGCTGGAAGCCGCGGCGGCACGCGTTCGTCGCTACCACGAACGGCAGGTCCAGCAGTCCTGGACCTACACGGAGGACGACGGCACCGTACTCGGGCAGCAGATTACGCCGCTCGACCGCGTCGGTCTGTACGTACCCGGCGGCAAGGCGGCGTATCCCTCGTCGGTGCTGATGAACGCGATTCCCGCCAAGGTCGCCGGCGTCGGCGAGCTCGTCATGGTCGTGCCCACTCCGGGTGGAGAAAAGAACCCGCTGGTGCTGGCCGCTGCCGCGATCGCCGGGGTCGACCGCGTGTTCACCATCGGCGGCGCGCAGGCGGTGGCGGCACTCGCCTATGGCACCGAAACCGTTCCGCAGGTCGACAAGATCGTCGGTCCCGGCAACGCCTACGTCGCTGCGGCCAAGCGGCGGGTGTTCGGTACCGTCGGTATCGACATGATCGCCGGCCCATCGGAAATCCTTATCATCGCCGACGGCAGTGCGCCGGCGGAATGGGTGGCAATGGACCTGTTTTCGCAGGCCGAGCACGACGAGCTCGCGCAATCGATCCTGCTGTCTCCGGATGCGGCCTATCTCGATACCGTGGCGGCAGCCATCGACAGGCTGATCGTGGAAATGCCGCGCAGCGAGGTGATCCGCACCTCGCTCACCAACCGTGGCGCGCTGATCAGGACGCGCGACCTCGACGAGGCCGCGGCCATCTCCAATATCATCGCACCCGAGCATCTGGAGCTCGCGGTGGCCGATCCCGACGCACTGCTGCCCAGGCTGCGCCACGCCGGCGCCATCTTCATGGGCAACAATACCTGCGAATCGCTCGGCGACTACTGCGCGGGACCCAACCACGTGCTGCCGACCTCGCGCACTGCGCGCTTTTCCTCGCCGCTGGGCGTGTACGACTTCCAGAAGCGCAGCAGCCTGATCCATGTGTCGCAGGCAGGTGCGCAGACGCTCGGCCGCATCGCCGCCGCGCTGGCCTACGGCGAAGGGCTGCAGGCGCATGCCCGTTCGGCCGAGTACCGCCTGACACACCGATGAGCCCGCGATGAGTCGATACTGGAGCGCCGTGGTTCACGGCCTCACACCTTACGTGCCGGGTGAACAGCCGAAGCTGGCCAACCTGGTCAAGCTCAACACCAACGAGAATCCCTACGGCCCCAGCCCGAAGGTGCTCGATGCCGTGCGCGCCGAAGCCGCCGACACCCTGCGCCTGTACCCCGACCCGAACTCGGACAGGCTGCGTGCGGGTATTGCCGCCTATCACGGTGTGACGGCGGAGCATGTATTCGTCGGCAACGGCTCCGACGAGGTGCTGGCGCACGCGTTCATGGCACTGCTCAGGCACGAGCGTCCGATCCTGTTTCCGGACATCAGCTACAGTTTCTACCCGGTGTACTGCGGGCTGTACGAGATCGCCCACCGCACGATTCCCCTGGCCGCATCGTTCGAGATCTGCGTCGACGATTACCTCGTGCCCAACGGCGGCATCGTCTTTCCCAACCCCAACGCACCGACGGGCCGCCTGCTCGCGCTTGCCGAAATCGAGCGCCTGCTCGCCGGCAATCCCGATTCGGTGGTGGTGATCGACGAGGCCTACATCGATTTCGGCGGCGAATCGGCGGTACCGCTGGTGGCGCACCATCCGCAGTTGCTGGTCATTCGCACGCTGTCGAAATCGCATGCGCTGGCGGGCCTGCGCGTCGGCTATGCCATCGGTCAGCCGCACCTCGTCGAGGCGCTCAACCGGGTGAAGGACAGTTTCAATTCCTATCCGCTGGACCGCTTCGCGCAGGCGGGTGCGCTGGCGTCGATCGAGGACCGCGTGTATTTCGAATCGATCTGCGCGAAAGTGGTGGCGACGCGCACCCGACTGGTGGCCGCAATGCAGACCCTCGGCTTCGAGGTGCTGCCGTCGGCGGCCAACTTCATCTTCGCCCGCCACCCCGCCCACGACGGCGCGGCGCTGGCGGCCGCGCTGCGCGAGCGCAGCATCATCGTGCGGCATTTTCGCAGTCCCGAGCGCATCGCGCCGTTCCTGCGCATCACCGTCGGCACCGACGCGCAGTGCGACGCGCTGGTCGGCGCGTTGCGGGCGCTGTGCTGAAACCGGGATCGGCCTGCTAGAATCTCCCCTACCGCCTCAATTTCTGACGCCATGCGTTCCGCCCAAGTCAGCCGCAACACTCTCGAAACCCGCATCACGGCCCGTATCGATCTCGACGGCACGGGAGCGGCGAAGCTCGCCACCGGCGTGCCCTTCCTCGACCACATGCTCGACCAGATCGCGCGCCACGGCCTCGTCGACCTCGATATCCAGGCCGAGGGCGACCTGCATATCGACGCCCACCATACCGTTGAAGACACCGGCATCACGCTGGGCCAGGCCTTCGCGCAGGCGCTCGGCGACAAGAAGGGCATCCGCCGCTACGGCCACGCTTACGTACCGCTCGACGAGGCCCTGTCGCGCGTGGTGATCGACCTGTCCGGCCGCCCCGGACTGGAGTACCACGTCGACTACACGCGCGCGCGCATCGGCGAATTCGACGTCGACCTGTTCCTCGAATTCTTCCGTGGTTTCGTCAACCACGCCGGGGTCACGCTGCATATCGACAACCTGCGCGGCATCAACGCGCACCACCAGGCCGAGACCATCTTCAAGGCCTTCGGCCGCGCGCTGCGCATGGCGGTGGAGGCCGACCCGCGCATGGGGGACGTGCTGCCTTCGACGAAAGGCGCTCTGTGAAGGTCGACATCGCCGTTGTCGATTACGGCATGGGCAACCTGCGTTCGGTATCCAAGGCCATCGAACACGTCGCGCCGGCGGCGCATGTGGTGGTGACGTCCGACCCGGACGTCATCGATCGCGCGGGTCGCGTGGTGTTTCCGGGGCAAGGTGCCGCACCGGATTGCATGCGCGAGATCGATGCGCGCGGCCTGCGTCAGGCCATTGTCGATGCGGCGCGCAGCAAGCCTTTCCTCGGCATCTGTATGGGCATGCAGGTGTTGTTCGAGCACAGCGAGGAAGGCGACACCGCTTGTCTTGGCATCCTGCCCGGCGACGTACAGCGCTTTCCACGCGAGGCCATGCACGACGCCGCGGGCAACAAACTCAAGGTTCCGCACATGGGCTGGAACGACGTGCATCAGGCGATGTCGCATCCCTTGTGGGCGGGCATCGAGGAAGGGGCACGCTTCTATTTCGTGCACAGTTATTTCGTTCAGCCGGCCGCGCCGGAAGTCATCGCCGGTTTCTCGCATTACCCCTTTCCGTTCACCTGCGCCGTGGCGTCGGGGAACATCTTCGCCGTGCAGTTCCATCCGGAAAAGAGCCAGAATGCCGGCTTGGCGCTGCTGGGCAATTTTGCAACCTGGCATCCTGGCGCCATGGCGCCGACTGCCGCAATGTCCGGCGCGACCTGCGCCTAACCTCGCTTCTGTACGACCATGCTGATCATTCCTGCGATCGACCTCAAGGACGGCCACTGCGTGCGCCTGGAACAAGGCGAAATGGCCAAGGCCACGGTATTTTCCGAAGATCCGGCGGCGACCGCGCGCCACTGGCAGTCGCAGGGTGCGCGGCGCCTGCATCTTGTCGACCTCAACGGCGCCTTCGCCGGCAAGCCGGTCAACGACGCGGCGATCCGTTCCATCGTCGACGCGGTGGGCGACCAGATGCCGGTGCAGCTCGGCGGCGGCATCCGCGATCTCGCCACCATCGAGCGTTACCTTGACGACGGCGTGCGCTACGTCATCATTGGCACGGCCGCGGTGAAGAATCCCGGCTTTCTGCATGAAGCCTGTGATGCCTTCCCCGGTCACGTCATGGTCGGACTCGATGCCAAGGACGGCAAGGTCGCGGTCGAAGGCTGGTCCAAGCTCACCGGCCACGACGTCGTCGATCTTGCCCAGCGCTTCGAAGGCTACGGCGTCGAGGCCGTCATCTACACCGACATCGGTCGCGACGGCATGCTCACCGGTGTCAATGTCGAGGCGACGCAGCGACTGGCGCAGGCGCTGTCCATTCCCGTCATCGCCAGCGGCGGTATCACCAATCTGGACGATGTGCGTGCCTTGTCCGCCGTCGCCAAGGACGGCATCATCGGCGCCATCACCGGCCGCGCCATCTATCAGGGCACACTCGATTTCGCCGCGGCGCAGAAGCTCGCCGACGAGCTGGCGGGCGGCGTGTTCGGCGTCTAGGTCATGCTGGCCAAGCGCATCATCCCCTGTCTGGACGTCACCCATGGTCGCGTGGTCAAGGGCGTCAACTTCGTCGAACTGAAAGATGCAGGCGACCCGGTCGAGATCGCGCGCCGCTACAACGAGGCGGGTGCGGACGAGCTGACTTTCCTCGACATCACGGCATCGAGCGACGACCGTGATCTCATCCTGCACATCATCGAGGCTGTGGCCGCCGAAGTGTTCATTCCGTTGACTGTGGGCGGCGGCGTGCGCGTGGTGGGCGACGTGCAGCGCCTGCTCAACGCCGGCGCCGACAAGGTGAGCATCAACACCTCGGCGGTGCTGAATCCGCAACTGGTGAAGGACGCCGCCGACCGCTACGGCAGCCAGTGCATCGTCGTGGCGATCGATGCCAAGCGCGTCGGCGCCCATTGGGAAGTGTTCACCCACGGTGGCCGCAAGGCCACGGGCCTGGACGCCATCGAGTGGGCGAAGAAGATGGAAGCGTTCGGTGCGGGCGAGTTGCTGCTTACGTCGATGGATCGCGACGGCACCAAGAGCGGCTTCGATCTTGCGCTCACGCGCGCGATTTCCGACGCGGTCGACATTCCCATCATCGCCAGCGGCGGCGTCGGCACCCTGCAGCATCTGGTCGACGGCGTGAAGGAAGGGCGCGCCGACGCGGTGCTGGCAGCGAGCATCTTCCACTTTGGCGAATACGGCATCGACGAGGCGAAGCGCTACATGAAGCAGCACGGCATCGAGGTGCGCCTGTGAGCGACTGGCTCGACGCCATCCAGTGGGACGCCAACGGCCTGGTGCCGGCGATCGCGCAGGATGCCGCCAGCGGCGAAATCCTCATGGTGGCCTGGATGAACCGCGAAGCGCTGGAGGAAACCGCGCGCACCGGGCGCGGCGTGTATTTCTCGCGTTCGCGCAACAAGCTGTGGCGCAAGGGCGAGGAGTCCGGCCATGTGCAGAAGGTGCGCGAAATCCGCACCGATTGCGACAGCGACGTGGTGCTGCTGAAGATCGAGCAGGTCGGCGGCCTCGCCTGCCACACCGGGCGTCGCTCGTGTTTTTTCCAGACGCTGGACAACGATCGCTGGGTGGCCGTCGAACCGGTGCTGAAGCATCCCGACGAGATCTACAAATGAGCGACATCCTCGAGCGTCTCGCCGAAACGCTGGAAGCGCGCAAGCAGGCGTCGCCCGACAGCTCCTACGTCGCGAAGCTGTATGCCAGAGGCACCGACGCGATCCTGAAGAAGATCGGCGAGGAGGCAACCGAGACGGTGATGGCGGCCAAGGACGGCCAAGCCGAAAAGATCATCTACGAAGTCGCCGATTTATGGTTTCATACCTTGGTGCTGCTGGCGCACACGGGTCTGAAACCGGTTGACGTGCTGAACGAACTGGCGCGCCGCGAGGGCTTGTCCGGGCTGGTCGAGAAGGCGAACCGACATGAGTGAGTGCATTTTCTGCAAGATCGTTGCGGGCGAAATTCCGTCCGCCAAGGTGTACGAGGACGACGAGGTGCTGGCGTTCCACGACATCCACCCATTCGCCCGCGTGCATGTCCTGATCATTCCGAAGACACATGTCGCATCGCTCGCCGATTGCGCGCCGGAACACCAGGCGCTGCTGGGCCGCATGCTGCTGCTGGCGCCGCGCCTGGCGAAGGAGCAGGGGCTCGACGCCGGTTTCAAGACGCTCGTCAACACCGGCCGTGGTGGCGGCCAGGAAGTGTTCCACCTGCACATTCACGTATTCGGTGGCGGCGATCCCGTTCGCCGCATCTAGGTCAATAAGGAGACATTCCATGGGTAGCTTGAGCATCTGGCATTGGTTGATCGTTCTGCTGGTGGTACTGCTGGTTTTCGGCACCAAGAAACTGCGCAACATCGGCAGCGACCTCGGCGGCGCGGTCAAGGGTTTCAAGGAAGGCATGAAGGAAGACGCACCGAAGATCGCCGAAGGCGAGCCCGGCGGCCGCACCATCGATGCGGAAGTGAAGGACAAGCAGAACTCCTGAGATTGAGGGCTTAGGAGTCAGGATCCAGGGACCAGGGCGCGTGTGTGGCGCGCTCTCTTCCCCTAGCTCCTAGCTCCTGGCCTCTAGCTCCTAACCCCTATATGTTCGACATCGGTTTCTCCGAACTTCTCGTCATCGGCGTGGTGGCGCTGATCGTCATCGGCCCGGAGCGCCTGCCCCGCGTGGCGCGTACGGCCGGGCACCTCTACGGGCGCATGCAGCGCTACGTGACATCGGTGAAATCCGACATCAGCCGCGAGATCCAGCTCGACGAGCTGCGCCGCGCCGGCGAGACGTTCAAGTCTTCGGTGGAGTCGGCGGCCTCGGATGTCGAGCAGCAGAGTACCGTGGTCGACGATTACCTGCGCAAGGAAACCGGTAACGTCACCCGCGTCATCGAAGCGATGGGCGCCACCGAAGGCGAACGTCCGGTCACCGCGCCGGCAATGGAGCAGCTGGCGGGCGAGCCGACGCCGCAGCAGAATCTGCCGCTCGAAGAACCCGCCGTCGAGCCGACGACGGTGGTCGAGACGGCCCGTGGCACGTCCGGCGACAAAGCGGTATGAACGAAGCCGAAGAGACATTCATCTCGCATCTCATCGAGATGCGCGACCGTCTGCTGCGCGCCGTGGCCGTGGTGGTGGTCCTGTTCATTGCCCTGTTTCCGTGGGCGCAGGACATCTATGCGTTGTTGGCGAAACCCATGCTGGCGGCGCTGCCGCAGGGCGGCCAGATGATTGCCACCGAGGTGACCACGCCGTTCTTCGTGCCGGTGAAAGTCACCCTGATGGCCGCCTTCCTGCTGGCGCTGCCGTGGGTGTTCTACCAGCTCTGGGCCTTTGTCGCGCCTGGTCTCTACCAGCACGAGAAGCGTATCGGGGTGCCGTTGGTGGTGGCGAGCGTGGTGCTGTTCCTCGCCGGCATGGCGTTTGCCTATTTCCTGGTGTTCCCGGTGGTGTTCGGCTTCATCGTCGGAGTTGCCCCCGAGGGCGTCGCGGTGATGACCGATATCGGCAAGTATCTCGATTTCGCCCTCACCCTGTTCATGGCTTTCGGCATCACCTTCGAAGTGCCCGTGGCGGTCGTGCTGTTGGTGAAGATGGGCATGGTCTCGGTCACCAAGTTGCGCGAGATTCGTCCTTATGTGGTCGTCGGAGCCTTCGTCATCGGCGCGATCTTCACGCCACCGGATGTGATTTCGCAGTTCATGCTCGCCGTGCCGTTGTGGGTCCTGTACGAGCTCGGCATCGTGGTCGCGCAGTTGATCACCCGCAACAAGTCTGCGCCTGGAACCGATTATTCACCGATGTCGGAAACCGATCTCGACGCCGAACTCGATCGTATCGAGGCGGAGACCCGCGACCAGAAGTGATGCGCCGTGGCGCGCGCGACGAACGCGCGATTCACGGCGCGGTGCGACGCTGCCGTAGATGGCGGCGTCGCTCCTCGCCAAGCTGTTCGAGCTGACGGTCGATCTGGGCGACGTCGGGATGCTGCTCGGTGTACTCGAGCAGCAGCTCGGTGCGGCGGATGCGCAGTTCGACGGCCTTCTTGTCGAGGCCGGCGAGGTAGGCGTCGCCAGCAGGCGGCGCTGACTGCGCGGCAAGTGGCCGTGGCGCGACCGGTGCCGGCACAGGCGGTGCGGATTCGCGCGTGGCGGGTTGCACGGCCACGGGCGCTACGTTTTCCTTTCGCTCGGGTGAAACCGCTGGAACGGGCAGAGGAACGGCCACAGGCCTGGACGGTGGTTCGGCGGGCTGGGGTCGCAGCAGCAGAATGGCGATCGCGACGACGAGGAGGCTGAGCATCACGAACGGGACCAATGGCCGCAGGGGGGAGCGCGGCACCGGAACGGCCGCCACCGGTGGTATTCCGGCGTGCAGCGCTTCGAGCATCTCCGACGCGGCGCGGGCATCGGGGCGCGCCACCGGATCCTTGCTGAGCAGGCGGTCGAGCAGTTCGCGCAGGGCCTCGGGGAGATTCGGACGCAGGGTTGCCGCGGCGACCGGCGCGTCATGGATGACGCGATACACGATCACCGGCAGGTTGTCGCCGTCGAAGGCATAGCGACCGGTAAGCATTTCGTACAGTACGGCGCCCAGCGAGAACATGTCGGAACGGCCGTCGAGCTCGCGCCCCATCGCCTGTTCCGGCGACATGTAACGCGGCGAGCCGAGCATCTGGCCAGCCTGGGTGTGGTCGCTGTTGGCGAGGTGGGCGATGCCGAAGTCGGTCAGCTTGACGCGGCCCTGTCCGCCGCTGATCATGACGTTGGCAGGCTTGACATCACGGTGGATGACGCCGTGGGTGTGGGCGAACGCCAGCGCATCGGCCATCTGCTGCGCCGTCTCCAGCGCGAGATCGAGCGGCATCGGACCCTTGTCCATGACATCTCGCAGGGTGGCGCCGGTGAGGAATTCCATGGCGATGTAGGCGAAGCCGTCGGCCTCGCCCACGTCGTAGATGGTCACGATGTTCGGATGCGACAGCCGTCCTGCACTCTGCGCCTCGCGCAGGAAGCGCGCCTCGGCGTCGCGGCCTTCCTGCTGCAACTGCTCGATCGGCACGGTCTTGATCGCGACCGGGCGATCGATCAGCGGGTCGCGCGCGCGATACACGCGGCCCATGGCGCCCTGGCCGAGCTCTTCGAGGATTTCGTAGCGACCGACCTTCATCGACGGCGCTGCGTCAGGGCGCGCACTCGACGACCTGGCCCCGCACCGAGCGGCTGTCCGGCCCCATGAGGTAGAGATACCAGGGCAGCAGATCGTCCGGAGTGGGCAGCGCATCGGGCGTTTGGCCGGGGTGGGTGCGGGAGCGCAGCGTCGTGGCCACCGGGCCCGGAATCAGGGTGTTGATGCGCAGCGTCGCCGCATCGGCGAGTTCTTCGTTCCAGATGCGCGTAAGCGTCTCCAGACCGGCCTTGGCGACCGCATAGCCACCCCAGTATGCGGCAGGGTGGTGGCCATGCGACTCGCCGGTGAAGATGACCGACGCGTCGGGTGCCTGGTGCAGCAGGGGCAGGCAGGCGCGGGTCAGCGCGAAGGGCGCGACGAGGTTGACCCGCATCAGCGATTGCCATTGTTCCAGCGTCTGCAGGGCGAGTGGCGTCAGACTGAAGAACTGATGCGCGCTGTAGAGCAGGCCGTCGAGCCGCCCGAGATGATGAGCGATGGTACCGGCAAGGGTTTCCAGTCCGCGGTCGTCGGCGGCGGCGAGATCGAAGGGAAACATCGCCGGTTCGGGGCCGCCGGCGGCGACGATTGCATCGTACACGGCTTCGAGCCGTGCTTCGTTGCGCGCCAGCAGCGCGACGGTGGCGCCATGGCGCGCGTAGGCAAGGCTGGCCGCGCGGCCGAGGCCGGAACTGGCGCCGGCGACGAGGACGACGCGGCCGGCGAGCAGATCGGGGCGGGCTTGGTAGTCGTTCATAGTGATTCGAGAAGGACGGCGGCCGATTGTACTCCGCTTAGTGTCGCGCTTTCGAGCGTGGCCGGATACGGTCCTTCCGTGTAGTCGCCGGCGAGAAATACACGGGGATGCACGGTGCGGTTGGGCGGGCGGTAGAGGCCCGAGACGCATGCGTAGGTGGCCTGTTTTTCGACGATGCAACGGCGCCAGCGTGTCGGTCCGGCATCGACGATGCCGCGCAGCTGTCGCTCCGCCTGCTTCGTCCAGTCCGGGGGGAGGGCCGTTGCCGTGCTGGCGACGAACGCGACGAGACCGGGCTGGCTGTGGCTCTGGCCGCGGTCGAACGCGAACTGCGCCGGGCCGTCAGCGAGCGCGTACAGGGGTTGAGCCAGCCGCAGGGTCGGGTCGAATTGCAGATACAGCGTGGCAATGGGTTGGTAACGATGGTGCTGCATCGCTCCGGACAGCGCCGCAAATTCCGAGGTACGCGGCAATGCGCCGGATACATGTTGTGGCGCGACCGCCAACACGACGTGGCTGTATGTGCTGATGTCGGTGCGTGTGGCAACCGTGACGTGCCGCGCGTTGACATCGAGCCTGGTCACGCGGCATGCCATGCGCAGCGCCCCCCCGCGTTCTGCAATGCGGGCGGCGGCGGGTGCCGGCAGCAGTGTGGAGAGGTCGCGTCGCGGCAGTACAAGATCGCTGTCCGCGCGGCGTCCGCCGAACGCATCGCGCAGGATGTTCACGAATACCTGTGCGCTGGCCTGTTCCGGTGGCGTGTTGAGTGCAGAGATGCACAGCGCATGCCACAGCAGCCGGTTGACTGCGACCGGTTGATCGCGGGTCAATGCGGCTACGCTCAGCCCACCCCGATCCGAACGGTCGCGTAGTTGTGCGCCGATCCAGCGCGCCGCCGCCAGTTTGTCCTGCCAGCGCAGGCCATGCGCACCGAGGAGTCCGGCCACGAGATGCCAGGGCGCGGGCAGGCGCGGGCAGGCAAGCCGGAATTCCGGCGGTTGCTCCAGTGCCAGCGGCAGCCGCCACAAGGCGTCGCCTGCCGGATGCAGGCGCTCGATCAACGCGAGCGTCTGGGCATAGGCGCCGAGCAGGATGTGCTGGCCGTTGTCGAGTGTTTCGCCTTCGAGTTCCACTGCGCGCGCGCGGCCGCCGAGCGTGCGGGCGGCCTCGTAGAGCGTCACCGCGACGCCGGCTTCGGCGAGTGTCAGCGCCGCGGCGCAGCCGGCCCAGCCGCCGCCGACTACCGCGACGTGCGGATTCACGGCGACACCCAGGTGCGTGCCGCCAGCCACAGCTTGCGTAGCGGCGTGAGCGCGACGCGTCCGCGCAGCACGGGGAAGCCATCGCGGCGGATTTCCTCGAGCAGCGTGCGGTAGATCGCGGCCATCACCAGGCCGGGGCGCTGTGCGCGCTTTGCCGCGGCGGGCAGGGTGGCCAGAGCGCTGTCGTAATGCGCGAGCGCGCGCTCGTACTGGTACTGCATCAGGGCCTGGAATGCGGGTGAGTCGCGGCCGTCGAGCAGATCGCGCTCGGTGACGCCAAAGCGCGCCAGTTCGTCCTGTGGCAGATAGATGCGGCCACGCCGTGCGTCCTCGCCGACGTCGCGGATGATGTTGGTGAGCTGGAACGCCAGACCCAGCTCGTGGGCGTAGCGGCGCAGCGCGCGGTCGTGCGCACCGCGCGGACCGTCGAAGATGCCCGCGGCGACTTCGCCGACCACGCCGGCGACGCGGTGGCAGTACAGGCGCAGCGAACTGAAATCCGGGTAGCGGGCGTGTTCGAGGTCCATCGCCATGCCGTCGACGATCTCCAGCAGCAGGGTGGCGGCAACGTTGCGGCCCTGTGGCGTATCGGCGAGCGCGCGAGTCGCCGGGTGCTGCGCGGCGCCCGCCGCGAAGCGGCCGACTTCCTCGCGCCACCAGTCGAGTTTTGCCGCCGCGACGTCGGTGTCGCTGCATTCGTCGACGACGTCGTCGAGCTCACGGCACAGCGCGTAGAATGCGGTGATTGCGCGCCTGGTTTCGGCAGGCAGGAAAACAAAACTGTAATAGAAGCTCGAGCCGCTGGCGGCGGCGCGTTCCTGGCAGTAGCGATGCACGTCCATGCTCAGACGAGGCCACGCGCCAGCATGAGGACCCAGTCGCCGCGCGTCAATACGGGGCGATCGGTGAACACGCATGCGGGATTGGCATGAAGCTTCCTCAGGATGGTCTCGCCGCCGCGGATCGTCACCCGCAGCTCCAGCCCGATGCGGCCCGTGAGCGCGCGGCCGAGCGGGGCGCCCGCCTGCAGCAGCTGGCGTGCGCGCGCGATCTGGCGGTGCATCAGGACGTGCCACAGCCCACCCGCATCGCCCGCGGCGATCTGCGCCTCGCTCACGTGATGCGCGGCCATTTCGTCCTGGGGCAGATAGATGCGTCCCTTGCCGTAATCGACCGCGATGTCCTGCAGGAAATTGGTCAATTGCAGGCTGCTGCAGATTGCGTCGGAATATGCCAGGTGGCGCGGATCGCAATCGCCGTACAGGTGCAGCATCAGGCGTCCTACCGGATTGGCGGAGCGGCGGCAATAGTCCATGAGCTCGCCGAAATGCGCGTAGCGGACCTTCTCGACATCCTGCGCGAAGGCCGACAGCAGGTCGCGCAAGGGTGCGAAGGGAATGGCATGATCGCGGATCGCCGTGGCCAGCGGGCCGAACACCGCATCGTCCGGCGTCTCCCCCCGCTCGATGCGGTCAAGCGCGGCGTGGTAGGCCGCAAGCCCGGCCAGACGATCGGCCGCCGGGGCATCGCCCTCGTCGGCGATGTCGTCCGCGCTGCGCGCGAAACGGTAGATCGCTTCCACCGGCCGCCGCAGCCGGGCGGGCAGGAGCCAGGACGCGACAGGGAAGTTTTCGTAATGGTCGACCGGCACCGGCAACAAAAAACGGAATGGGAATAAAGACTTAGGCGGGATGCCCTGTTCGGCTGGATGACGGCATCGTGTTGATTATATTATACTTATTAGTTGACGATTTTGCGGCCACGCCGCGAGAGTGGCGGAATTGGTAGACGCACTGGATTTAGGTTTATAAAAGTGCGTTTTTGGGGGTGTTTCCCCTGTCGTCAGTAAGTCCTTGATTGTCTAGGCTGGATCTGTAAAAGATCATAAGAATCATAGGTCTAGAATTTGCGTAC
>JANJXF010000080.1 GCA_024709165.1 Thiobacillus sp. | reverse complement strand
CTGGTCATAAATTTTTGCCAGGTGCTGCCAGTCGAGGTGGGTGTAGACCTGGGTGGTGCTGATGCTGGCGTGGCCGAGCATGTCCTGCACCGCGCGCAGGTCGCCGGAGGACTGCAATACGTGCGTGGCGAAGGCGTGGCGCAGCAGGTGGGGGTGGACGTGCTGGGTCAGGCCGGCCTGCCGGGCCCAGCGCTGCAGGCGCAGCTGGATGCTGCGTGGGCCGAGCCGTGTGCCGCGCCGGCCGATGAACAGCGCGCGGCCGGCGGGTGCGAGCGTGATGCGCAGGGAGAGCCAGGCTTCGAGTGCGGCGAGTGCGTGGCGGCCGACCGGCACAATGCGCGTCTTGCGCCCCTTGCCGGTGACCTGCGCGTCGCCGTTGGCAAGGTCGACGTCGTCAAGGTCGAGCGCGGCAAGCTCGGCGAGCCGCAGGCCGGACGAATACAGCAGTTCGAACATGGCGTGGTCGCGCACGAGAAGGACAGCGTCGCTGTTCGCTTCGGGCGCGTCGAGCAGTTGTGCGCAGGCATCCGCCGAGAGCGGTTCCGGCAGGCGTTTCGGCGCCTTCGGCGGGCGCAGGCCGACGCAGGGATTGGCGGTGAAGCCGAGGCGGCGGCAGGCGTACGTGAAAAAACCGCGCCAGCTCGACAGATGACGCGCGACGCTGGCGGCGCCCAGTCCCTGTCCACGCAGGCGCACCAGGGCCCCGCGGATGTCGCTGCTGCCGAGGGCGTCGAGTGTACGTCCCACGGTGAGCCGCAGCAGGCTCTCGAGGTCGCGCCGGTAGGCATCGACCGTGTGTGGCGACAGCCGCCGCTCGGCGGCGAGGTGTTGCAGATAGCGCGCGACCGCCTCGGGCAGCGGGTCGCCGGGTGTGCTCACCCCTGCAGGCGCACCAGCGCGGCGCCGACCAGCTGGCTCAGCCGGTCCAGATAGAGCGTGCCCATGCCGGGATAGAAGCGCCGTGCTTCCTCGGACGCCAGCACCAGCACACCGAGCGGTGCTGCAGCGGGTGCCGGGCGCAACGGGATGGTGGCGAATGCGCGCAGATGCGGCGCGATCTCACCGAACCAGTTGCCTGCCTCGGCAATCGCCAGTGCGCCGCACACCGGGTGCGCCAGCGCCGCCACGGCGTCGCGCGCCGGCTGGGGCACCGGTGCGTCGAGACCCGCCATAGGCTCGCCCGCCAGCGTCCATGCGCGCAGCACGTGGTGAGGTACCGCGAAACCGTCACGCAAATGGATCGCCAGCGCGGCGACGATGTCCTGCGGCTGGGTGGCGGTGACCATGGCCAGGCTCATCGCGTGCAGTTTTTCGGAAATGCCGTCGTTTTCCTCGCCAAATTGAATCAGCTCGGCGAGCTTGCCTTCCAGCATGCGCAGCTTGTCGCGCAGCGCGATGAGCTGGCGTTCGCTCATCGATATCGCGTGGGTGCCGTGGGGGTGCGGAATGTTCAGGTCCGCGAGCAGGGTTGGGAAGTCGTTGAAGAAATTAGGATGCCGCGTGAGGTACTCGGCGATGAGTTCGGGCTGCATGTCGGCAAGGCTGTTCATGAGAGTTCGATTTCTCCTTGAAATACGGTGACGGCGGGGCCGGTCATGAACACGGGCTGGCCTGGGCCCGCCCATTCGATGACGAGGTCGCCGCCCCGGGTGTGGACGCTGACCGGACTTTTCAGCCACGTCTGGCGGATGCCGGCCACGGCCGCGGCGCAGGCGCCGGTGCCGCACGCCAGCGTCTCGCCTGCGCCGCGTTCGTACACGCGCAGGCGGATGTCGTGAGGCGTGAGCACCTGCATGAACCCGGCGTTGACGCGCTGGGGAAAGCGGCGGTGCGACTCGATCGCGGCGCCGAGAACGTCGACCGGCGCATTGTCGAGGTCGTTCACCCGCAGCACCGCGTGCGGGTTGCCCATCGACGCCACCGAGATGTCGAGGGCGTGGCCGCCCACCTGCAAGGGATAGGTGAGCGCCTCGGCGTCGGCGACGAAGGGAATCTGTGCCGGGGCGAAGCGCGGTGCGCCCATGTTGACTTTCACCCGGCCATTGGCGAGCAGTTCCGGTTCGATGATCCCCGACGCCGTCTCGACGCGGATCGCCGCCTTCGTGGTGAGGCCAGCTTCGTGCACGAAGCGCACAAAGCAGCGCGCGCCGTTGCCGCATTGCTCGACCTCGCCGCCGTCGGCGTTGAAGATGCGGTAACGGAAGTCGATATCGGCGCGGGTGGATTTTTCGACCAGCAGGATCTGGTCGCAGCCGATGCCGAAGTGGCGGTCGGCGATGCGGCGGCACTGTTCGGGCGTGAGTGCGACGCGCTGGGTCACACCGTCGAACACGACGAAATCGTTGCCCAGGCCGTGCATTTTGGTGAAGCGCAGTCTCATGATGTGGAGAAGTGTAGCGCCGTGCGCCAGTGGGCGATAGCCGCCACGCGCATCACAGCGGTTTCTCCATGATGTGGTCGTCCATCACGAAGCCGTTGCCGAGGTCGAACACGCGCGATTCGACGATCGCGAAACCGTATTTCGTGTAGGCCGAGAGGGCCTGGGTGTTGCCACGGTTGACCTGTAGACGCAGCCGGGGCGCGTGTTGTGCGCGTGCCCAGGTTTCGACGGCCGCGAGCAGTGCCGCGCCCACCCCTTGGCGCTGCTGCGCGGGGTGGACGTAAAGCTTGTCGAGCTTGCAGGTGTCGCCATCGAGATACGCGTGAGCGAAACCGACGGCGGTGCCACCCTGCCATGCCACATGCCAGGCGTGCGCGGGATCGCCGAGTTGCGCGCGCATGCGCGTGGCGGCATAGCGGTCGGCCAGCATGGCGTCCATCTGCGCCTGCGAGATGAGCGCCGGATAGGTCGCCTGCCACACGGTGCGCGCCAGCGCGGCGACGGCGTCGACGTCGGCAGGCACCATCGGCGTGAGGCGCGAGCCTTGTTCAGACGTCATACAGACTGGGTTCATCCGCCGGGCGCGTCTTGAAGCGGCGGTGCAGCCACAGGTAGTGCGCGGGCATTTCGCGGACACGTTCCTCGATGAAGGCGTTCATGCGTGCGACGTCGGCGTCGAGGTCGCCGCTTGGATAATTTTCCCACGGCGGGTAGAAGCGCACGGCGTAGCCGCGCCCCCACGGCAGCTGGCGCGTGACCACCGGCACCACCTGTGCGTGGGTCAGCTTCGCCAGACGCGGCAGCGCCGACACGGTGGCGGCGGAAATGCCGAAGAAAGGCACGAACACGGCATTGCGCCGGCCGTGATCCTGGTCGGGCAGGTAGTAGAACGGCCGCATCGAGCGGATTACGTCGAGCGTCGCCTTGATTCCGGCGTGGCGCGGAATCAGCACGATGTCGGCGAAACGCGTGCGGCCATGGCGCACGTAGCGGTCGGTGACGGGGTCCTTGGCCGGTGCGTACATCGACGCCATGCGGTAGTCCATGGTGAGGCGTACGCCGCCCATGTCGAGCCCGAGAAAATGCGGTGCCAGCCAGATCACCGGCCGTTCGCCGTCGCCGAGCGCCGCCTCGGGATTGTCGATGCGGATGATGCGGCGGATGCGCCGGGCCGAACTGAACCACAGCACACCATATTCGAGCGCGGCGCGCAGCGAGGCCTGATAGTTCTGCCGCAGCCAACGGCGGCGTGTCGCTGGCGGCACATCGGGAAAGCACAGCGCAAGGTTTGTCTCCGCGATGCGCCGGCGCCGGCTGGGGCGCAACGCCATCAGCCAGCCGACGCCGTTGCCCAGTGCCGCCTGCAGCGGGAAGGGCAGCCAGCGCAGCAGCCAGAGAAAGCCCACGCCCAGCCACACTGGCCATAGTGCGCGGCGATACAGGGACGCGTCGGCAGCCCTCATGTCGGCGGCAGCGTATCGGGGTCGGGGGCGCCGCCGGGTCGCTTGTAGCGGTTGTAACTCCACAGGTATTGCGTGGGAAAGCGCCGCACGATGGTTTCCACCGCCTGGTTGATGCGGATCGCGGCGGCGACCTTGTCGGCTGGCAGCGCGTCGCCCAGCGGCAGTACGTGCAGGTGATAACCGCGTCCCCAGGACAGCCGCTGTGCTGCGACGAAGAACGCCGGTGCGCCGGTCTTGCGCTGCAGGCTGGCGGCGAGCGTCGGGGTATAGGCCGGACGGCCGAAGAACGGCGCCCATGCGCCGTCGCCGCTGGTCGCCACCTGGTCGGGCAGGATGCCGATCGCCTCGCCGCGACGCAGCGCCGCCAGTTGCGCGCGCACACCGGAGAGATCGGTCGGCACCAGATTCGCCTGCCCACGCTGGCGTCCGGTCAGCATCAGGCGGTCGAGAAAGGCGTTGCGCGGCGGCTTGTACATCGCAGTGAACGGGTGACGCGATGCCGCATACAGGTTGATCATCTCGAAACAGCCGATGTGCGGCGAGAGCAGGATTACGCCCTTGCCCGCGGCCAGCGCGCCGTCGATCTGTTCCCAGCCGCTGGTGCCGCGGACGAATTTCAGCACCGTCGCGTAAGGGCGCAGCCAGACGGGCAGCAGCTCGGTCACGGCCTTGCCCGCCTCGCCGACGGTGCGGCGCAGCAGCTGGCGCGTGTCGCGGCCCGGTTCGGCGAGCCCGGCCGCAAAGAGGTTGGCGCGCATGCGTGGGGAATGGCGTCCCGGCGCCCAGTAGATGAGCCAGCCCAGGATGACGCCGAGACCGTGCATCACCGGCAGGGGCAGGCGCGCCAGCAGGCGGAGCAGGATCATCGCGCGGGATTGACGGCCAGGCGGCTGACGGGGCAGAATGCACGTGCCGCCGGGTTAATCCAGACAACTTGCGGGCGGGATACAAATACAGCTAAAGCGTCGCCGCTCCGTTTGTCCCCCGAGCCGGTTGCGCAGTCAATCGGTGGGACGACAGGAGCAATCATGCAGAAGGATTTCATTTTCACTTCGGAATCGGTGTCTGAGGGCCATCCCGACAAGATGGCCGACCAAATCTCGGATGCGGTGCTGGACGCGATTCTAACCCAGGACAAACACGCGCGCGTCGCCTGCGAGACGCTGCTGACCACGGGTCTCGTCGTCATCGCCGGCGAGATCACCACCTCGGCCGTCATCGATTTCAGCCAGATCGCGCGCGAAACGGTCAAGCGCATCGGCTACGACTCGTCGGACAAGGGCTTCGATTACCACACCTGCGCGGTGATGGTCGCGGTCGGCAAGCAGTCGCCCGACATCGCCCAGGGGGTGAACGAGGGCGAGGGCCTGTTCCTCGATCAGGGCGCCGGCGACCAGGGCCTGATGTTCGGCTATGCCTGCAACGAAACACCGGTGCTGATGCCGCTGCCGATCTATCTTGCGCACCGTCTGACTCAGCGCCAGTCGGAGCTGCGCAAGGACGGCCGCCTGCCGTGGCTGCGCCCGGATGCCAAGTCGCAAGTGTCGATCCGCTACGTCGATGGCAAGCCACAGGCCATCGACACCGTCGTGCTGTCGACCCAGCACCATCCCGAAGTCTCGCACGCCGTGTTGACCGAGGCGGTGATCGAGGAAGTGATCAGGCCGGTGCTGCCGAAGGAGATGCTCACCGCCGAGACGCGCTACCTCGTCAACCCGACCGGTCGGTTCGTCGTCGGCGGACCGATGGGCGATGCCGGACTCACCGGCCGCAAGATCATCGTCGACACCTACGGAGGGGCGGCGCCGCACGGTGGCGGTGCATTCTCCGGCAAGGACCCGTCCAAGGTCGACCGTTCCGCGGCCTATGCCGCGCGCTACGTGGCGAAGAACATCGTCGCCGCGGGGCTGGCCGACAAGTGCCTGATCCAGGTGAGCTACGCCATCGGCGTGGCGAAGCCGACCTCGCTCATGGTCGAGACCTTCGGCACTGCCAGGGTGCCGGAAGCGAAGATCGTCGAGCTGATCCAGAGCCATTTCGATCTGCGTCCGAAGGGCATCATCCAGATGCTCGACCTGCTGCGCCCGATCTACACGCGCAGCGCGAGCTACGGCCACTTCGGCCGCGACGAGCCCGACTTCACCTGGGAGGTGACCGACAAGGCGGCGGCGCTCAGGGCAGCCGCCGGCCTGTAAGGAACGGGCAGCGACAGGGTCAGTCGACCAAACCGTGCCTGATGGCGTAGTGGGTCAGCTCGGCGTTGTTCGTCATCTGCATCTTCGCCAGCAGGCGCGTGCGGTACATGCTGACGGTCTTCACCGATAGCGAGAGCTGTTGGGCAATGGCGGTGACGGTGAGTCCCGACGCGAGCAGACACAGCGTCTGGTACTCGCGGTTGGACAGGCCTTCGTGCGGCGCGGCGTCGCGCTCGCCGCTCACCTGGCTGGCGAGTTCCTGGGCGACTTCGGCGCTGATGTATTTTTTCCCCGAGGCGACGGTAAGGATGGCATCGACCAGCTGTGCCGGCGCGCTCTGCTTGTTGAGATAGCCGGCCGCGCCGGTTTTCAGCGCGCGCACCGCGTATTGTGTTTCGCGGTGCATGGAGAGCATCAGCACCTTGATGCCGGGATGTTCCTTGCGCAGCAGTTCCAGCGCCTCCAGCCCGCTGCGGTCGGGCATGGAGATGTCCATCAGCACCACGTCCCACGGCCCCTGACGCGCCAGACGCAGCGCCTGGCTGGCGCAGTCGGCTTCGGCGGCGACTTCGATGTCGGGAACGTCGGCAAGGATCTGTTTCAAACCTGCGCGCACGATGGCATGGTCATCGACGATGAGAACGCGGTAGGGTTTTGCTTTCGGCACAGATTTTTTCCATCTTCAGGTGGTTCGATTATGCCCCGATTCTCCGGCGTCGAGCGGCAATGTCAGGCGCACCCGGGTGCCGCGGGGTTCCGTGGCTTCGATCTCGAGATGACCGCCGAACGCAGCGGCGCGCTCGCTCATGCCGAGCACGCCGAAGCCGGATGCGGCGCGCGTGTGTCGCGCCCGAGCATACCCGCGGCCGTCGTCGGCAATGGCGAGGACAAGGCTGCCGTTGCGTGGCGTCAGCCGCATGCGCACCCGGCTGGCGCGCGCATGCTTGGCGACATTGGTCAGCGCTTCCTGAGCGATGCGGTATACCGCGATGGCGGCATCCGCGTCCAACGGCGGTATTTCCCCTCGTGTGCTGAGGCGGCAATCAATGCCGGTGTTGCGCGCGAACTGTTCGCACTGCTGGCGCAGGGCGGCGACGACACCCAGTTCCAGCGTTGCGGGCCGCAGGTTCGCGGCGATACGGTGCGCCGCGTCGAAGGTCTGGTCGATCAGGTTTTCCAGATAAGTGGCACGTTGCGCGAGCGCACCGTCGTCGTTCGGCAGGTGGCGCGCCAGCCCGGCCAGTGCGATCTTGATCGCGGTGAGGTTGCCGCCGAGATCGTCGTGCACCTCGCGCGCCAGGCGCAGACGTTCCTGCTCCTTGGCGGTCTCGATGTGGGCGGCCATGGCGCGCAGCTGCGCGCGCGAGCGGTTGATTTCGGCCTCGGCGAGCTTGCTGTGGGTGACGTTGAGCATGATGCCGTCCCAGATCTC
>JANJXF010000063.1 GCA_024709165.1 Thiobacillus sp. | reverse complement strand
TTGGGAAAGTACCGGTAGAGCTGGGAGGTGCGACCGCCCAGCGCCGGATTCTTTTCAACCAGAACGACGTTCTTGCCGGTTTCGGCCGCTTCGAGCGCAGCGGTCATGCCGGAAATTCCGCCGCCCACCACGAGTATGGTCTCGTTGGTCGCAACATGCTCCGTCATTGTTTCCTCCATCCAAAGGATGCAAAGCCAAAAAATCGGGTCATTCCGGCCGCTTCCGGGGCACCGCAAACGGGCCGCCCGAACGCCGGAAATCTAATCGTGGAATGGTACTCCGAAGGCCGCGTCCGCCGCCAGACGCAAGCGCGCATTCTCAATCGAAGTTTTCTATGCGCGAATAAGCGAAACGATCCGAAGCGGTGGCGCAACAACCACCTCCCCTGGCGTTCCGCCAGGCCAGAACCGGCAGGCACGCAGCCTACAGCCCCACCACCTGCGCGTGCAGCCCGCGCGCCTCGAAGGTGTGCAGGAGCCCGGACGCACGCGTCGCTTCCGAATCGTAAACCACCATCAGCGTGTGGGCATTGTCGGCACGATGTCCTACCGATACCACGCCGGGTTCCCGACGCACCTCGTCCTCAAGCCGCAACAACGCCGTGTTGTCCAGGGTTTCATCGATGTGCAGCATCACTTCGTTCAGGTTCGCACTCATGATCGCCTCCTTGTTGCACAGAGTCGGGAGATAGGCGTGTTATAGCTCGCCCTGCACAAAATTACAGCGCGAAAAATCCCAGGCAGAGTCCTGCCTGGTCGGTGGCAAGTGAGGCAAAACGCTCTCGACGAAACACCCCGGAAACGGCCTCGTGGGTGCGCGAGGGGGGCGTATCCGAAACGACGGCCTATCGCCGGCCGGGCAGCATGTGCGCCATCGTGTTGTCGCGCAGGACGCGGTGATGGTAAACAGCCGCCACGACATGCAGGCCGATCAGGAAATAGCCTGCATTGCCGAGCGTTTCGTGCACCTCCTTCAACTGCTTGGACAGCGCCTTGTTCTCGCCGATCAAGGCAGGAAGTTCCAACCCGAAAAACGGGATGGGCTTTCCCGCCGCGCTGAGGATCAGCCAGCCGAGCAGCGGCATGCCGATCATCAGCGCATACAGCACCAGGTAGGCCAGCTTGGCCGCCAGCCGCATCCACGCCGGCGGTTCGGGCCGGATCGCGGGAGCGGGGCCGGACAGGCGGGCGACAAGCCGCAGCCACACCAGCACGAAGACCAGCATGCCCAACATGAAATGCCACGCCTTCATCGCTTCGCGCGGTTCGCTTCCCTTTGGGTAGATTCCATGCAGTTCGATGGATGCATAGACCGCAATGAACAGCAGCAGCATCAGCCAGTGGAGGGTGATCAGTAGCGAGCCGTAGCGTTCAGGGGTGTTTTTCCAGGTCATACAATCTGCCTCGGTTCAGGGACATTCAGGGATTGATATGTTTTTCATTTTACCCTCGAGCTTTCTCGGCGACACGCGCATGTCGCAACGCTGCATCATGCGGAAGGCCGGTGCGAGGTATCGGATGACGATGCCCGTCCCGCGCCGCGCACTACACGTGCGGCGTCACCGGCGGCAGGATCGAGGCGGGTGCCGCCTCGACGGCGACGATCTCGAACTGCATCGCCGCAAGGTCGGCCATGATGTAGGTGGGTGGGTTGCCGACGCCGCCGACGGTGCCGGGGTTGACGAGCCAGGTCTGGCCACCCGTGACGGTTGCGACCTGGACGATGCTGGCCTTGTGGTCGTGACCGCAGCAGACGATGTCGTAGTCGCCGGTGCAGGCGAGTGCGCGGGCGTAGTGCGGGTAATGCACGAGAAAGATGTTGCGGTCGGCCAGGGTGATCGCCGCGTCCTGGCCATGATAGCGGATGACGCTATTGGATTCGGCGGCGAGCCGGCTCATGTTGTAAAGGTCGCCAGTGTTGTTGCCGTGGATGACATGAACCGGCAGTTCGAATTTCTGCAGCACGCGCAGCGTGGTCGGTGCGACGACGTCGCCGCAGTGCAGCACCGCCTGCGCGCCATGGGCACGCGCGTGCTCGACCGCCGTACCCAGCAGGCGGCGGTTGTCGTGGGAATCGGAGACGATGCAGACTTTCATGGGGCGAGGAGTGCGCAGAACCGGCACGGACATCAGGCGGCCGAGGCTCGCCAGGGCCTCAATGCAGAGACAGAACGAAGAGCGGAACATTATACCCACCTGCGGGCGCGGTACCTTTATGCCCTTCGGGTGCTCGCCGCGATGACCGGTCTGTCCGACCATCACCCTGTCGCCTGAGGACGACCCTCGCACGTCGACCATAGCGATGTTCTGTGGGTGCGCCGGCCCGCCGTTTCCGCGATAATCCGACTTTTTCATGTTGTTCGCCCCCGTCGCCCCTCCCTCCGGCCACCGCCAACCGGGCCTTGCCGGCGCAGCCGACGCACTCTACCTGGCCGAACTGGCGTGCCATGCGCCGCCGCTGGTTGTGGTGTGCGCGAGCGCCTGGGACGCGAACCGGCTCGCCGAGGAACTGCGCTGGTTCGATCCCGCCCTGCGGGTGTGCGCGTTTCCCGACTGGGAGACCCTCCCCTACGACGCGTTCTCGCCGCATCCGGACCTGATCTCGGAACGGCTGGCGACGCTGTACCAGATTTCGCGCGGCGAATTCGACATCGCCGTGGTCGCACTTTCCACCGCGCTGTATCGCCTCGCGCCGCCAGCCTTCCTCGCCGCCCACACGTTCTTCCTCAAGCAGAAGGAGACGCTCGACGAAGCCGCCTTCCGCGCGCAGATGGCGCTGGGCGGCTACACGCACGTGAACCAGGTGTATGCGCCGGGGGAGTTCTCGGTGCGGGGCGGCCTGATCGATCTCTTCCCCATGGGCAGCGCGGTACCCTACCGCATCGACCTGTTCGACAACGAGATCGAGACGATCCGGGCGTTCGATGTCGACACCCAGCGCAGCATCTACCCGGTCAGCGACGTGCGGCTGCTGCCGGCGCGCGAGTTTCCGCTCGACGAGGCAGGAATCACCCGCTTCCGCCAGAACTTCCGCGAGCGCTTCGAGGGCGATCCGTCGAAATCCAAGCTCTACAAGGACGTGAGCAACGGGCTCGCGCCGGCGGGGATCGAATACGCCCTGCCATTGTTCTTCGACACCACGGCAACCTTGTTCGACTATCTGCCATCAGCGACGCGACTGGTGTTCCACGGTGCGCTCGACGCGGCAGGACAGGCGTTCTGGGCGGACGCGCAGGGACGCTACCGCCTGCTTTCCGGCGACAGGGACCGACCGCTCCTGCCACCGGCCGAATTGTTCCTGCCTGCCGATGCGTTCTTCACTCTGGCCAAGGCACACGGGCGCCTCGACATCACGCAAAGCGGCGAGGGGCCGGCACAGCCGCTGCCATCCATCGCAGTCGACCGCCGCGAGACGCATCCGGTGGCAAAGCTCAAAACCTTCGTCGAGAGCTTTGCCGGCAAGCTGCTGATCGTCGCGCCGTCCGCCGGTCGCCGCGAGACGCTGCACGAATATCTCGCCGAGCACGGAATCGATGCCGGACTTGTCGATGCGTGGGCCGACGCGCTGCAAAGCGGCGCACGCATCCTGCTCACGCACGGTCCGCTCGCCGAGGGCTTCATGACGGCGGACGGCACGCTCGCGGTCGTGACCGAGACCGAGCTCTACGCGATTCCGCCAAAGACCCGGCGTGCCCACGAGGCGCGCACGACGCAGATCGACAACCTGCTGCGCGACCTGTCCGAACTGAAACCGGGCGACCCGGTGGTGCACGCGCAATATGGCGTCGGGCAGTACCTGGGCCTCGTCAACATGGATCTGGGTGATGGCGATACCGAGTTCCTGCAACTCGAATACGCCCGCGGCGACAAGCTCTACGTACCGGTCGCCAACCTGCACCTGATCTCGCGCTATGCGGGTGCCGGTGAGGGCGAGGCGCCGCTGCACCGGCTTGGCACCGACCAATGGGAAAAGGCGCGCCGCCGCGCCATGCAGGCGGCGCGCGACACGGCCGCCGAACTGCTCAACCTGTACGCGCTGCGCGCGGCGCGCGAGGGTTACGCATTCAAGTTCTCGCCGCACGACTACGAGGCCTTCGCCGAGGGCTTCGGCTACGAGGAGACTCCGGACCAGGCCGCCGCAATCGCCGCGGTCATGGCCGACATGCAGTCGGGCAAGCCGATGGACCGGCTGGTGTGTGGCGACGTCGGTTTCGGCAAGACCGAGGTCGCGCTGCGCGCCGCCTTCATGGCGGTGATGGGCGGCTACCAGGTGGCGGTGCTGGTGCCGACCACGCTGCTGGCCGAACAGCACTTCAACAATTTCTCCGACCGCTTCTCCCAATGGCCGGTGAAAATCGCCGAGCTGTCGCGTTTCCGCACCGCGAAGGAACAGGCCAAGGCGCTGAAGGCGCTTGCCGACGGCACGATCGACATCGTCATCGGCACTCACCGTCTGATCCAGAAAGACGTGAAGTTTGCCCGTCTGGGCCTGGTGATTCTGGACGAGGAGCACCGCTTCGGGGTGCGCCAGAAGGAGCAATTGAAGGCGCTGCGCGCCGAGGTCGACGTGCTGACCCTGACCGCGACACCGATCCCGCGTACGCTGGCGATGTCGCTCGAGGGCATCCGCGACTTCTCGGCGATCGCCACCGCGCCGCAGAAGCGGCTGGCGGTGAAGACTTTCGTGCAATCCTTTTCCGGCGGTCTCGTCAGGGAAGCGGTGCTGCGCGAGCTGAAGCGCGGCGGCCAGGTGTACTTCCTGCACAACGAGGTCAGCACCATCGAGACCATGCGCGAGCGGCTGGAAAAACTGTTGCCGGAAGCGCGCATCCGCGTCGGCCATGGCCAGATGAGCGAGCGCGAACTGGAGCAGGTGATGCGCGACTTTTACCAGCAGCGCTACGACATCCTCTTGTGCACCACCATCATCGAAACCGGCATCGATGTGCCGACCGCCAACACCATCCTCATCAACCGCGCCGACAAGTTCGGACTCGCCCAATTGCATCAACTCAGGGGCCGCGTCGGCCGCTCGCACCACCAGGCTTTCGCCTATCTGCTGGTGGAAGAGGATCGCACGCTGACGGCACAGGCGAAGAAGCGTCTGGAAGCCATCCAGTTGATGGAAGAGCTCGGCTCGGGCTTTCACCTCGCCATGCACGACCTGGAAATCCGCGGCGCGGGCGAGGTGCTGGGAGAAAAGCAGAGCGGCGAAATCCTCGAGGTCGGCTTCTCGCTCTACAACGACATGCTGGCGGGCGCCGTCGCGAGCCTGAAGGCCGGTCGTGAGCCCGACATGAACCAGCCGCTGGGCATCGTCTCGGAAATCAACCTGCATCTGCCTGCGCTGCTGCCCGATGATTATTGCCCCGACGTGCACGAGCGCCTGGTGCTGTACAAGCGCCTGGCGAGCTGTCACGACGCGGACGAACTCGCTGCGATGCAGGAAGAACTGATCGACCGCTTCGGCGAACTGCCCGACACGGCGCGCGCGCTTCTCGCGGTGCACCGCCTGCGCATGACGACGCGCGCCTGGGGCATCGTCAAGCTCGACGTGTCGGGCGACGGCATGAGCGTGCAATTCATCCCCAATCCGCCCGTCGATCCGGGTAAAATCATTGAACTCATCCAGGGCAAGACCGGCTACCGCCTTGCCGGTCCGGACCGCCTGAAGCTCGACATCAAGCTGCCCGATCTGAGCCGCCGCGTGGGCGCCGTGCATGCCCTGCTTGCCGCACTCGGCGACCCCTTGACCACTGCCAACCCGTAACCCACCATGAATCTGATCCAGCCATTCGCCGCCCTTCGCCCCGCAGCCGGCCGCGCCGACGACGTCGTCGCGCCGCCCTACGACGTGCTCTCGACCGCGGAGGCACGCGAGCGTGCGCAGGACCGCCCATGGAGCTTCCTGCACATTTCCAAGCCGGAAATCGATCTGCCGGCGGGCACGGATCCCTACGCGCCCGAGGTGTACGCCAAGGCCGCGGAGAACCTGCGCGCCATGGTCGCGGCCGGCGTGCTGGCGCGCGATCCCGCGCCGTGCTACTACGCCTACCGCATCGTCATGGGCGAGCATGGGCAGACCGGGCTGGTCGCCGCCGCATCGGTCGCCGACTACGACACCAACCGCATCCGCAAGCACGAGTTCACCCGTCCCGACAAGGAAGACGACCGCGTACGCCAGATCGATGCGCTCGACGCGCAGACCGGGCCGGTACTGCTGGCCTACCCCAACGCGCCCGAAGTCGACGCCATCCTTGCCGCGGCCTCGGCCGGCACGCCCGACTCCGACGCCACCCTCGACGGCGTGCGCCACACCCTGTGGGTGATCCGCGATGCTGCGATCCAGGCGCGCCTCACTTCCGCCTTCAACGCCATGCACGCGCTCTACATCGCCGACGGCCACCACCGCTCCGCGTCGGCCTCGCGCATCGCCGCCGCGCGCCGTGCCGCCAACCCTGGCCACACCGGCGGAGAGGCGTACAACCATTTCCTGTCGGTGATCTTCCCCGCCCACGAAATGCGCATCATGGATTACAACCGCGTGATCACCGATCTCAACGGCCTCACCGCGGAAGCCTTTCTCGACAGGCTCGGCGGTGCCTTCAGCGTCGAGCCGGCCGCCGCCGCGGTCAAGCCCGACCACCCAGGTACGTTCGGACTGTATCTGGGGGGACGGTGGTACCGTCTCACCATCCGTGCCGACCTCGTCCCTGCCGATCCGGTCGGCCGCCTCGACGTCAGCCTGCTGCAGACCAATATGATCGCGCCCATCCTCGGCATCGCCGACCCGCGGCGCGACAAGCGCATCGACTTCGTCGGCGGTATCCGCGGCCTCACCGAACTGGAAAAGCGTGTCGACAGCGGCGAAATGGCGCTGGCGTTGGCGCTGTACCCCACCCGCATGGAAGACCTGATGGCGGTGGCCGACGCCAACGAGGTGATGCCGCCGAAATCCACCTGGTTCGAGCCCAAGCTGGCAGACGGGCTGGCCTCGCACATGTTGGCCTAAGGTTTTCCGGATTTCTGCCGTAATGCTATCCAGACTCCCCTGGATACCGCCACAGGACCCTCCGTGAAAATCGACAAGCGCATCACATCCGCCGCCGCCCCCAAGGTTTCCGGCACCAAGGGCAAGAGTGGCGGCAAGGGTGCGGCCTCCACCGCCGCAAGCGGCGACTCGCTGACGCTCACCGAATCGAGCACGCGGGTGCGCGCGCTGGAGGCCGAACTCGCGTCGATCGAGGTGACGGATGCGGGCAAGGTGGAGGCGGTCAAGGCCGCCCTCGCCGACGGCAGCTTTGCCGTGGATGCCGAAGTGGTCGCCGACCGGCTGATCGACCACACCAAGCAGACACTGCGCAAGCGTCCGCGCAAGAAGTAGAATCTTGCCTCGACATGTTTTCGAGGCCTTCCCATGACTGAAATCATACTCACCGTCACTGGCATGAGCTGTGGCGGCTGCGTCAACAGCGTGCAGAACGTGCTCAAGGCCGTGCCCGGGGTGCAGGCGGTCGAGGTCACCCTCAGCCCCGGCCAGGCGCGCGTAAGCTACGATGAAAGTCGCGCAGACCGCTCCGCGCTGGTGGAAGCGATCACCGGCGCGGGTTTTGGCGTCAGCGACTGAGTCGCCGCCAGGCGCGCGTCAATCCGGTTTGCAGAGCGTTTCCAGCAGCTCCGGCTGGTGGACGCTCATTCCCTGCACGAAATCCACGCCGATTTCCTTCAGCAGCGCGAGGATCTGCGGCGATTCCACATACTCCGCCACAGTGCGCAGCCCCATCTGCTGTCCGATACGGTGGATCGCCTCGACCATCGAGCGGTCGACCGGATTGTGCACAATGTCGCGCACGAAAGCGCCGTCGATCTTCAAATAGTCGACTTTCAGATTCTTCAGGTAGGTGAAGGACGACAGCCCGCTGCCGAAATCGTCCAGTGCAAAGCGGCAGCCGAATCCGCGCATGGCGTCGATGAAGCCGTTGACGACCACTAGGTTGCCGATCGCCGCGGTTTCGGTGATCTCGAAACACAGGTGCGGACCGAATTCCGGATTCGCCTGCAGATGGCCGAGCAGCGTGCGGCGAAACTCCGGATCCTTCAGCGAAGCGCCGGAAAGATTGATCGCAAACAGGCAGTGCAGCGGCGGCGGCGCGGCGAGGTGGCGATGACACAGGCGCAGGGTCTCCTCGATGACCCAGGTGTCGAGAGCCGGCATGATGGCATAGCGCTCGGCGGCCGGAATGAAGGCCATCGGCAGGATTTCGCTGTCGTCGTCATCGCGCATGCGCAGCAGCAGTTCGACGTGGCGAGTCCCCTCGCTGCCACCGTGCGTGGGGCGGATTTCCTGCCATGACAGGTACAGGCGCTTCTCCTCCAGCGCGCGATGAACACGGGTCACCCACTGCATCTCCCCGCGGTGGCGCGCAAGGTCGGAATCGCGGGTTTCATAAAGATGGATCTGGTTGCGTCCACGGTCCTTCGCCACGTAGCAGGCGGCATCGGCGGCCGTGAGCAGGCTGGCGGCATCGCTGCTGGCGCGATCGATCGCCACCATGCCGACGCTCATGCCGATCGAGAACACGCGATCGCTCCACTTGAAGCGGAACCGCTGCACTTCATTGCGGAAGCTGTCGGCAACCTCCCGTGCGTCCTGCACGCCGCAATTTTCCAGCAGGAGCGCGAACTCGTCGCCGCCGAGGCGCGCCAGGGTGTCGCGCTCGCGCAGGTTGCCCTTCAGGAGCAGCGCCAGTTGGCGCAGCAGCTCGTCGCCCGCGGCATGGCCGCAGGTATCGTTGATGACCTTGAACTGGTCGAGATCCATGAAGCACAGCACGTGCTCGCGCCCCTGCTGCAGGGCGGTCTGCAGGGCACGTTCGAGGCGAAGTTCGAACTCGCGCCGGTTGATGAGCCCGGTGAGCGCGTCGTGGCTTGCCTGATAGACCAGCCGCGCGGTAGCCATGTCTATCTTTTCCTGCATCTGGCCATGCATCGTTTCCAAATGGGAAGCCATGTGATTGATCCCGCGTTGCAGCACGCCCAGTTCGGCATTGCTGTCCTGCGCGACACGCTCGTCGAGATGCCCCTCGCCGATGCGGCTGACGGCATGCGTCAGAGCGAGGATCGGCCGCGTGATCTGGCGGCCGATGCGCCAGGCCAGATACAGGCTCGCAACCAGCCCGGCGAGCAAGATGGCGAGGCTGTACAGGATCGCCTCGCGCTGGCTCCGCAACGTCGCGCTGCGCGAGACGTCGAGCGCGACCCAGCCGAGCAGCTGCGGAGTTTGGCTGGCGCGCACCGCCGGCTCGTCTTGCGTCTGGTAGTCGTCCACCGCCACCTCGGTGCCGATGATCGGTGCGTAATAGACCAGATGTTCCTTGTATTCGATCTGCTGGATGCGGTCTGTCGGCAGGCCCGCGTGCGCGGCGCCATTCCAGTTGCCGAGTCCTGCCTGAGCCATCAGCCGGCCGTCAGCGGCGAGCACGGCCACGCCGCGAATGTCGGGCTCGATCGCCGCTTTCCCCAGCAAGGTGCGCAGCACCTCGACGTTGCCGGACGCCACGCCGTATTCCGTCGCCGGCCCGAGCTGGCGGACGATCGCCACGCCACGGGTGCGCAACGACTCGTCAAGGTCCTCGATCTTCGACGTGATCATCTGAAAAAAGAGCAACACACCGACGATCATCATCGGCAGCACGGCCAGGCCGGTGACCCGCCCGCGGATTCCCGGCACGTAGCGCATCAGCGCCCCCCTCCCAGACGCTTCTCGAGTTCGGCTTCGGCGGGCAGCGCGATACCCAGCGAGCGCGCCACCTGTTCGTTGACCGAGACGCTGAAGTAAACCGGATAAGCCGGCGCCGGCAGGCGCGGCGTGGCTGCCTGCAAGGCATTGTTTATCCACTCGGCGGCCTGCCGGCCGATCTGCGCTGGACTCGAGTGCAGCGACAGCAGCGCGCCGGCACGGGTCAGCGAATGCGAATAACCCTGCACCGGAATCCGGTAACGGTAGGTGGTGAGAAAGATGCTCTGCGCGGTGTTGCGGTTGAATATCTGCGGATCGGGGACCGCGAGCAGCAGATCGGAGCCACCCAGCACGGCCTCAAGGGGGGTGATCAGGCGCGCATCCGCGGCCACAATCTGTTTCACAAGTTCCAGTTGCTGCGCCGCGAATGCCGGCGCAATCTCCCCGGCGAGCGCAGCCTGCTCCGCACTCAACAGAACACCCACGCGACGCGCCTCGGGGAACGCCAGGCGCGCCAGCTGCGCCTGGCGTTCGAACGGCTGATCGACGTAGATTGCCGAGACGTTGCGCCGGCCGCCGTCCACCAATCGTGTCCGCCCGCCCTTCACAAACCAGCTGCGCGGCACCAGCACGGCGAGCACCGGCGCCCGGGTCGCTGCATCCGCCACCGCCTCGGCCGCCAGCACGCCCACCGCCAGCGTCAGATGCGGTGTACCCGACGCGAGCTCAGCAGGATTCCGGGTATACACCCGCTCCACATCGTGGCCGGCGTCGCCCAGCAAGACACGGACGACCTGGTAAATTTCCTGGTACGGCGCCGAATCGTCACTGAGCACGACGGTGACGCGGCCGGCGACAGCCTGCGCGGACACGCACGCCAGGCAAAACACGACCAGCCCCAAGCGCAATCCACGGCCGATCCCGGCCAGCCACGCAGCGGTCAACCTGCCTCCCCTGCCGGACGCCAGAGGCAGGCGCCGCGGCTCTCGCGGTCGATCGCGTCGAGAAGCACGGCGTGGGCGGCCAGATCTTCCGCCGGCGCGGCGAACAGCACCGGTCGCGGCCGCACGTGCCCGCTCGGACGCGTCTCGGCACGCGCCGTGTCGAGACCGATCGCAAGCGTCTCCTGGCCGCGCGTCATCTCCAGATACACGGCCGCCAGCAGTTCGCAGTCGAGCAGTGCACCGTGGAGGGTGCGCGCCGTGTTGTCGACGCCAAACTCCCTGCACAGCGCATCCAGATTGTTGCGCTTGCCGGGGCGCAATGCTTTCGCCATCGCCAGGGTATCGGTCACGCCCTCGCACCAGTGCGCGAGCGGCCGCATACCCAGCAGGCGCAGTTCCATGTCGAGAAAGCCGACGTCGAATGGCGCATTGTGGATGACGAGCTCGCCTCCCCGGATAAAGTCGACGAATTCCTCCGCGATGTCCGCGAAGCGCGGCTTGTCCTGGAGAAATTCGTTGCTGATGCCGTGCACCTGCATCGCACCGGGGTCGACTTCGCGTTCGGGATTCACGTAGCGGTGCAGATGGGTGCCAGTGAGGCGGCGGTTGACCATCTCCACCGCCGCGATCTCGATGACGCGATGGCCCTGGTTGGGGTCGAGACCGGTGGTTTCAGTGTCGAGAATGATCTGGCGCATGAGGGGTACGGATCAGTTCACGCCAACCTGCAGCACACCCTCGTTGGCGAGCGCATCGGCGCGTTCGTTCTCGGGGTGGCCGGCGTGGCCGCGCACCCAGTGCCACGCGATTTCGTGCACGCCGCTCAGGGCATCGAGTTGCAACCACAGATCCTGGTTCTTCACCGGCTTGCCGTCGGCGGTGCGCCAGTTGCGCTTCTTCCAGCCTGCCATCCACTCGCTGATGCCTTTCTGCACGTATTGCGAGTCGGTATGGACCTGCACCCGCGACGGTCGCTTGAGCGCTTCCAGCGCACGGATCACCGCCGTCATTTCCATGCGGTTGTTGGTGGTTTGCGCCTCGCCACCGCAGATTTCCCTGCGATGCGTGCCCGCGACCAGCAGCGCGCCCCAGCCGCCCGCACCCGGATTGCCCTTGCAGGCGCCGTCCGTGTAGATATTGATCGTTTCAGCGTTCACGTCGCATCCGGTAATGCTCGAGATTGACCACCTTGGCCGCCGGCGCCAGCAACTGCCTAACCGGGCTCGACCATTGCGGCTGGATGATCGTCATGCCCTGCACGCGCTTCACCGCCTGCAGGAAATACACCCCGCCGCCCATCGCCCACCAGCGATCGCCGGCGGGTTCCATGAAACGCAGGCGACGCAGCCAATGCTCCTGGTTGACCGGCGGACGATAGCAGCACATGCTTCCGGCCGCCACTTCCAGGCCAAGCAGCGCCATCCAGTCCTTGACCCGCGACACGTTGAGAAAATTGCCGTTCCACGGGTAGCCGCGTTCGCCACCTTGCAGCCGGCGCACCAGACCCCACAGGCTGCGCGGGTTGAAGCCGGCCAGCGCCAGCCGGCCCTCCGGCCGCAGCACGCGCTCGGCCTCACGCAGCACCTGGTGCGGGTTGGCGCTGTATTCCAGCACGTGCGGCAGCAGGATGAGGTCGAGCGACTGGCTCTCGAACGGCAGGAACATCGGATCGGCCCGCACGTCCGCCGGCGCTTCCACCGCACAGCTCACGCGCAGCGGAATGCGACTGTTGCGCAGAAAATCCAGATGCGGCAGACCGACCTGCACCGCGTTGAAGCCAAACACGTCCGATACGGCATTGTCGAAATACTGCTGTTCGCGGAACAGCAGATGCTGGCCCAGCGGCGTGTCGAACCATTCGGTGTTCAGTCTCGATAACATACTCACCCCTGCTCAAGTGCCGACCCTGTCATGTTGACCCTGATTCCCCTGCCCGCGTTCGAGGACAATTACATATGGACCTGGCACGACCACGGGCACGCCGTCGTCGTCGACCCCGGCGATGCTGTGCCGGTGATCGACTACCTCGCCGCCCGCGACCTCGCGCTGACGGCAATTCTGGTCACACATCATCACCGCGACCATACTGGCGGCATCACGGGGCTGCGTCAACGCCACGATTGTGCAGTCTACGGCCCCGACGATGTCCGCATTCCACAGGTCACGCATCGGGTACGCGGCGGCGACACGATCGAGCTCCCATCACCGGGGCTGCACGTCACAGTGCTCGCGACCCCAGGTCACACGCTCGACCATGTGAGTTATTTCGGCCACGGCCACCTGTTCTGTGGCGACACGGTATTCGGCTGCGGATGCGGCAAGCTGTTCGAGGGCACGCCGGCGATGATGGCGCATAGCCTCGAAGCCATTCTTGCACTGCCGGATGCTACCCGACTCTGCTGCGCACATGAATACACCCTCAGCAATATTGACTTCGCCATGACGGTGGACGGCACAAATCCTGCGCTCGTCGAGCGCGCACGCACGGACCGCGCGTTGCGCGCAGCCGGCCGCCCCACCCTGCCGTCCACCCTCGCGCTGGAAAAAGCGACCAACCCCTTCCTGCGTTTTCATGAACCTTCCATGCGGACGTTCGCTGCACGACGTCTGAACCACCCCGATCCCACGCCTGCCGAGGTGTTCGGCGCAGTGCGCGCCGCCAAGGACGCCTGGGACGGTTGACCCTGTCCACGGCTTGGGTTTAGGATGGGGGACCGATCGAGCACAGGACACCGTTTTGCCCGGAATCAGAACCCTGAGCCGCGCCATTCTGGCGCTGGCCCTTGCGGCAAGCCTTCCCGCCCTGGCATCGGAAGCCGCGGCGCCGTCGATGCAGGCGCTGGACTGGCGTGATGCCGCCCCCACCGATGCAACCGGCGAGTCCGCAACACACGACGACGTCTGGGTGCGCCTTCGCGATGGCTTTCGCATCGACGATGCGCACGCACCGAACCCGCTCGTCGCCACCCACGAATCCTGGTTCGCCGCGCGCCCACAGAATATGCAACGGCTGGTCGAGCGCGCCCGCCCGTATCTTTATCACATCGTCGAAGAACTCGAGCAGCGCGCGATGCCGATGGAAATCGCGCTGCTGCCGATGATCGAAAGCGCGTTCAACCCGACCGCCTTGTCGCCCGCCGCTGCCTCCGGCATCTGGCAGTTCATCCCCTCCACCGGCCGCCTCTACGGCCTGAAGCAGGACAAATGGTACGACGGCCGGCGCGACTTCGCCGAAGCCACGCGTGCCGCG
>JANJXF010000062.1 GCA_024709165.1 Thiobacillus sp. | reverse complement strand
GGATAGAACGGCTCGATCTCGGCGACAAGCTTCGCCCAGGGGGTGAGGGCTTCGAGCTCGGCGAGGAAGCGGTCACGGCGTGTGATGCGCTTCTTGGCGCTGTACTCGAGTTCGGAGAAGGTGGATTGCATGGGCAAAGGGTTGCGGCTGGCGATGCAAGGATTGTGTCAGAGGTTGGGGGCGGCCGGGAGGGTTTGGGGGGAATAAATCAGTGTTTCCCTAATGTTAAAAAACTTAGCGTGCAAAGTGGCTTGATCGTACCGTGAACACCGGACGTGGAAGCCGTGAGATACCCCTTGGGGAAAAACAGGAAAAATTGTTGGTGAGTTTGTTGTGTGGATGCTATCACCCATCCAGCAGGTGGGCGCATCAATAGGAGCCGTTCTCATCAGGAGCCTTGCCACGCATCACCCACTGCATTCTAGATGTGAGGTGTCCAGACATAGCAAGGCTCACTGTAGATTGTGAGCCATTGTATCTTCCTAAATGAAGAAGCCCCACCAGTTTCCTAGCAGGGCTTCCTTGGGTGACCCGATGTGTCATGAAGTGACGCTCTGGTGATAAAATCCAACCCTTTCGTGCTTGCCGAGGGGGAAATTGTGCCTTCGGCACGAGCTTTGACCAAGCTTTCAAGCTGAACACTGGACTGTTGATCTGGTGAGTGTGCAGTTTGGGAAAAAGTTTGGGAAGTTTTTTGGAAGAGGAAAAAAATTAATCCAATCAAATAGATACGAACGTATTTTTTTGAGGATATGGATTTAGGTTCCAGCGCCGCAAGGCGTGGGGGTTCGAGTCCCCCCTTTCGCACCAGCAGTTTTTAGCCATCCACTTCTTGTACTTACCCCATTTCAATCTGAGCCAGGAAACTTTTCGATGCAAGCAAATCTCGAAATCCTCGAAGGGCTGGATCGCCGCTTCGACATCAGCGTGCCGATGGACCAGCTGGAAGCCGAAGTGCAAAGCCGTCTCAAGCGCATGGCGCGCAATGTCCGGATGGACGGTTTCCGCCCCGGCAAGGCGCCGCTGTCCGCGGTGGCGCGCGTACATGGTCCCGGCGTGCGCCAGGACGTGCTGGGCGAGACCCTGCAGGCGCGCTTCGGTGAGGCGGTGCAGGCCCACCAGCTCAAGGTTGCCGGTTATCCGCGCTTCGAAGCCAGGCCGTCCGAGGCGGCCGCGGCGATGATTTTCAGCGCGAGCTTCGAAGTCTATCCGGACGTCGCCATCGGTGCGCTGGGCGAGGGCAAGCTGAGCCGTCCGGTGGTCGAGGTGGGTGAGGCCGATGTGGCGAAGACGCTCGATATCCTGCGCAAGCAGCGTCAGACCTTCGGTCTGGCCGATCGCGCTGCGCAGGAAGGCGATCTGGTGCGCTTCGACTTCGAGGGCAAGGTGGATGGCGTTCCCTTCGAGGGCGGCAAGGCCGAGGGCTTCGGTGCGGTGATTGGCGAAGGCCGTCTGCTCAAGGATTTCGAGCAGAATCTCGTCGGTGTCCGCGGGGGCGACGACAAGGCATTCGATGTCGCGTTTCCCGCCGACTATGCAGCGCGCGAACTGGCCGGCAAGACTGCGCGCTTCGAAATTCGTGTGCAGGACGTGCAGGCGCCGGTGCTGCCGCCGCTGGATGCCGAGTTTGCCAGAATGCTCGGTATCGAGGACGGTGATCTCGACAAGCTCAAGGCCGAGGTCAAGACCAACCTCGAACGCGAGGTGACACGTCGCATCAAGGGCAAGATGAAGGAACAGGCAATGGAACTGCTGCTGGGCAACAGCACGCTCGACGTGCCGAAGAGCCTGGTGGCGATGGAAACCGAGCGCCTGATGAAGATGACCGAAGCCGACATGCAGCAGCGCGGGGTTCAGACGATGAAGCTTTCGGCCGATATGTTCACTGGACAGGCCGAACGGCGCGTGCGGCTGGGGCTCGTTCTCGCCGAGATCGTGCAGAAGCACACCCTGGCGGCGCAGCCGGAACAGTTGCACGCGCTGATCGAGGAGCAGGCGCAGAGCTACGAGGAGCCCGAGCAGGTGGTACAGTGGTACATGCAAAGCCCCGAGCGCATGCAGGAAATCGAGTCCCTGGCGCTGGAAGAGAATGTGGTAGCATGGGTTGCAGGTCAGGCCCAAGTGGAAGACGTGACAACCTCCTTTGACGAATTGATGGGACGTGCCTGATGCGCAGTGATCTGGAAAGCAGCTTCATCGAGCCCCATGGGCTCGGGCTGGTGCCGATGGTGGTCGAGCAGAGCGGTCGGGGCGAGCGCGCCTACGACATCTACTCGCGCCTGCTCAAGGAGCGGGTGATTTTTCTCGTTGGCCCGGTGAACGACGCCACCGCCAACCTGGTGGTCGCGCAGATGCTGTTTCTCGAGTCGGAAAACCCCGACAAGGACATCTATTTCTACATCAACTCGCCGGGCGGTTCGGTGTCCGCAGGGCTCGCGATCTACGACACCATGCAGTTCATCAAACCGGACGTGTCGACCCTGTGCATTGGCCAGGCGGCCAGCATGGGCGCGTTCTTGCTGACCGCGGGCGCGAAGGGCAAGCGCTTCTGCCTGCCCAATTCGCGGGTCATGATCCATCAGCCGCTCGGCGGTTTCCAGGGCCAGGCATCGGACATCGCCATTCACGCCAAGGAAATCCTGTATCTGAAGGAACGTCTCAACGGCATGCTGGCCAAACACACCGGGCAGAGCATGGAAGCCATCGAGCGCGATACCGACCGCGACAATTTCATGAGTGCGGACGCATCGGTGCAGTACGGGCTGGTCGACAAGGTGCTGACCAGCCGCAACGAAGCAGCGGCAGGCAATTAAGCAAGGAACTGGCATGGCAGACAAAGGCTCGGGCGACAAACTTCTCTACTGTTCCTTCTGCGGCAAGAGCCAGCACGAGGTCCGCAAGCTGATTGCCGGGCCGTCGGTGTTCATCTGCGACGAATGCGTCGAACTGTGCAACGACATCATCCGCGAGGAAATCCAGCAGGCCGACGGCCAGAAGGGCGGTTCCGACCTGCCGACGCCGCATGAGATTCGCGGCATCCTCGATCAGTACGTAATCGGCCAGGCGGCGGCGAAGAAGGCACTGGCGGTGGCGGTGTACAACCACTACAAGCGCCTGCGCAGCAATACCGGCACCACCGGCGAAGTCGAGCTGGCGAAAAGCAACATTCTCCTGATCGGGCCGACGGGTTCCGGCAAGACGCTGCTCGCGCAGACCCTGGCACGCCTGCTCAATGTGCCCTTCGTCATCGCCGACGCCACCGCGCTGACCGAGGCGGGCTATGTCGGCGAAGACGTCGAGAACATCATCCAGAAGCTGCTGCAGAAGTGCGACTACGACGTCGAAAAGGCCAAGCAGGGCATCGTCTACATCGACGAGATCGACAAGATCTCGCGCAAGTCGGACAATCCGTCGATCACCCGCGACGTGTCCGGCGAGGGCGTGCAGCAGGCGCTGCTCAAACTTATCGAGGGTACCACCGCTTCGGTACCGCCGCAGGGCGGGCGCAAGCATCCGAACCAGGAGTTCGTCCAGGTCGACACCAGCAACATCCTGTTCGTCTGCGGCGGCGCCTTCAGCGGCCTGGAAAAAGTCATTCGCAACCGTACCGAGAAGGGCGGCATCGGCTTTGGCGCGCAGGTGAAGAAGGTCGACGAAACCCGCCGCGATGCCGAACTGCTGCAGCAGGCCGAGCCCGAGGATCTCATCAAATACGGTCTGATTCCCGAATTTGTCGGTCGTCTGCCGGTTGTCGCCACGCTCGATGAGCTCGACGAGGCGGCGCTGGTGCAGATTCTCACCGAGCCGAAAAACGCGTTGACCAAGCAGTTCGCCAAGCTGTTCAAGATGGAAGGTGTCGAACTGGAATTTCGTGACGATGCGCTGGGGGCAATCGCCCGGCGCGCGCTGACGCGCCGTACCGGCGCGCGCGGCCTGCGCTCGATCATCGAGCACGCGCTGCTCGACACCATGTACGACCTGCCGTCCCTGAAAGGGGTCAGCAAGGTCGTGGTGGACAGCAGCCTGATCAGTGGCGACGGCAAGCCGCTGTTGATCTACTCCGACCAGGGCGATCAGCCGCTGGCCGCCGGGGCCTGAGACCCTTCATCATGGTCTGTCGCGCTGCCGTTGTTCCGAACGGCAGCATGGCAGACCGGCAGCAACGCCGCGCTATCCGTTGCATGAGGACGGCGCGGTGTCGCCGCCGCCAGGTGTTCCGCAGAATCGCAGGGAAGCTCCAGCCCCCCTTGATTTCCAATTCCTGCACCTCATATCGAACTGCGTGCACTGGCGTTTTGTGCGTCCTTCTTTAAACTTCGATCAGGAAACCGACATGAGCGACATCACACTCAAGGAACAGATCGACCTGCCATTGTTGCCGCTTCGTGACGTGGTGGTCTTTCCGCACATGGTGATCCCGCTGTTCGTGGGACGCCCGAAGTCCATCAAGGCGCTGGAAACCTCGATGGAGTCCGGCAAGAGCATTCTCCTGATCGCGCAGAAAACCGCCGCCCAGGACGATCCGACACCTGAAGACCTGTATGGCACCGGCAGCGTTGCCACGGTTTTGCAGATGCTGAAACTGCCCGATGGCACGGTCAAGGTGCTGGTTGAGGGCAACCAGCGCGCGCGCGTGCTGGAAGTCACCGACACGGGGACGCATCTGTCCGCGCGTGCGGAGGTTCTCCCCGCCGAAGGCGAGGAACCGGTCGAGGTCGAGGCCATGCGCCGTGCCCTGCTGACCCAGTTCGACCAATACGTCAAGCTGAACAAGAAAATTCCACCGGAAATTCTCACCTCGCTATCGGGGATCGACGAGGGCGGCCGGCTCGCGGATACCATCGTCGCGCACCTGCCGCTGAAGCTCGAGCAGAAGCAGGAAGTGCTGGAAATGATCGCCGTCGACAAGCGGCTGGAACACCTGTTGGGCCTGCTCGAAGGCGAGCTCGACATCCTGCAGGTGGAGAAGCGCATCCGTGGCCGCGTGAAGCGGCAGATGGAGAAAAGCCAGCGTGAGTATTACCTCAACGAGCAGGTCAAGGCGATCCAGAAGGAGCTTGGCGATATCGAGGAGGGTGCCGAACTCGAGGAGCTGGAAAAGCGCATCAGGAACGCGGGCATGTCCAAGGAAGCCGAAACCAAGGCGCTCGGCGAGCTGAAGAAGCTGCGCATGATGTCGCCGATGTCGGCCGAGGCGACGGTGATTCGTAGCTACATCGAAGCGATGCTCGGCCTGCCGTGGAAGAAGAAGACCAAGATCAGCAAGGATCTCGCCAAGGCCGAGAAGGTGCTGGACCAGGACCATTATGGCCTGGACCGAGTCAAGGAACGCATCCTCGAATACCTTGCGGTGCAGCAGCGCGTCGACAAGGTGAAGGCGCCGATTCTGTGCCTGGTCGGACCGCCCGGTGTGGGCAAGACTTCGCTCGGCCAGTCGATCGCGCGCGCGACGAATCGCAAGTTCGTGCGCATGGCGCTGGGTGGCGTGCGCGACGAGTCCGAGATCCGTGGCCATCGCCGCACCTACATCGGTTCGATGCCGGGCAAGATCCTGCAGAGCCTGACCAAGGTCGGCGTGAAGAACCCGCTGTTCCTGCTCGACGAGGTCGACAAGATGGGCCAGGACTTCCGCGGCGATCCGTCGTCCGCCCTGCTGGAAGTGCTCGACCCCGAGCAGAACCATACCTTTCAGGATCATTACATCGAGGTCGAGTACGACCTGTCCGACGTGATGTTCGTCGCCACCGCGAATTCGCTGAACCTGCCGGCACCGCTGCTCGACCGCATGGAAGTGATCCGCCTGTCGGGCTACACCGAGGACGAGAAGATCAACATCGCCGAGCGCTATCTGGTACCCAAACAGCTCAAGGTCAACGGCATCAAGACGACCGAGCTGGTGATCGCCGAATCCGCGCTGCGCGACATCGTGCGCTACTACACGCGCGAGGCGGGCGTGCGCAACCTGGAGCGCGAGATTTCCAAGATCTGCCGCAAGGCGGTGAAGGCCTTGCTGCTGAAGAAGCAGAAGGCCGCGAAGATCAGCGTCACCGCGCGTAATCTCGACAAATACCTGGGGGTGCGCCGCTTCAGTTTCGGCATCGCGGAGAAGAACAATCAGGTTGGTCAGGTGACCGGTCTCGCGTGGACCGAGGTGGGGGGCGAGCTGCTCACCATCGAGGCCGTGGCGCTGCCGGGGCGCGGCAAGATGACGACCACGGGCAAGCTCGGCGAAGTGATGCAGGAGTCGATCCAGGCGGCGCTGTCGGTCGTGCGTGCACGCACGCGCAAGCTGGGCATCGAACAGGACTTCTACCAGAAGCGCGATATCCACATCCACCTGCCTGAGGGCGCGACGCCGAAGGACGGGCCATCCGCGGGCATCGCGATCTGCACCGCGATGGTGTCGATTCTCAGTGGCATACCGGTGCGCGCCGACGTGGCCATGACGGGAGAGATCACCCTGCGTGGCGAGGTGCTGCCGATCGGAGGTCTGAAGGAGAAGCTCCTTGCGGCGCATCGTGGCGGCATCAAGACCGTGCTGATCCCACAGGAAAACGTGAAGGACCTTACCGAGATTCCCGACAACATCAAGAACCGGCTCGACATCCATCCGGTGAAATGGATCGATCAGGTGCTGGAACTGGCGCTCGAACGCGCGCCGGAGCCTCTTCCTGACGACGCGGAAGCGGCCCCCGCCATCGCCGTGCCGGAAGAGGACGCGACGTCGCCGGTCGCGCTCAAGCATTGACGCCATTGGGCTTTTTCCACTGGCGTTCCGGAATCCCGCGCCAGTCGCGGGATTTTTTTGTGCATCGGTCTGGAAAGCGCTTGACACAAGGTTTTGCGGGTTGTTATAAAGCGGCCACAGGGCTTTCCTGTGCCACTTGACTGAAGGGGACAACACGTGAACAAATCCGAACTGATCGATGCCATCGCCGATTCTGCCGACATCTCCAAGGCCGCCGCCGGACGTGCACTGGACGCCGCTGTCGAAGCCGTGAAGAAGGCGCTGAAGAAGGGTGACATGGTGACGCTGGTGGGTTTTGGCAGCTTCTACGTCGGCAAGCGCGCTGCGCGTACCGGCCGCAATCCGCGCACGGGTGCGTCCATCAAGATCAAGGCCGCCAAGGTGCCTAAGTTCCGCGCCGGCAAGGGCCTGAAGGATGCGATCAATTGATTGCGTGAAGCGCACGTTGCGCTTGGCAGGAACCGGGAATCTATTGTAGAATTTTGGTCTTTGCCGGGTGCTTAGCTCAGTTGGTAGAGCGTCGCCCTTACAAGGCGAATGTCGGGGGTTCGAACCCCTCAGCACCCACCAGCGGGGCACGACAATAAACACAGCGGTTTCGGGCGCCACGGCGGTAGCCGGTGGTACCCAAAGATTGGGAGTGGTAGTTCAGTTGGTTAGAATACCGGCCTGTCACGCCGGGGGTCGCGGGTTCGAGTCCCGTCCACTCCGCCAACACGAAAAGGCGAACGCAAGTTCGCCTTTTTTCATTGCCATGTGCCGTGAAGCGAGACGCGCGCGGCAAATTGCGCGAAAATCGCGCGATGACCTTCCCGGAGTGAATTCACTGTGCTCGAAGCAATCCGCAAGCATGCCCACGGCTGGCTCGCCAAAGCCATTCTCGGCCTTATCGCCGTAACCTTCGCGCTCTTCGGTATCGAGTCCTACATGTCCGGGGACCGCAGCGGCGGGCTCGCCGCCGAGGTCGGCAAGGCAGGTGTTTCCCGCGACGAACTGACACGCGAGATCCAGGCGCAGACCGACCGCATGCGCGAGGCGCTGGGTCCTGGATTCGATCCGGCAGTGGCCGAGACTGCAGCGTTCCGCAGCAAGGTTCTCGACAGCCTGATCGAGCGCAAGGCGCTGCTGCAGGAGGCACAGGCGCGGAAGATTTTCACGCCGGATGCGTACGTGGCGGCGGTGCTGGGACAGATCCCCGCGTTCCAGGAGGACGGCAAGTTCTCCCAGCAACGCTACGAGGCGGTGTTGCGTCAGAACGGACGTACACCGGCGGCGTTCGAAAACGAGCTGCGTCAGTCCTTCATGCTGGAAATCATGTCCAGCCCGGTCGTGCATGCGACGTTCCCGTCCGTCACCTCGCTGCAGCAGATGGCGCGTCTGGTCGCGCAGCAGCGCGAGGTGTCGTGGGTGGATCTGCCGGCCTCGGTGGTCGCTTCTCGTGTCAAGGTCGAGGCTGCCGACGTCGAGCGTGAGTACCAGGCGAAGAAAGCGGAATACACCCTTCCCGAGCAGATTCGTGTCGAATACGTGGAACTCGACGCGGCTGGGACGGCGGCGGCAATCGAGGTGAGCGAGCGGGAGGTGGCGGACTTCTATGCCGCCAATGCCTCGCGTTTCGGCCAGCCCGAGCAGCGCAGTGCCAGCCACATCCTGATAGCGGCCGACAAGAATGCCGATGCAGCGACGCGTGCCAAGGCGAAGGCGAAGGCGGAGGCATTGTTCGCGACGCTGCAGAAGTCGCCCACGCGCTTTGCTGAATTGGCGCGGGCCGAATCGCAGGATCCTGGCTCCGCGGCGCAGGATGGCAGTCTCGGCAGCTTTGGCCGCGGCATGATGGTGAAGCCTTTCGAGGATGCGGTGTTCGCCATGAAACCGAACGAGATCCGCGGACCGGTGGAAAGTGATTTCGGCTACCACATCATTCGCCTCGATGGGATCCAGGCTGCGCAGGCGGCGCCGCTGGCCGAAGTGCGTGGCGCGATCGTCGACGAACTGCGAAAGCAGCAGGCGCAGAAGCATTTTGCCGGTCTGGCGGAAAATTTCAGCAATCTGGTGTACGAGAACGCCAGCTCGCTCGATCCGGCCGCCAAGGCCGCCGGCACGTCGGTGCGTCAGAGCGACTGGATGAGCGCGAAGTCGGCACCGCCGCCCTTCAATCACCCCGCGCTTGTCGAGGCGCTGTTCACGAAGGAATCGGTCGCCAGCCGGCAGAACACCGAGGCGATCGAAGTGAAACCCGGCACGCTCGTCGCCGCGCGCGTGATCGATCACCGTCCGGCACGCCTGCGGCCGCTTGCCGAGGTCGCACCGGAGATCGAGGCGCGTCTGCGTGCCGGGCAGACGGCGCGTCTGCTGGCCGAAGACGGTGCAGCGCGCATCAAGGCCCTCGAAGGCGGCGAGGAGCCGGGGATGGCGTGGTCGGCCTTCAAGGTGATGGGACGGCAACCGTCCCCCGAACTCGACGAAGCCGGCGTCAAGACCGCGTTCCGCATGAAGACGGGTGTGCTGCCGGCCTACGCGGGCTACACGCGCCCCGACGGCGCCTATCGCATCCTGCGGGTGAGCCGGGTGCTGGACGCCCCGGAGGTCGATCCCCAGTTGCGGGCGTCGATCGAAGCAGGATTGGTGCAGGCGCAGCAGCGCGCCGACATGCAGGCGCTGGTCGCGCTGGTGAAGGCGGGCTACAAGATCAAGGTGCAGCCGAACGCCATCGAGGGGCGCTGAAGCAGCACACCCCGCCTGCGCGGTCAGGCAGGGTCGTCGTGGCCGCCGGTGGTGGTGTTGAAGCCGGCGTCGACGTAGGTAATCTCGCCGGTGATGCCGGAGGCCAGGTCGGACAGCAGGAAGGCCGCGGCATTGCCCACCTCTTCGATGGTGACACCGCGGCGCAGCGGCGAGTAGCGCGCCGCGAGGTCGAGCTTCTCGCCGAAATTGGAAATACCGCTCGCGGCGAGCGTCTTGATCGGGCCGGCGGATACGGCGTTGACACGGATACCCTTGGGGCCGAGGCTCTGTGCCATGTAATAGACGGCGGATTCAAGGCTCGCCTTGGCCAGGCCCATGACGTTGTAGTTGGGCACGGAACGGACGGCGCCGAGGTAGGACAGCGTCAGGAGCGATGCCGGGCGACCTTCCATCATCGGCAGCGCTGCCTTGGCCAGCGCGGCGAAGCTGTACGCGCTGATCTCGTGGGCGACGCGGAAGTTCTCACGCGTGACCGACGAGAGGAAATCGGCTGCCAGTGCATCCTTGGGCGCGAAGGCGATCGAATGCACCAGGCCGTCGAGGCCGTCCCAGTGTGTGCCGAGCGCGCCGAACACGTCGGCGATCTGCTCGTCGCTGGATACGTCGCACGGAAACACGAGTTTCGAGCCAAATTCGGCGGCGAATTCGGCGACACGGTCCTTGATGCGGTCGTTCTGATAGGTGAACGCGAGCTCGGCGCCCTCGCGCCGGCACGCGGCCGCAATGCCGTAGGCGATCGAGCGGTTGGAGATGACGCCGGTGATGAGCAAACGCTTGCCTGCAAGAAATCCCATGATGGCCTCGGAAAGTTGTGGAGTAAGCGGGTGAATTATAACGGCTGACGATATCGGCGTGCTTGGGTACACTGCCGCCATGACACGCGCAGGGAATTTACTGCTGGGCTTGGGGCTGTTGCTGCTGGCGGCTTGCAGCGACACCTGGAACGATCCGTATCCGGGCAGTGCCGCCGACGCCAATGTGGTCTACAGTGCGTTCGCCGAGCGGCCCAAGCATCTCGATCCGGCGCGCTCTTATAGTTCCAACGAGGTCGAGTTCACCGGCCAGATCTACGAGCCGCCGCTGCAATACCACTTCCTCAAGCGGCCCTACGAACTGATCCCGCTCACCGCAGATGCGGTGCCGCGTCCGCGTTACCAAGACGGGAGGGGCAGGCCGCTCGCCGACGATGCGCCGGCCGCGCAGATCGCACAGAGCGTCTACGAGATCAGGATCCGTCCCGGTATTCGCTACCAGCCGCACCCGGCCTTTGCGCGGGACGCGGCGGGGCGCTACCGCTATCATGCCCTGGCTGCCGGCTTCGTTGCAGAAAAGCGGCAGATTGCCGATTTCGAGCACACCGGCACGCGCGAGCTCGTCGCCGCCGACTACGTCTACCAGATCAAGCGCCTGGCCCATCCGGGGCTGAGTTCGCCTATCTTCGGCCTGATGTCCGAGCACATCGTAGGTCTGCAGGCGCTGGGTGAAACGCTGCAGAAGGCCGCGCAGACCGGTCACGGCACACGCCTCGACCTCCGCGCGTTTTCCCTCGAAGGCGCCGAGGTGGTCGATCGCTACACCTATCGCATCCGTATCAAGGGCAAGTATCCGCAGTTCATCTACTGGCTGGCGATGCCGTTCTTCGCGCCAATTCCGTGGGAAGCAGAGGTTTTCTACGCACAGCCCGGCATGGCGGACCGCAATTTCACCCTCGATTGGCAGCCGGTCGGCACCGGGCCGTTCTATCTCGCGGAGAACGATCCCAATCGCCGCATGGTGCTGAAAAAAAATCCCAATTTCCACGGCGAGACCTATCCGGATGCCGGCAGCGAGGCGGATCGCGCGGCTGGTCTTCTTGCCGACGCTGGGCGTGCGCTGCCGCTCATCGACGGCGCGGTGTTCAGCCTGGAAAAGGAAACCATCCCGTACTGGAGCAAGTTCCTGCAAGGCTACTACGACAGTTCCGGCATCAGTTCCGACAGTTTCGACCAGGCGGTGACGTTCTCCGCCGGAGGCGACCCGCAACTCACCGACAGCATGCGGGCGCAGCACATCCGTCTCGTCACCACCGTGGCGACCTCGCTGTGGTACGTCGGCTTCAACATGCTCGATCCGGTGGTCGGTGGGCTCGGCGAGGACAGGCGGAAACTGCGCCAGGCGCTGTCGATCGCATTCGATTACGACGAGTACATCTCGATTTTTCTCAATGGCCGCGGCATCCCGGCGCAGGGGCCGATTCCTCCCGGCATGTTCGGCCACGTCGAGGGGGTAAAGGGCATCAATCCCCATGTCTACGAGGTGCATGAGGGCCGCATCCAGCGGCGCCCGATCGAAGCTGCAAGAAGCCTGCTTGCCGAGGCCGGCTATCCCGACGGGCGCAACGCGAAGACCGGCGAGCCGCTGGTGCTCTATTTCGACACCATGGCGAGTGGCCCCGACGCCAAGGCCCGCCTGGACTGGATGAAGAAGCAGCTCGACAAGCTCAACGTGCAATTGGTGGTGCGCGGCACCGATTACAATCGCTTCCAGGACAAGATCCGCAAGGGCAATGCGCAGCTGTTCGAGTGGGGCTGGAACGCCGACTATCCGGACCCGGAGAATTTCTTCTTCCTGCTCTACGGACCGCACAAGAAAGTCGGTACCGGCGGCGAGAACGCCGCCAACTACGACAATCCGGAATTCAATCGCCTGTTCGAGCGCATGAAGGACATGGACAACGGTCCGCAACGCCAGCAGGTGATCGACCAGATGCAGGAGATCGTGCGCCGCGACGCACCGTGGATCTTCGCCTACTATCCGAAGTCCTTCGGCCTCGTCCACGGTTGGGTGACGAATGTGAAGCCCAACCTCATGGCCAACAACACGCTGAAATATCGCCGCATCGATCCGCCGCGGCGCGCGCAGCGGCGGATCGAGTGGAACCGCCCGGTGCTGTGGCCGATCGGCGCGGGGGCGCTCGTGCTGGTCGCGGTGATCGCGCCGGCGGTGATCGCATGGCGGCGGCATGAGAAAAAGGTGGCCTGATGCTGTCATACATCCTGCGCCGCCTGCTGTACGCGATCCCGATCCTGATCGGCGTCAACCTGCTCACCTTCGCGCTGTTTTTCGTCGTCAACACACCGGACGACATGGCACGCCTGCAGCTCGGTGCGAAGCACGTGACCGCGGAGGCGATCGAGCGCTGGAAAACAGAGCATGGCTACGACAAGCCGCTGCTGCTGAATGAGGCGGCAACGGGCATGGAGAAGCTCACGAACACCATCTTCTTCCAGCATTCGGCGGCGATGTTCGCCTTCCGGTTCGGCAAGGGCGATGACGGCCGCGATATCGGCAACGAGATCCGCACCCGCATGGGCCCCAGCCTGGCGATCGCGCTGCCGGTGTTCGTCATCGGCCTTTTGGTCAACATCACCTTCGCGCTCCTGATGGTGTTCTTCCGCTCCACCTACCTGGACCTGGGCGGGGTGGTGCTGTGCGTGATGCTGATGTCGATCTCGGGACTCTTCTACATCATCGCCGGACAGTATTTCGTCGCCAAGCTGTGGAACCTGCTGCCGATCTCCGGCTTCGCAGACGGTGCCGACGCCTTGCGCTTCATCCTGCTGCCGGTGCTGGTCAGCGTGGTTGCCGGCATCGGCAGCGGGGCACGCTGGTACCGCACCATCTTCATCGAGGAAATCGGCAAGGACTACGTGCGCACCGCCCGCGCCAAGGGATTGTCGGAGGTGCGCGTGCTGTTTCGCCACGTGCTGAAGAACGGCATGATCCCGATCCTCACCGGTGCCGTGGTGGTATTGCCGTTGCTCTTCATGGGCAGCCTCATCACCGAGTCGTTCTTCGGCATTCCCGGGCTGGGCAGCTATACCATCGACGCGATCCAGGCGCAGGATTTCGCGGTGGTGCGGGCGATGGTGTTCCTCGGTTCCTTTCTCTACATCGTCGGGCTCATTCTCACCGACATTTCCTATTCCTGGGTCGATCCGCGGGTGAGGCTGCGATGAACGCACAAGCCGTGGTGCTGTGGACCGATGCGCTCGTCTTCCTGCTGCTTGCCGTGGTGGCGGGGTTGGTGTGGACGATACGCCGCCAGGAGCATCTGCGCGCGCCCTGGGGGGCGGTGGCGCAACGGCCGATGGCGATGGCGGCGGCGCTGGTGCTGGCGGTGTTCGTCGCGATCGGCCTGCTCGATTCGCTGCATTATCGGGAACGGCTGCCCGATAGTTCGGCCGACGCGCCGCAGTACTCCGTCGAGGTGCTGTCCGTATTCGACGCGCTGGTGGGCGAGCTGCGTACGCAGAAGGAAAAGACGTATTCGGCGCCGCTGGCGATGCAGTTGTACGCCAAGGAATTCGTCGAGCGCGACGGTGTTACCGTGCGCGACTATCCGCGCCTTGTCCATGGCGGCGCGCATCTCGCCGATGCTGCGGCGCGCCAGCCCGACATCGTGCGGCGGGTGGCCGCCGGCCTGGCACAGGGGTTGGCGGCGAGTCTTGTCGCGTTCGCCGCGCTGGCTGTGTGGCGTGCGTGCCGGGCCGGGGTTGCGGTGTCGGCGTGGCTCGACGACTGGCGTGCGGGGCGACTGGGCTGGCCGGCGCGCACGCTGACGGGGATGGTGACGCTGCTGGCGGTGCTGGGTGCGGTGCTGCTGCAACTGACCGATGTTTATCACGTTTTCGGCACCGACAAGGTCGGGCAGGACGTGCTCTACATCAGCCTGAAGAGCATCCGCACCGGCCTGGTGATCGGGACGCTGACCACGCTGGTAACGCTGCCGCTGGCGATCGTGTTCGGTATTGTCGCGGGGTATTTCCGTGGCTGGATCGATGACGCTATCCAATATGTCTACACGGTGCTGAACTCGATTCCTGGCGTGCTGCTCATTGCCGCCGCGGTGCTGATCGTTCAGGTGTATGTCGAATCGAATCCGCAGTCGTTCGACACGGCGGCGGCGCGTGCCGACATCCGTCTGCTGGCACTGTGCGTCATCATGGGGGTGACCAGCTGGACCGGGCTCGCCCGGCTGCTGCGCGGCGAGACGCTGAAGCTGAGGACACTCGACTACGTCGAGGCGGCGCGTGCGTTCGGCGTGTCGCACGCGCGAATCATCGGCCGCCACGTCTTCCCCAACGTGTTCCATCTGGTGCTGATCGCCATCGTGCTCGACTTCTCGGGGCTGGTGCTTGCCGAGGCGGTGCTGTCCTACGTCGGCGTCGGCGTCGACCCCACCATGCACAGCTGGGGCAACATGATCAATGGCGCGCGCCTGGAACTTGCCCGCGAGCCGGTGGTGTGGTGGCAGCTTGGCGCGGCGTTCACCTTCATGTTCGCGCTGGTGCTGGCGGCCAATCTGTTCGCCGATGGCGTGCGCGACGCCTTCGACCCGCGCATGGGAGGCCGACGATGACCGCGTTGCTTGAGGTCCGCGGCCTCGTCACCGAGGTCGGTGGCGTACGCGTGGTCGATGGCGTGTCATTCGAAATCGCGCCCGGGGAAACCTATGCGCTGCTGGGCGAGTCGGGCTGCGGCAAGTCGATGACCGCACTTTCGCTCATGCGTCTGTTGCCCGACGGCGGGCGCGTCGTCTCCGGCACAGTCGAACTCGAGGGCACGAAACTGCTCACCCTGCCCGAACGAGCGATGCGCCAGATGCGCGGCGGGCGTATGGCGATGATCTTCCAGGAGCCGATGCTGGCGCTCAATCCGGTGATCCGCGTGGGAGAACAGATCGGCGAGGCGCTGGCGCTGCACCGGAATCTGACCGGTGGGGCCGCCCGCGAGGCGGCGCGCGGGCTGCTCGATGCGGTGGGGGTGCCGGACGCTACACGCCGGCTCGACAGCTATCCCTTCGAACTCTCCGGCGGTCTGCGTCAGCGCGTGATGATTGCGATGGCGCTTGCCGGACAGCCTGAACTGCTGATCGCGGACGAGCCGACCACTGCGCTCGACGTCACCATGCAGGCGCAGGTACTCGACGTGTTGCGCGCGTTGCGGCGTGAGCGGCGCATGGGCATGCTGCTGATCACGCACGACCTGGGTGTGGTGGCGCAGAACGCCGATCGCGTCGGCCTGATGTACGCCGGCGAACTGCTGGAGGAGGGCACGCGCGAAGCCTTCTTCGCTTCGCCGCAACATCCATACAGCCGCATGCTGTTCGAAGCCTTGCCACGGCCGGGCGACAGCGGGCGGCTCGCCACCATCCCCGGTCAGGTGCCGCGGCTCGACGGAACGTTCACGGGCTGCCGCTTCGCGCCGCGTTGCCCCTATGCGGTGGCGCGCTGCCGTGAGGAATCACCCGGCTGGCAGAGCTTCGGGACGCAGCGTGTTCGCTGTCATCGTGCGGGCGAATTGCCTGCGGTCGACGTTCGCGCAGCGGGCGAACGGACGGGGGCGGCACCGCCCGCGGCACCGCTGTTGCAGGTCGATGGTCTCAAGGTGCATTTTCCGATACGGCGCGGGCTGTTGCAGCGAACCGTTGGTTATCTGCGTGCCGTCGACGATGTCTCGCTCGTCATCGAGGCGGGACGCACGCTCGCACTGGTGGGCGAATCGGGTTGCGGCAAGACGACTGTCGGCAAAGCGTTGCTGCATCTGATCGAACCGACGGCGGGGCGCATCGCCCTCGCCGGCGAGGTGGTCACGGCGACAGGCCTGCAGCGGCTGCGACGGCGGTCGCAGATGGTGTTCCAGGATCCATTCAGCTCGCTCAATCCGCGCATGCGTGTGGCCGATATCCTGCTCGAAGGCATGGATGCGCTGCACGTGGGCGAGGCGGGGCAGCGCCGCGCCGCGGTGGCGCGGCTGCTGCAACAGGTGGGATTACCGGACGATGCCGGCGGTCGCTATCCGCACGCCTTTTCCGGCGGACAGCGTCAGCGCATCGCCATCGCGCGTGCGCTGGCGGTGTCGCCGCAGTTCGTCATCTGCGATGAGCCGACCAGCGCACTCGATGTCTCGGTACAGGCGCAGATTCTCAACCTGCTGAAGGATCTGCAGGACGAGTTGGGACTCGCCTATCTCTTCATCACCCACAACCTCGCGGTGGTCGAGTATCTCGCGCATCGGGTCGCGGTCATGTACCTCGGCCGCATCGTCGAATCGGGCCCCGCCGCACAGGTGCTGCATGCGCCACGCCACCCCTATACGCAGGCGCTGGTCGCGGCGGTGCCGCGCGTAGTCGGCACCGCCGCGGATACGGCACTGCGACTTGCCGGCGATCAGCCCTCGCCGATCGACCCGCCGCCCGGATGTCACTTTCACCCGCGCTGCCCGCAGGCGGATGCGCGTTGCCGCGAGACTTATCCGGAAGCGACGCAGGTGGATGCCACACACTGGGTGCGCTGCCACATCATCGCAGGGGGGTGATTGCTGCCGTGGTCAGCGGCGTTCGATGGCGAGGCGCTGGCCGGGATGGATGGTGGATACACTGCGCAAGGAAGCATTCCACGATTTCAGTTCGGTGAGCTCGACGTCGAAGCGCTGTGCGATCGAAGTCAGGGTGTCGCCCCGCTTGATCGTGTAGCTCTTTGGGCTGGGTGCCGCCGCGTCTGCGACGAGGCGCGTGCCGGCGGGCAGGTACAGGGTCTGGCCGGCACGCAGGCCGCCATTGAGGCCGGGGTTGTTCTGCGACAGTTCCGCGACGGTGAGACCGTAGCGGCGCGCCACGCCGAACAGGGTCTCGCCGCGCTGTACGTCGTGCCGCGTGGCGATCGCGGCAGTGGCCGCGGTGTCGTTGCCAGCCGAGGGTATGGCCGGGCCGCGTCGCACCGGCACCAGGATGGTCTGCGCCTGCGCGAGCCGGCCGCGCTTGACATGCAACTGGTTGTGCTCGTCGAGGCGGGCGACGCTGGTGCCAAAGCGTTTGGCAATGCCGTCGATCGATTCGCCCCGGGCCGCGGCGTAGGGCTTCCAGGTATCCCAGTTGCCGGCCTCCAGATTGCGCTGGAAGGTTTCGGCCTTGTCGACGGGCACCAACAGGCTGACTGGCGTGTCGGAGCGGATGATCTTGCGCGGGAAGGCGGCGTTGAGTGCGAGGAATTCGTCGCTGGAAACGCCGGCAAGGCGCGCTGCAGAATGCACGTCGAGGCTGGCGCTGACTGTGACCTGATCGAAATAGGGACGGTTGGCGAGCGGTGCGATGGCCACGCCAAAGCGCTCGGGCTCGCGCACGATGTTGCGTACCGCCAGCAACTTGGGCACGTAGTGACGGGTCTCGTTCGGCAGCGTAAGACTGGCGTAGTCAGTCGGCAGCCCCTGGTCCACGTTTTTCTGGATGGCGCGCGCGATGCACCCCTCGCCGCAGTTGTAGGCCGCAAGGGCGAGCTGCCAGTCGCCGAAGTCGAGATAGAGCTTGCCCAGATAATCCAGCGCGGCACGCGTGGCTTCGGCGAAGTCGCGCCGGCCGTCGTACCATTTGTCCTGCTTCAGGCCGTAGAGGCGGCCGGTGGAGGGGATGAACTGCCAGATGCCGGAGGCAGCGGCGGGCGACAAGGCGGTCGGGTTGAACGC
>JANJXF010000060.1 GCA_024709165.1 Thiobacillus sp. | reverse complement strand
TCGGATGCCGAGGTGCACCGCGTCGTCGATTACCTCAAGTCGCTGGGCGAGCCCGATTACGTCGAGGGCGTGCTTGAAGCGCCGGAGGAGACAGGCGAGGGCGGCGGCGAATCCGGCGAGGGCGGTGCGGAAGCCGATCCGCTCTACGACCAGGCGGTCGCCTATGTGCTGAAGTCGCGCCGGGCGTCGATCTCGTCGGTGCAGCGCCAGCTGCGCATCGGTTACAACCGCGCCGCGCGCATGATCGAGGACATGGAACGCGCCGGTCTCGTGTCGTCGATGCAGTCGAACGGCAACCGCGACGTGCTGGTGCCGGGCGGCGAGGCATGAGCCGTTTCCACGCCCTGATCCCCGCCGCCGGCAGCGGTTCGCGCATGGGTGGCGAATGCCCCAAGCAGTACCTCGACCTCAATGGCCGGCCGGTCATCGCGCACACGCTTGCCGCGTTGGCGCGTGCCGCGCGCATCGAGCGCCTGACTGTGGTGCTCGCGCCCGACGACCGCGAATGGGAGCGGCACGACTGGTCGCCGTGGGTGGGGCGTCTCGACGTGCTGCACTGTGGCGGCGCCAGCCGCGCCGAGACCGTGCTCAACGGGCTGGAGGCGATGGCTGCAGGGTGCGCGGCGGACGACTGGGTACTGGTGCACGACGCCGCGCGCCCCTGCCTGCCGTCTGCCGCGCTTGGGCGTTTGCTCGACCTCGCCCGCGATGACGCGGTCGGCGGCCTGCTCGCGGTGCCGGTCGCGGATACGCTGAAGCGCGCCGACGCCGGGAACCGCGTCGAGGCGACCGTGCCGCGCGCCGGCCTGTGGCAGGCGCAGACCCCGCAGATGTTCCGTCATGGCCTGTTGCGCGATGCGCTGCGGCAGGCGGGTGCCGACATGACCGACGAAGCCTCGGCCATCGAGCGGCTCGGGTTGCGCCCGCGCCTGGTCGAGTGCGACAGCCGCAATCTCAAGATCACCTATCCGCAGGATCTGCGCCTGGCGAGTCTCATCCTGGAGCATCTCAATGACTGAAATCCGCGTCGGCCACGGTTTCGACGTTCACGCCTTCGCCGAGAACCGCAAGCTCATCGTCGGTGGGGTGGAGATTCCCCACCCTCTCGGACTTGCCGGACACTCGGACGCCGACGTGCTGCTGCACGCGATCTGCGACGCGCTGCTCGGCGCGGCGGGGCTCGGCGACATCGGCCGTCACTTCCCTGACACCGACATGGCGTTCGCCGGCATCGACAGCCGCATCCTGCTGCGCCGCGTCGCACAGCACCTGCACGAGCGCGGCTGGCGCGCCGGCAACGTCGATGCAACCCTCATCGCGCAGGCGCCGAAAATGGCGCCGTACATCGCGCGCATGACCGCGCACATCGCCGACGACCTTGGCGTCGGTGTCGACCGCGTCAACGTCAAGGCAACCACCACCGAAAAGCTTGGTTTCACCGGGCGCGGCGAAGGCATCGCGGCCGAGGCGGTGTGCCTGATCGAGCGTGGCTGAAGCGGAAGCGGCCCGGCCGGAAAACCTGCGCCTGTTCTTCGCCCTGTGGCCCGACGACGTCACGCGCGGCGCGCTCCACCGTAGCGGAAAATGGCTGCACCGCCACTGGGGCGGTCGCCGCATGCGCGCCGACACTCTGCACATTACCTTGGCCTTTCTCGGCGCCACACCGGCCGGGCGGCTCGATGCGCTGATTGCCTGCGCCGGCGCCGTGGAAGCGAACAGCTATGAGCTTACGCTCGACCAGGCCGGTTACTGGCGTCATAACCGCATCGGCTGGCTGGGTGTGCAGCGGATGCCGCCGCAGCACATCGAACTGGTCGAAAAGCTGAATGTACGCCTTCAGGCGGCAGGCTTTCCCGTCGAACCGCGTCCCCACGTACCGCATGTGACCTTGTTGCGCAACACGCCCGGCGGCGACATTCCAGAATGCCGGCCGGTGTCGTGGCCGGTCGGCGAGTTCGTGCTCGTCAAATCGGTTACCGGGCCCAACGGCGCGCATTACGCGGTGATCCGGCGCTGGCCGCTGGAAACGGACATTGCACCGACTGCCGCCTGAGCGGAACATGGCCCGGCCACCGTACGCGCTTTGCATGCCCTTAACCTAAAAACTGCAGTTGACCGCTCATAATCCTCACGAAAGTCGCATGAGTACAAGATTTTTTGCCTTCGATACCGTTTATCTGATGGGTGAGACCGCTACGCACCCGATGGCACGCCTGCTCGTGCGCCTGCCTTTGTCGCGCCTCCTTGCAGGCCCCGGCCTGCGGCGTCGTTGCTTCGCGGCAGGCACGCGATCAGACGCACCATCGGGCGCGTCCAACTGCGGTTTCTAGGTTGAATCGCAAGCTTGCGGTTGTGTGCCGCCGCCTGATTGCGCTGCAACATGCGCCCATGTCCGAGCAGCACGCCATCCCTTCGAATCCCCCGGCAGGCGGCTTCCTCCAGTCCACGCTCGATCCCGGCAACCTGTTCGCTGCCTGGGAAAAGGTGCGCAGCAACGCGGGCATGGCCGGCGTGGACGGGCAGGGCGTCGACGAGTTCGGCCACAACGTTTTCGGTCGCCTGCTCACGCTCAAGCACCAGGTCGAGCGCGGCGAGTACCGTCCCCAGCCCCTGCACGGGCTGTCCATCCCCAAGCCCGGCGGCGGCGAACGGTGCCTGGCCGTTCCCACGGTCCGTGACCGCGTCCTGCAGAGCGCCGCGGCACGGGTGCTCGGCCCCGTGCTCGACAAGCATCTCGAAGACGCCAGCTACGCCTACCGCGCCGGCCGCTCCGTGCCCATGGCGGTTGCGCGGGTCGCGCATTACCGCGACCAAGGCTATCAGTGGGTCGTCGACGCCGATATCCAGACCTTCTTCGACGAGATCGACCACGACATGCTGCTCGCGAAGATTCGCCGCACGCTGGACGATCATTCCCTCGTCCCGCTCATCCAGCTGTGGCTGGCCGCCACGCTGCAGGCCGCGGATGGCGCGCCACCCCGCCTCCTGACCCGGGGCGTGCCGCAGGGGTCGCCGATTTCGCCCCTGCTGTCCAACCTCTACCTCGACGACTTCGACGAAGCACTGCTCGAACGCGACCTGCGCCTGGTGCGCTTCGCCGACGACTTCCTCATCCTGTGCAGGGATCGCAAGGCCGCCGGCCAAGCGCTCGAACTCACCGGCGAAGTCGTCGAGGCCCTGCGCCTCAAGCTCAAGCCGGAAAAGACCCGCATCACCCATTTCGACGAAGGCTTCAGCTTCCTCGGCGTCGACTTCATCCGCAACCTCATGCGGCCGGCGGATCCGCAAGCCGCCCCCTGGGTCATGCCGCAGGCCCGGCACTTCGCCGCGCTTCCCGCCGCGCCGGCCACACCTGCGGATCGGGCGCCGCCCGAGCTCGCCGCCGCCGATGCATCCGAACTGCGCGGTGACGTCGAAACCTGGGAATCGGCCCGCGAGCCGCTCGAAACCCTCCCCGGCTTCGACGCACCCGACAACACCGTCCAGATCGAGGAAAACCCCGCGCTCGAACCCATCCTGCGCAGCCTCGTCGTCCTCGAGCAGGGGCTCACCCTGCTCAAGGAAAGCGAGCGCATCCTCATCGCCCGCGGCCGCGAGCCGCTCGCCAGCATTCCGCTCAACAAGCTCGACCAGATCATCGTCCACGGCAACCACCTGGTGAGCACCGCCCTGTTCCGCCACGCCCAGCGCAGCGGCCTGCAGATCACCTTCGCCGAAGTCGCGGGGCGTCCCCTCGGCCGCTTCGACGGCCGCCGCCAGCCCGTGCTCGAACTGCAGCGCAGGCAATTCGCCCGCGAAAACGAGAGCGATTTTGCCCTCATGCTCGCGCGCGCCTTCGTCGGCGGCAAAATCCACAACGGCCGCCTCCTGCTGCGCCGCCACAACCGCCGCCGCCAGCTCGCCGGCCTGCACAACGCCGAGACCGCCATGGCCGATCTCGAGTTCAAGCTCTCCACCGCCAACGGGGTGGAGAGCGTGCGTGGCATCGAAGGCGCGGCGGCCCGTCACTACTTTCGCGCGCTCGCCGAACTCGTCGACGAAAAATGGAGCTTCGAGGGGCGCCGCCGCAACCCGCCCACCGACCCCTTGAACGTGCTGCTCTCCTACGGCTACGGCGTGCTGTTCAACACCCTCTACACCCTGGTCGAACGGCGGGGGCTCAATGCCTGGCTCGGCGCCCTCCACGCCTCGAACGGGCGCCACCCGGCCCTCGTCTTCCGACCTCATGGAGGAATTCCGCGCACCCGTCGTCGACGCCGTCGCCCTCAACGCCCTGCTCCACGCCCTCAAGCCCGCCGACTTCGTCCACAGCGACGGCGACGACCTGCCCTGCCGCCTCACCGACGGCGCGCGCAGGCGCTACGTCCAGTGGCTGCAGAACAAGTTCCGCGCCGCCATCGTGCATCCACGCGCCGGCCAGCGCCTCGACCACCACCGCCTCATGCAGGCGCAGGTCTACCACTACGCCCGCGTCGTCCTCGGCGAAGAGCCGGTCTACCATCCCATCCGCCTGAAATGAGCCGCTTCTGGATGGTCTGCTATGACATCTCCGACCGCCGGCTTCGGCGCGACATCGAGCAAAGCCTGCTCGGCCTTGGCGAGCGCGTGCAGGAAAGCGTGTTCGAATGCCAGCTCGGCATCGAAACCCTGCGGATGCGCCTGCAGCCTCTCGCCGCGCGCCTCGACCGCGCCACCGACAGCCTGCGCGTCTACCCCCTGTGCGCCTGGTGCGAAGACCGCACCGAATGGCGCGGCGAAGGCCGGCGCACCGAAGACCCCGATCTGTACCTCGTGTGAGGCCCGAGCTTGCTTGTCATCTGCTACGACATCGCCGACGACCGCCGCCGCAACCGCGTCGCCCGGCTGCTCGAAGGCCACGGCGAGCGCGTGCAGGAAAGCGTGTTCGAATGCCACCTCGATGCCGCCCGCGTGCGACAGCTCAAGGCTGCCGTCGACGCCGCCATCGACCCCCACGCCGACCGCGTGCGCTACTACAGCCTGTGCCGCAAGGACGTCGCCCTCGTCATCTGCCACGGCACCGGCGGCGCCCCGGCCGATGCCGCTGACGTCCTGATCTGAGCCCCATCCTGCCCAGCACTTGCCCGGCGATTGATTTCAAAGGAAAAAAGAAGAAAATGTCGACCGGAAGGCCACCCAAATGAGAATGATTCCGGAAACCTGCCCGCTTGCCCGGCAATGCCCCCGGCAACCCTTGCAGGACGCGGGGCAATTGAGGTACAGTTTTCAGGCCCCGACTTTGAAAAGGGGATTGAGACCGCACGGTAGATCTGGAATTTTCTTTCCCCGGGTTTTCAGGCCCCGACTTTGAAAAGGGGATTGAGACCGTCCGGGTGGACGTGGTGTAAACCGGCTCGATGTTTTCAGGCCCCGACTTTGAAAAGGGGATTGAGACGTTAAATCCAGGAGGGTGTGGCCGCGCGAGCAGTTTTCAGGCCCCGACTTTGAAAAGGGGATTGAGACAACTGAAAGCCGATGAAGGCACAGGCAACAATGAGTTTTCAGGCCCCGACTTTGAAAAGGGGATTGAGACTGGACAACCATTCTGAAATCTCCTCCGGATGGGTTTTCAGGCCCCGACTTTGAAAAGGGGATTGAGACTTCTTCGGTCCACCATTCAATGTGGACCAATACGTTTTCAGGCCCCGACTTTGAAAAGGGGATTGAGACCCGGAGATTTCCTCCGGATGGGGCGCTTCGCGTTTTCAGGCCCCGACTTTGAAAAGGGGATTGAGACCACTCCGTCCGGGTGGACGTCGTGTAGACCGGCGTTTTCAGGCCCCGACTTTGAAAAGGGGATTGAGACGGGTCTTGCCCGAGCAGGCCCACTGGTACACCGGTTTTCAGGCCCCGACGTTGAAAAGGGGGTTGAGACCGGTTCCACGTGGATCAACCTGCGCTC
>JANJXF010000049.1 GCA_024709165.1 Thiobacillus sp. | reverse complement strand
CAGTCATCGCCGTCGCCGCCAAGAAGATGGTCGGCGCCACTGGCGCCAGAACCCAGGATCATGTCGGCCCCGGCAAGTCCTTCGACGCGCTGGCCGCCCGTGGCGGCTGCGAGGTAGTCAGGGAGGAGGTCGCCGGCAAGGACGGTGGGAGGCGCGGGTGGCGGGGCCGAAGGCAAGGTGGAATTTCTCCATCACCCGGAAGCGGCCGCGCCGGGCGCGTTACAATCGCGAGGCTTTCCAACACCCCACCCCATGACCGAAGCCCTCGAAAACCCGCCACAGGACAACCTGGAAACGCATCTCGCCCAGGTGCAGACGCTGCTCGCCAGGATGCAGCTGGTGGAGGATCTCGCCCATCGCCAGGAGGGGCCGCGTCAGGACCTGGCGGAAAACCTGGTGCACAAGCAGAATCTTGCCGAACTGCAGCGCAAGCTCGACGAACTGCACCCGGCGGACGTGGCCTACATCCTCGAGGCGCTACCGCTCGACGAACGCCTTCTCGTCTGGGATCTGGTCAAGGCGGAGCGCGACGGCGACATCCTCGTCGAGGTCTCCGACTCGGTTCGCGAATCGCTGATCCAGTCCATGGATCGGGCGGAGCTCCTGGCGGCCGCCGAATCGCTCGACACGGACGAAATCGCCGACATCGCGGCCGACCTCCCGCTGGACGTGATCCAGGAGCTGCTGACCTCGCTCGATGCGCAGAAGCGCGCGCACCTGCAATCGGCGCTGGCGTACCCGGAAGACACAGTGGGTGCGCTGATGGACTTCGAGATGGTGACGATCCGCGCCGACGTCACGCTGGAAGTCGCGCTGCGCTACCTGCGCCGTCTGGGCGAACTGCCCGACCAGCTCGACAAGCTGTTCGTGGTCGACCGCGAAGACGCGCTCATTGGCGTGCTGCCGCTGAAGCACCTGCTGACCAGCGACCCGGAAGCCTCGGTGGCGGCGGTGATGGTCGAGGATTTCGTCAAGTTCCATCCGCAGGACGAGGCGCACGAGGCGGCCCAGGCATTCGAGCGCTACGACCTGGTGATGGCGCCGGTGGTCGACACGCAGAACCATTTGATCGGCCGGCTCACCGTCGACGCGGTGGTCGACTACATCCGCGAATCAGCCGATGCCGACATGCTGTCGATGGGCGGCCTGCAGGAAGAGGAAGATCTCTTCGCAACGGTGTGGCGTGCAGCGAAAAACCGCTGGATGTGGCTGGCGATCAATCTGTGCACCGCCTTCGTCGCCTCGCGCGTGATCGGCGCATTCGAGGGCAGTATCGAAAAGCTCGCCGCGCTGGCGGCACTGATGCCGATCATCGCCGGCATCGGCGGCAACTCGGGCAACCAGACCAACACCCTGATCATTCGCGGGCTTGCGCTCGGTCTCATCACCCAGGCCCACGCGCGCCGTCTGGTCGTCAAGGAGATCGGCGTCGCGCTGCTCAACGGCGTGACATGGGGCGCAGTCGTGGGAGTCTTCGCCTGGCTGCTGTACGACAATCCCGCGCTCGGCGGCGTGATGGCTCTGGCGATGTTGCTGAACCTGATCGTCGCCGCGCTCGCCGGCATCTTCATTCCGATGGCCCTGGAGAAAATGAAACGCGATCCCGCCATCGGCTCGTCCATCCTGCTCACCTTCACCACCGACAGCATGGGCTTCTTTATCTTCCTCGGGCTCGCCACCCTGCTGCTGCTATGAGCGCACCCGACAGCCGCGCGCTGTATGCGCGCCTGCTCGGATACGTCAGGCCGCACTGGCGCATGTTTGCGCTGTCGCTCGCCGCGCTGGTGGCGACCGCGGCGACCGAACCGCTGCTGCCGGCGCTGTTCAAACCGCTGCTGGACGAGGGCTTCGTCGCCAAGGATCCCGATTTCATCCGCTGGGTGCCGATCCTGCTGCTGGCGCTGTTCCTGGTGCGCGGCGTCACCAGCTTCATCAGCACCTACTGCATGGCATGGGTCGGCAGCCGTCTGGTGATGGACCTGCGCGCGGCGATGTTCGACAAGCTGATGATGCTGCCGACGCGCTACTTCGACCAGAATCCGAGCGGCCAGCTCATCGCCCACCTGGCATTCAACGTCACGCAAGTGACGCAGTCGGCGACGAGCTCCCTGACCACGCTGGTGCGCGACACGGTCACGGTGCTCGGGCTCCTTGCTTACCTGCTGTGGCTAAACTGGCAGCTCACGCTGATCGTGTTCGGCATGGTGCCGCTGACGCTATGGGTAGTGCGCGTCGCCAGCAAACGGCTGCGCGGGCTGTCGCGCAAGGCGCAGCAAAATATCGGCGAGCTGACCCAGGTGGTCGATGAGGCAGTGGGCGGCCATCGCGTGGTCAAGCTCTATGGCGGCGAAGCCTACGAGCAGGGCCGCTTCCGGCTTGCTGCCAACCAGGCGCGGCTGTTCGAGATGAAGCGCGTCGCCGCCAACGCGGTGTACGAGCCGGTGATTCAGTTCATCGCGGCGGTGGCGCTCGCCATCATCGTCTATATCGCGGCCGGCCAGGCATCGAGCAATACCACCACGGTCGGCGGCTTCGTCTCCTTCTTCATGGCGATGCTGCTGCTGTTCGCGCCGCTGAAACGGCTCACCGCGGTGAACGACCAGATGCAGCGCGGGCTTGCCGCCGCCGAAACGATCTTCGGCATGCTCGACGAGGAGGCCGAGCGCGACACGGGTCAGCGCAGACTCGATCGCATCGAGGGTCGGATCACCTTCCGCGACGTGACGCTGACCTATCCCGGCAAGACCACACCCGCGCTGGATGGCATTTCCCTCGACATCGCACCCGGCGAGACCGTGGCGCTGGTGGGTGCGTCGGGATCGGGAAAGACCACACTCGCCAATCTGGTGCCGCGCTTCTACGATCCCGACGCCGGCACGATCACACTCGACGGCGTCGACACCCGCGACATCCGCCTGTTGGACCTCCGCCGCCACATCGCGCTGGTATCGCAGGACGTGGTGCTGTTCAACGACACCCTGGCGCGCAACATCGCCTACGGCAGCCAGCGCGACGCCACACCAGACGAAATCCGCGCCGCCTGCGTCGCCGCGCACGCATGGGATTTCATCCAGTCCATGCCGGAAGGCCTCGATACCCTGATCGGCGAGAACGGCATGCGCCTGTCCGGCGGCCAGCGGCAAAGAATCGCGATTGCGCGCGCAATCCTGAAGAACGCGCCCATTCTCGTCCTCGACGAGGCGACCTCGGCACTCGACAGCGAGTCCGAACGCCACGTGCAGGCAGCGCTGGAAACGCTGATCGCCAACCGCACCACGCTGGTCATCGCGCACCGGCTGTCCACCATCGAGCGCGCCAACCGCATCGTAGTGCTCGAAGGCGGGTGCATCGTCGAAATCGGCACCCATGTCGAACTGCTGGCCAGACAGGGCCGCTACGCGCAACTGCACGCGATGCAGTTCTCCGCATGAGCAGCACCGCGTCAATCGGCTGGGCCAAGCCCTCACGCACGCTGGCGACCGCCGCCGGCCGCGCCATCGGCGGCTATCGCATGATCCGCGAGGGCGACCGCATCCTGCTCGGCCTGTCCGGCGGCAAGGATTCGCTGTCGCTCCTGCATACATTGCATCACCTGCAACAGAAGGCACCGGTTAAATTCGAGCTGCTGGCGGCAACGGTGGACCCGCAATCCGACCAGTTCGACCCCGCGCCGCTCACGCCCTACATGGCTGCGCTCGGCGTGCCGTATTTTCTCGAATCGCAGCCGATCGTCGCCGAGGCACAGAAAACGCTGACGAAAGACAGCGACTCCTATTGCGCTTACTGTTCGCGCATGCGCCGCGGCATCCTCTACCGCGTCGCGCGCGAGCAGGGCTGCAACGTCATCGCACTGGCGCAGCATCTGGACGACCTTGCCGAGACGCTGATGATGTCGATGTTCTTCGGCGGCAAGTTGCGCACCATGTCGCCACACTATCTGAACGACGCCGGCGACCTCCGGATCATCCGGCCGTTCGCCTACGCGCGCGAGCGCCAGACCCGCGCCTTCGCCCACGACGCCGGCCTGCCGGTGATCTTCGAGAACTGTCCTGCCTGCTTTGCCAAACCGCAACAACGCTACGCCATGAAGCAGATGCTCGCCGCGCAGGAAACACAGCATCCGCGCATGTTCAACAGCCTGTTGACCGCGATGCGGCCGCTGATGGGCGAACCGCCGGAGTGAGCCGGCTCAACGCGGCGGCCAGCGTACGACCGGGAAGCAGGAACCCGGCCCGCTCGACCACGCTTGTGCCGGGACGGCCTGGAGCTGCGCACCGGTCTGCGTTGAGCTCACGCTGGGGCCAACACGTGTGCGCGACATTTTGCCACACGGGTACGCTGCGTACTCTGGGTTAGCATCGGGTCATTGATCCGGCGGCCGCGCCGGGGAATGCCCGAAGCCCGATTCCCTCCCGTTGACCTCAGCTTGATCGCCCGCAAAGAACGGTTGCGGGTGGTTCGCACTGGGTCGATCAGGACTGCATTCCCCGATGACTGGCGCGCCTGCGCAGAAAATTTCCGACAGCCCAGGGAGCATCGAATGATCTTCACCCCCAGACCCGTCGCCCTCGCGGTGGCACTCGCATCGTCCGCACCGGCCATGCTGGCGCAGCAGGCCCGCGCCGCCGACGCCGCCACCCTGCCGGAAGTGACCGTCAGCGCGCCACGCGATCGGGCCGGCGTCCCGGCTGCCGATACCACGCTCGATGCCGCGAATCTCGCCGCCACCCGCGCCGCCACCAGCGACACCGCCAGTCTGCTGCGTGAAGTGCCCGGCGTGAGCCTCTACGGCTCTGGAGGCGTGTCCAGTCTGCCTTCGATCCACGGCCTCGCCGACGACCGCCTGCGCGTCAAGGTCGACGGCATGGATCTGCTGTCCGCCTGCCCCAACCACATGAACCCCGCACTGTCCTATCTCGACCCGTCTCAGGTCGGCTCGATCCGGGTCTATGCCGGCATCGCGCCGGTGAGCGTGGGCGGCGACAGCATCGGCGGCTCGATCGTCGCCGAAACCACCGCCCCCGTGTTCGCCGCAGCAGGCCAGACAAGCCTCGTCAAGGGCGAAGCCGGTGCCTTCTACCGCAGCAACGGCAATGCGCGCGGCGGCAACTTCGCTGCGACCTACGCCACCGAAAGTTTCAACATCTCCTACACCGGCGCGATCGCACGATCGGACAACTACGATGCGGGAGACGATTTCAAGGCGCGCATCTACGGTACCAACCCCGCCGCCAACCCGGCCTTCACCGGACGTCCCGGCCACACCCTGCCACTCGACGAAGTCGGCTCGACCGCCTATGACACACGCAATCACACGCTGGGTCTGGCGTTCCGCGGCGGCGCCCATCTGGTCGAGGCAAAATTCGGCCTGCAGGATCTGCCCTATCAGTTATGGCCCAACCAGCGCATGGACATGCTCGACAACGAGCAGAAGCGCGTCAACCTGCGCTACCTCGGCGACCTCGACTGGGGCAGGCTGGAGGCGCGTGTCTACCATGAGGACGTCGATCACTTCATGGATTTCGGCGCGGACAAGAAATACTGGTACACCGCGGGTGCACCCGACTATGCGGGCGCACCGTGCGGCGTACCCAGCGCAACCTGCGCCGCGGGCATGCCGATGTACACGGCGAGCACGAACACCGGCGCCGTCATCAAGGGCGACATCAATCTGACGTCGCAGGATCTGTTGCGCGTCGGCACCGAAACCCAGCGCTACCGCCTCGACGACTGGTGGCCGGCGTCCGGTGGCGGCATGTGGCCCAACACCTTCTGGAACGTCAAGGACGGCGAGCGCGACCGGGTGGCCGTCTTCGGCGAATGGGAAAGGCAGCACAGCCCGCAATGGATGACGCAGGCGGGCCTGCGCTACGAGCGGGTGACGATGGATGCCGGCGACGTGCACGGCTACAAGATCGTCGCCCCCGACTCGGGCAACCAGTTGCGCGACAGCGCGGCCTTCAACGCACAGGATCATTCGAAAACGGACAACAACTGGGACATGACCGCGCTGGCGCGCTACACGCCCGACGCCACGCGCGACATCGAATTCGGCTTCGCCCACAAGACGCGCTCGCCCAACCTGCACGAGCGCTACACCTGGTCGACCTGGACGATGGCCGCGCTGATGGTCAACTGGTTCGGCGACGGCAACGGCTACATCGGCAACCTCGACCTGGAACCGGAAAAGGCCAACACCGTGTCCGCGACCTTCGACTGGCACGCAGCCGATCGCCACTGGGAGTTCAAGGCCACGCCCTACTACACCCATGTGAGCGACTACATCGATGCGATCCAGTGGGACGGCGTAACCAACGCGCCGCGTACGACACTGCAGACGGATCAGTTCACCGTGCTGAAATTCGTCAACCAGACCGCGCGCCTCTATGGCCTCGACCTGTCGGGCAAGCTGCCGCTGGCGAAGACCGGCATGGGTGAATTGGGCCTCAAGGGACTGGTCAACTACAGCCGCGGCGAAAACCGCGACACTGGCGACGGTCTCTACAACATGATGCCGCTCAACGCCCGTCTCACGCTGACCCAGAAACACGGAGGCTGGGACAACGGCGCCGAACTGATGATGGTCAGCCGCAAGGATGACGTGTCCGCGACACGCAACGAAATGGAAACGCCCGGCTACGCGCTCGTCAATCTGCGCGGCAGCTACGCATGGAAACAGGTGCGTGTCGATTTCGGCGTGGAGAACGTGTTCGACCGGCTCTACTACCATCCGCTCGGCGGCGCTTACACCGCGCAGGGCTCGACCATGAGCAGCAGCACCACCGCGCTCACGACGCCCAAATGGGGCACCCCGGTTCCCGGTCCGGGCCGCTCGATTTACGCCGGACTCACCTACACGTTCTGAGACAACCTGATGCACGCGTGAAACGGCCCGGCCAGCAGCGCACCGGGCCGTTTCGTTTGCGGCACCTGCCCGATTCTCTTACCATTCCTCCGCATTGCCGCGCAGGCTGGTCTGCGCGGATTTCCGTACGTGCCCGACCCATCCGCCACGCATCGCGTGGCCGTTCGCCTCCTGCCACATGGACTGGAAAGCCCAATCTGCGCGTACCTGGTTCACCGCCGCCCTGCTGGTGGCGCTGGCCCATGCCGGGGCCTGGTACGGCCTCGAGCGCGTGCGCGACGAAGCAAGCCCGGCGCGTCCATTGAAAGTCATCGAAGCCGCGCTGTTGCCGCAGCCCAAACCGCCCCTGCCGCCTCCGCACTTGCCACCGGTGGTGCCGCCCGCAAAGAAGGCGCTGCCTCCACGGCCTCCGCTCGCGCGCGTACAGCCGGCACCAACACCGTTGGCGATCGCCACGCCCGCACCGCCGGCTGTCACCCCCTCGCCGGTGCAACTCGTGGCAACCCCCTCCGTACCCGACCCGCCCCCTCCCGCGATCACGCTCCCCGAACCCGCACCTCCAGTTCCAACAGCACCCGCAGTGATCGAGGCACCGCGCTTCGACGCGGCCTACCTCAATAATCCGCCACCCGCCTACCCTGCCGTGGCACGCCGTATGGGGCAGCAGGGCCGGGTGGTGGTACGTGTCGAAGTCCTCCCGGACGGACGCAGCAATCGGGTGGAGCTGCGACACGGCAGCGGTCACGACCTGCTCGATCAGGCCGCGCTCGAAGCCGTGCGAAAATGGCGTTTTGTTCCCGCGCGCCAGGGCGACGTGGCCGTGAGCGCCTGGGTGGACGTGCCGATCACCTTCAGACTGAACAATTAGGAATCCCATGTTTGGACACTCGACCTCGGGCATCGTCGCCGCGACCCTCTGGCTTTTGATCGCGTTCTCGGTGTTGTCGTGGACGCTGATCGTGATGAAGGGCTGGCTGCAGTTCCGCCTGGCGCGCCAGAACGGCGCCTTTCTCGACGCGTTCTGGAACGCGCCGAATCTGGGCGAGGGCGAACGCATCGCGCAGGAGGCATCCGGGCCGCTGGCGCAGGTATGCCACACCGGCTTTGACACCCTGCGTCAGATGGGCTGGGACGGCAGCCATGCCCCGCAGAACAGCGGCGACATCCAGCCTGTTCTGGAGCGGCGGATGCGCGCCGAAGCGCAGAAGTCGCTGCGCAAGCTCGAAAGCGGGCTGATGGTGCTGGCGAGTGTCGGCTCGACCGCACCCTTCGTTGGTCTGTTCGGCACGGTGTGGGGCATCATGCACGCGCTGCAGGGCATTTCCGCGTCCGGCTCGGCCGGGCTCGACGTCGTCGCCGGGCCGATCGGCGAGGCGCTCGTCGCCACCGCGGTCGGCATCGCCACTGCGATCCCCGCGGTGATCGCCTACAACTACGGGCTGCGCCGGGTGAATCTCTATGGCGCCGAACTTGAAGCTTTCGCCGAGGATTTCCTGCACCACGTGCTGAAAACCGGTTTCACCGTCCGCTAGCCGCCAGGAGCACGCGCATGGCCCTGCACATCACCTCAAAGCAGTCCGCAATGTCGGAGATCAACGTCACGCCGCTGGTTGACGTCATGCTGGTGCTGCTGGTCGTGTTCATCGTCACCGCACCGCTCCTGATGCAGGCCGTGCCGGTCGACCTGCCGAAGACGGCGCAGGTCGCCCCGCTGAAAAAGAGCCGCACCGTGCAGCTCTCGGTCGACGCGCAGGGCGCGGTCTACATCGATCAGCGTGCGATCCATTTCGACGCGCTGGAAAACGAACTTGCGACGCTGCGCGAATCCGGCGACGATCTGTCAGTGCAGCTCCACGCCGACGCGAACGTGCGCTATGGCCGCGTGGCGCAGGTGATGGCTGCCGCCAACCGCGCCGGGATTGCGAAACTGGGTTTCGTGACGGTGCAGGAATAAGCGGCCCGTGCCCTGCTACAACCCCAGCCGCTGCCAGATGGTGGTCGACGGTCCCGCCTGGTTCATGGTGTAGAAATGCAATCCCGGCGCGCCGCCGGCGAGCAGGCGATCGCACAGGTCGGTCACCACGTCGAGGCCGAAGGCGCGGATCGAGGCTAGATCCTCGCCATAACTCTCCAGCTTCTTGCGCAGCCAGCGCGGGATTTCCGCGCCACAGGCGTCAGAAAACCTTGCCAGTTGTACGTAGTTGCCGATGGGCATGATGCCGGGGACGATGGGCAGGTTCACACCCTGCGTGCGCGCCTCGTCGACGAAGCGGAAGTAGGCGTCGGCATTGAAGAAATACTGCGTGATCGCCGCGTTGGCACCGGCGTCGACCTTGCGCCTGAAGTTCTTCAGATCCTCGGCATACGAGCGCGCCTGCGGATGGATCTCCGGATAGGCGGCGACCTCGATGTTGAACCAGTCGCCGGTTTCCTTGCGGATGAAGGCGACCAGTTCGTTGGCGTACTGGAATTCGCCGACGTCCATCGACCCGGACGGCAGGTCGCCACGCAACGCGACAAGATGACGGATACCGAGATTCTTGTATTCGTCGAGGATGTCGCGGATGCTCGCCTCGGTCGAGCCGATGCACGACAGGTGGGGGGCGGCATCCGAACCGCTTGCCTGGATCTCGCGTACGGTATCCAGTGTGCGGTCACGCGTCGAGCCGCCGGCGCCGAAAGTCACCGAGAAGAACTTGGGCTTGAGCTGCGCAAGCTGTCTGTGCGTGGCACGGAGTTTTTCCACGCCTTCGGGTGTCTTGGGCGGGAAAAACTCGAAACTGAACGTGCGTTCTGCCATGAATCAACCTTTCTTGCCAGGAATGAGCGCGGACAGCATCCACGCAATCACGCCGTAGAGGATGGCGCCGAACAGCGCGGAGATGAATCCGCCGACGTGGAAGCCAGGCAGGAGCGCGCCGGCCAGCCAGAACAGCAGCGCGTTCAGCACCAGATAGAAGATGCCCAGCGTCAGTACGGTGATCGGCAGGGTGAGAATCGCCAGCACCGGGCGCACCAGGGTGTTGATGAAACCGAGCACCAGCGCGGCGGCGAGCGCCGAGCCGAAGCCCGCCAACTGGATCGACGGCAGCAGCCAGGTCACCATGAGCAGGGCGACGGCATTGAGAATCCACAACAGCAGCAGGCGCACGGCACGCTCCCTTCAGATGGCCGCAATCAGTAGCGGTAATGTTCGGCCTTGTACGGCCCTTCCTTCGGTACGCCGATGTAGGCCGCCTGCTGGTCGGACAGTTCGGTGAGCTGTGCGTTGAGCTTCCGCAGTTGCAGGCGCGCGACTTTCTCGTCCAGATGCTTGGGCAGGGTGTAAACGCCGACCGGATACTTGCCGGAATCGCGCTCCTGCCACAGTTCCATCTGCGCGATGGTCTGGTTGGCGAAGCTGGAACTCATCACGTAGCTCGGGTGGCCCGTGGCGCAGCCGAGGTTCACCAATCGGCCCTTGGCGAGCAGAATGATGCGGTTGCCGGAAGGCATGACGACGTGGTCGACCTGCGGCTTGATCTCTTCCCACTGGTAGTTCTCGATGGACGCGACGTCGATCTCGTTGTCGAAATGGCCGATGTTGCAGACGATCGCCTGGTCCTTCATTTTCGCCATGTGTTCGTGCGTGATGACGTGGTAGTTGCCGGTGGCGGTGACGAAGATGTCCGCCTTGTCGGCGGCGTAGTCCATGGTGACGACACGGTAGCCTTCCATCGCTGCCTGCAGCGCGCAGATCGGGTCGATCTCGGTCACCCACACCTGGGCGGAAAGCGCACGCAGCGCCTGCGCGCTGCCCTTGCCGACGTCGCCGTAGCCGGCGACCACGGCGATCTTGCCGGCGACCATGACGTCGGTCGCGCGCTTGATGCCGTCAACCAGCGACTCGCGGCAGCCGTAGAGGTTGTCGAACTTGGACTTGGTCACCGAGTCGTTGACGTTGATCGCCGGAAACTTCAGCTCACCGCGCGCGTGCATCTGGTACAGGCGATGCACGCCGGTGGTGGTCTCCTCGGTCACGCCCTTCACCGCAGCGAGACGCACCGAATACCAGGTCGCATCCTGGGCAAGCTTGGCCTTGATCGCGGCGTACAGCACGCGCTCTTCCTCACTGGCCGGGTTGGCCAGCACCGAGATGTCCTTCTCCGCGCGTGCGCCCAGATGCAGCAGCAGCGTGGCGTCCCCGCCGTCGTCAAGGATCATGTTGCTATGAACGGCTGGGCCATCGCCGCCGTTCGGCCACTCGAAGATGCGGTGGGTGTAATCCCAGTAGTCCGTGAGCGACTCGCCCTTCACCGCGAACACAGCGATGCCGTCCCTGGCGATGGCGGCGGCGGCGTGATCCTGGGTCGAGAAGATGTTGCACGACGCCCAGCGCACTTCGGCGCCCAATGCGGTCAACGTCTCGATCAGCACCGCGGTCTGGATGGTCATGTGCAGCGAGCCGGTGATGCGCGCGCCCTTCAGGGGCTGGCTCGCGGCGAATTCCTCGCGGATCGCCATCAGGCCCGGCATTTCGGTCTCGGCGATGCGGATTTCCTTGCGCCCCCAGTCGGCAAGCGCGAGGTCGGCGACGACGAAATCGGTGAAATTCTTGTCAGCCACAGCGTTCATGTGTTGCTCCGTTGCATGTGGCCGGGCGGGCGCGGGCGATTGGACCCGCAGGGGCGGCAGCAGCGCTCACCCGACGTCCCGAACCCGGCAGGGTTGAGAATAGGCGAGCGCGGTTATTGCCTTTCCGAGCCTGGGGACGGCGGTCCGCCTCGCAGCGCTCCTCGGAATTCATATTATAGCGTAACGATCCATCGCGCACCGGCGATAATGCCGACATCGAGCCGCCATGCGGGAGGGACATGGAACGATCCGGGAACACCGTCTGCGACGCAGGCCTGCTGCAGGCGATCCTGCGCGAATCGATGGCCGAGGTGACGGTTTTCGACGCCGACACGCTGCGTGTCCTGCACGCCAATCCGGCCGCGCTGCGCAATCTGCAGCATGCGTCCGATGCGTTGCAAAGGCTCACGCCGCAGGATCTGCTGGCACAGGAAGATATCCCCGCTTTTCAGGCCGCGGCGACACTCCTGCACAGTGGCCGGCGGCGACGCGGCCACCTGCGGCTGCATTGCCGCCGTCGCGACGGCAGCCTCTACCCGGTGGAAGTGCGCATGTTCCTGCGCCGGCAGGGCGACCGTGCGGTATTTGTCTGCATTGCCCACGACGAAACCCGCCACGAAGCTACCGAACAGGCGCTTGCACATGCGGCGTCGGATCTGCGTGCGATCGTCGCCAGCGTGCCGGGCATGGTGTTCCAGGTGTGTCGTCCGGCGGGCGGCGCTCCGCAGCTGCGCCACGTCAGCGACCAGTCCATGCAGCTCCTGGGCTTCAAGTCCGCGGCGCTGCGCGCCGATCCGGAGCGTTTTTTCCGCATGATCCACGACGACGACCGTCCGGATTATCTGGCGAACCTGGCGGCGTCCGCGGGTGGCCACCTCAGCTTCAACTGGGAGGGCCGCCTGCGCATGCGCGCGTGGAAGGACGTGAAATGGGTGTCGGTGCGCGTCAGCCATCGCACCACCCAGGAAGGCGAGATCTGGGACGGCATCATGCTCAACGTCACCCACAGCAAGCTCGCCGAGGCCGAAATCAACCGCTCGCGCGCGCAGCTGCGCGCCATGGCCGCCCACATCGAGACCGCCAAGGAGCAGGAACGTCTGCGCCTGGCGCGC
>JANJXF010000157.1 GCA_024709165.1 Thiobacillus sp. | reverse complement strand
GCGTGACGCGCATCGAACCCGTGCGCTGATGGTTTCGGCGCAGGCTAACTCGCGTAGCGAGTTAAGCGCGCAGCGCGGCCGTAGCCAGAACTATCAGAATGCGGACGGCAGCGTGACCGTCCCGGAGGCGCTGCGTCCCTGGATGGGCGGGATGGAGCGGCTGGGCGCCGTCTGAAAACCGCGTCAGCCCGGCGCCGCCGGCGTATCTTCGCTGCGCCCGAGGTTGATCATCGGATCGAATCGCGACTCCAGCCGTTGCAGGATGTCGTAGTAGCTGCGCACGTTCTCGGCAAAGTTCAGCGCCTCTATGCCGCGCGCGTGGCCGTATTTCATGACGCCGGCATAGGTGCCACGGCTCAGGTAGGGCAGCGCCTCCTTGACGTCGGCCCAGCTGTCCGGATTGCCGCCGCGTGCCTGTGCGATGCGGCGCGCGTCCTCCATGTGCCCGAGTCCCTGGTTGTAGGCCGCCAGCGCGAGCCAGGTGCGGTCGGGCTCGGGAATGCGGGCAGGCAGGGATTCCTTCAGCAGCACCAGGTAGCGGGCCCCGCCCAGGATGCTCTGGCGGGCGTCGAGGCGGTTGGCGACGCCCATGCGGTCGGCGGTCTGGGTGGTCAGCATCATCAGGCCGCGCACGCCCGTCGGCGAGGTCGCATAGGAATTCCACTGCGACTCCTGGTAGCCGATCGCGGCGAGCAGCCGCCAGTCGATCCCGGTGAGCGTCTGCGCCTCGTGGAAATGGGGGCGCAGTTCCGGCAGCCGTTCGGGGCGGCGCTGCATGATCCCGAGGATGTCGCTGCTGCCGAGCCGCCGGACATGGCCGAAGTAGCGCTCGTAGATGCGGGCGAGTGTGCCGTCCTTGCGTGCCTGCTCGATGAAGCGCGCCAGTGCGTTGCGCATCGCCTGCGAACTCCGCTTCGACAGGGCCCAGACGATCTTCTGGGTGTCGCCGACGTCGAAGGCCACCGCCAGCCCGGGGTAGAAATTGCGCAGGGCATCGTAGTCCATCCCGTTGATCACCACCGCGTCGTACTTGCCGGCCTCCAGTTCGTCCAGCAGTTGCTCCGGCCAGGCATGGTCCAGCGCGTCCCAGGCGAGGCCGGGATGCCTGCGCTTGTGGCGCATGAGGATGGCCGTGTGGCCGGAGCCGGTGATCAGCGCCAGGCGTTTGCCTTCGAGTGCGGCCATGCTGCGCGGCGCCCTGTCGCTTGCGCGATATACGACGTGGACCGGCGTCTCGAACAGTACCGGGCCCGTGATCAGGTGGCGGTCCCTGACGGCCGCCCGTGGCAGGGTCGCCGCCACCAGATGCACCTGATGGCTGTCGAGCATCTCGAACAGGGTGTTGAGACGGGCCTCCTCCACCCACGTCAGCGACCAGCCCTGCGACCGCCCGAACGCCTGGAGGAGGTCGTGCTCGAACCCCGCAGGCTCGCCGTTGTGGGCGATATAGTAGGTGGCGGGGGTGTTGCGGGCGCCGACCCGCAACTCGCCGCTGGTTTCCGGCGGTGGCACCGGCTGGCCGCAGGCGGCCAGCCCCAGCGTCAGCGCGAGCGCTGCCAACCTCCCCGTCGTCCCTTTCGTTGTTTTCAGGGTGGGCATGGAAGCAGTCTGGCCCAGCGGGAAAATTTCGTCCAGCGTGGCGCGAGGCCCACACCTCGGTTACAATACGCGCCGCCGGAGAGGTGGCAGAGTGGTCGAATGTACCTGACTCGAAATCAGGCGTAGGTGCAAGCCTACCGTGGGTTCGAATCCCACCCTCTCCGCCATCCATTCTCCCCCGCGCACAGCGATGTTTTGGCCCTACTTCCAGCGGGCTTGAAAATTCCCCCCACCACATCAAAATAAAGCCAGTAACACGGGCTTATTGCGGCTATGGCGACCAAGCGAGAAGGCGGCACCTTGTTGGAACCGGCGGCAGCGAAGATCAAGCCGCCGCCCCTGTACAAGGTTCTGCTGCTGAACGACGACTACACGCCGATGGATTTCGTGGTGCATGTGCTGAAGAAATTTTTCGGTATCGACCAAGAACGGGCGACACAAATCATGCTCAAAGTCCATACTGAGGGCGTAGGCGTTTGCGGGGTGTACCCTAGGGACATCGCCCAGACGAAGGTCGAGCAGGTTGTGGATTTTGCACGGCAGCATCAACATCCGCTGCAATGTACGATGGAGGAAAGTTAGATGATCGCCCAGGAACTCGAAGTCACGCTGCACATGGCGTTCATGGATGCGCGGCAGAAGCGCCACGAGTTCATCTCGGTCGAGCACCTGTTGCTGGCGATGCTGGACAATCCCTCCGCATCCGAGGTGCTGCGCGCGTGCGGTGCCAGTCTCGATGCGCTACGCGAACAGGTGGGCCGCTTCGTCGACGAGCACACGCCCAGGGTGGGCGGTGACGCCGAAGTGGACACGCAGCCCACGCTCGGATTCCAGCGCGTGATCCAGCGCGCGATCCTGCACGTGCAGTCGTCCGGCAAGAAGGAAGTGACCGGCGCCAATGTGCTGGTGGCAGTGTTCGGCGAGAAGGATTCGCATGCGGTGTATTTCCTCACCCAGCAGGGTGTGACCCGGCTGGACATCGTCAATTACATTTCTCACGGCATCACCAAGGCGCCGCAGAGCGAACCGGCACGTTCCGAAGAAGCGCCCGAGACACCGGCCGAGGCGCCGGCTACTTCGCCGCTCGACAGCTTCGCGCAGAACCTCAACGCGCAGGCGCTGGCAGGCAAGATCGACCCATTGATCGGGCGCGACCGCGAACTCGAACGCGTGATCCAGACGCTGTGCCGCCGGCGCAAGAACAATCCCCTGCTGGTGGGCGAGGCGGGCGTGGGCAAGACGGCGATCGCCGAAGGTCTGGCGCGTCGTATCGTCGAGTCCGAGGTGCCCGACATCCTGGCGCAGAGCACGGTGTACGCGCTCGACATGGGGGCGCTGCTCGCCGGCACCAAATACCGGGGCGATTTCGAACAGCGCCTGAAGGGCGTACTGAAACAGCTGTCGGACAATCCCAAGGCGATCCTCTTCATCGACGAGATCCATACCCTGATCGGCGCCGGTGCGGCGTCCGGCGGCACGCTCGACGCATCCAACCTGCTGAAGCCGGCGCTGTCCTCGGGCAATCTGCGCTGCATCGGTGCCACCACTTATACCGAATACCGCGGCATTTTCGAGAAGGACCATGCGCTCTCCCGCCGCTTCCAGAAAATCGACGTGGCCGAACCCTCGGTCACCGAGACGGTGGCGATTCTGCGGGGTCTGAAGTCGCGCTTCGAGGACCACCACGGCGTCAAATACACCTCGGCGGCGCTTTCCACCGCGGCACAGCTGTCGGCGCGCTACATCAACGACCGCCACCTGCCGGACAAGGCCATCGACGTCATCGACGAGGCGGGCGCAGCGCAGCGCATCCTGCCGAAATCGAAGCAGAAGCGTGTCATCACGCCGAAGGAAATCGAGGACATCATCGCCAAGATCGCGCGCATCCCGGCAAAAACCGTATCGTCGGACGACCGCAACTCGCTGAAGACGCTGGACCGCGACCTCAAGGCCGTGGTGTTCGGCCAGGACGCGGCGATCGACGCACTGGCCGCGGCGATCAAGCTGTCGCGCAGCGGTCTGGGCAATCCGCAGAAGCCGATCGGCAATTTCCTTTTTTCCGGCCCCACCGGCGTGGGCAAGACCGAGGTGGCGCGCCAGCTTGCCTATGTCATGGGCGTCGAGCTGCTTCGCTTCGACATGTCCGAATACATGGAACGCCATGCCGTGTCGCGCCTCATTGGCGCGCCGCCCGGCTACGTCGGTTTCGACCAGGGCGGCTTGTTGACGGAGGCGATCAACAAACACCCGTATGCCATTGTATTGCTTGATGAAGTCGAGAAGGCGCACCCGGACATCTTCAATGTCCTGCTGCAGGTGATGGACCACGGCACACTCACCGACACCAACGGCCGCAAGGCGGACTTCCGCAACGTGGTGCTGATCATGACGACCAATGCGGGCGCCGAAATGCTCAACAAGGCGACGATCGGCTTCTCGGCCAAGCGCGAGAGCGGCGACGAGATGGGCGAGATCAAGCGCATGTTCACGCCGGAATTCCGCAACCGGCTGGATGCGATCATTCCGTTCGCGCCGCTCACCGAGCCGGTCATCCTGCAGGTGGTCGACAAGTTCCTGATGCAGTTGGAAGAGCAGTTGCACGAGAAAAAGGTCGAGGCGGTGTTCACCGATGCCTTGAAGGCGCATCTCGCCAAGCACGGTTTCGATCCGTCGATGGGTGCGCGGCCGATGGCACGCCTGATCCAGGACACCATCCGCAAGGCGCTCGCCGACGAACTGCTGTTCGGCCGGCTGGCCAACGGTGGGCGCGTGACCATCGACGTCGATGCCGCAGGGGCGACGCAACTCGAGTTCGAGGAAACCGTCGCGGCCTGACAATCCTGTCAAGAATTCGACCGTTCTGACTGTCATGCGAGGGCTGAACGGTCGCCTGCCTTACGTCTGCCGCACGCACGCGGGACAGGGGAGCGTAACGGTCCCTGTGGACGGCGGCGGCGATGGTGCCACTCAAGAGCACCGGGGCTTTGTCGACGGCGGGTGGACATGCCCGGCTGGCCCGGATATTCCCATGGCTTATTTGGCCGCGATGTACGCGCTTATCCGTTGGTTTGGGCGGGTTCGGAAACGAAGCCTGCTCGGCCTCGCTTGTGCAAGCCGAAAACAAAAGCGGCGCCGGGGAGGCGCCGCGAAAAACCCGGTGTGGCAGGAGGAGGAGCGCCTGGGGTCTTGACCCCTACCGGGATATCTACAAGGGAAATCCACAGGCTGAATATAGTTCATCGCAACTGCAATGACAGTGGCACAAACATATCTTCAGCTAGTGATTTCAGATTACGTCGCATCCTGCGCAATCTTTAGCTTTCTGGTACGAACGTTTTCTTTTGCTTGCCCGGCATCTGGCGATGCCTCACCATACGCACAGGCCCGTGAGACGTTTGCGCCCGCCCGTCGGCGAGGCGTTGCGGACAAATCGGCAACAGAATTCTTTTCAGGTTCCGACACATGACCAGCATTCATCCCGTCATTCTTTCCGGGGGCTCCGGCACCCGCCTGTGGCCACTTTCGCGTGCGGCGCTGCCCAAGCAGCTGCTGCCGCTGGCGGGCGAGCGCAGCATGCTGCAGGAGACCGTCGCACGCCTGCGGGAAATGCCGGAGATCGCTCCGCCGCTGATGGTGTGCAACGTCGAACACCGCTTCATGATCGCCGAGCAGATGCGCCAGATCGACGTGCGCCCGTCCGCGATCGTGCTGGAACCGGAAGGGCGCAACACGGCGCCAGCGATCGCGGTGGCGGCACTGATGCTGGTGCGCGACGATCCCGCAGCGCTGATGCTGGTATTGCCGGCCGATCATCTGATTGGCGATATCGCAGCGTTCCATGCGGCGATCCGCACTGCCGCCAAGGCGGCCCTGCACGGTTATCTGACGACGTTCGGCATCGTGGCCGACGCGCCCGAGACCGGTTATGGCTACATCCGCAGGGGGGAAGCTCTGGTGGATGCGGCGGGTGCCTACGGGGTGGTGGCGTTCATCGAAAAACCGGATGTCCCGACCGCCGGGCAATACGTTTCCTCCGGCGATTATTACTGGAACAGCGGCATGTTCCTGTTCCATGCGCAGGATTTTCTCGACGAGCTGAAGGCGCTGCGGCCGGACATCCTGGAAGCGAGCCGCGCCGCGCTCGACGCGGCGCAGCCGGACCTCGATTTCGTGCGCCTCGACCCGGTGACGTTCGCCGCGTGTCCGGCCGAGTCGGTGGATTATGCGGTGATGGAGCACACCCGCCGCGCCGCCGTGGTGCCGGCCGACATGGCGTGGAACGACATCGGCGCGTGGTCCGCGTTGTGGACGGTGGCTGAGAAGGACGATCGGGGCAACGCGGTGCGCGGCGACGTCATGTTGGAAAACACCCGTGGCAGTCTCGTGCGTGCCGAATCCCGCATGGTCGCGCTGCTCGGCGTGTCCGACCTGGTCGTGGTGGAAACTGCGGACGTGGTGCTGGTGGCGGCACGCGACCAGGTGCAGGATGTGAAGCGCCTGGTCGATCGCATGAAGGCGGAGAAGCGCTGCGAGCACCTGGTCCACAAGCAGGTGTTCCGGCCGTGGGGCTGGTACGAGGGCATCGACGAGGGCGAACGCTTCCAGGTGAAACGCATCATGGTCAAGCCAGGCGAGAAGCTCAGCCTGCAGATGCACCACCACCGCGCGGAGCACTGGATCGTGGTGTCGGGTACGGCGCGTGTCACCCGCGGCGAGGCGGTTGAACTTCTCAGCGAGAACCAGTCGACCTATATCCCGCTGGGCACCTCACACCGGCTGGAAAATCCCGGCAAGATCGATCTGCACATGATCGAAGTGCAGTCCGGTACTTATCTCGGCGAGGATGACATCGTCCGCTTCGAGGACATCTACCGACGCGACTGATTGCCTGGCACGGCATCGCGCGTGGCGGTTTCCTTCGTGTCGGACAAACACCTACAAACCGAACAGCAGAGTTCCGACCTGCAATCCAGCCGTTCCCTGCATTAACTTTCCGCGGGTCCATCCGAAAACGATTTCACCACGGCGAGTTTAATGCCGGTTCGAAAAAGATTTTCGCGGAAGGATGGACCCAATGAAGCTCGAAGAAATGCTGGATGAAATGCGCGACATCAATCTCAACTACATGATGCTGGCGCAGCACATGATCAAGCACGACAAGGCGACCGCGGTGTTCCGCCTGGGGATCAGCCAGGACGTCGCGGATATCATCGAGAATCTGACTCCGGCCCAGATACTGAAGCTGGCAGGTTCCGGGATGCTGGTGTCGCGTTTCCGCTTCGACGACGGTATGGTTCTCAATCTCCTGACCAGCTACACCAAGGACCGTGCGCTGGCGCAATCGCATGCCGCCATCCTGATGGCTGGGCAGCCGATGGAAGCCTTTGCCTGACGGTCATGCGATTCACACCGGGGAGCGAGCGATGACCAAGAAAAGCCTGTTGAACGAAATGCGCGATACCCAGCTGGCGATCGAGATGATCGAACTCGGCGCCCGTCCGCAAGTGCTGGAATGTGAAACCTCGCTGTCGCGCGAGCGGCTGCTGAAGCTATACAAGGAAGTCAAGGGCGTCTCCCCACCCAAGGGCATGCTGCCGTTTTCCACCGACTGGTTCCTGACCTGGCTGCCAAACGTGCATTCCTCGCTGTTCATCAATATCCATCGCTATCTGACCCGGAACAGCAATTGCAGCGGTATCGAGGCCGTGCTGAAAAGCTACCGCCTGTATCAGGAATACGTCCGCACCAACCAGATCGAGGCAGTACTGAGTTTTACCCGTGCCTGGACGCTGATCCGTTTCTTCGACACCCGCATGCTGGAAACGGCGGTGTGCAAGGAGTGTGGCGGGCATTTCGTGGTGCATCCCGACGATCTTCATGACAAGTATGTGTGCGGCCTGTGCCACATGCCGGCACGCGCGGGCAAGACGCGCAAGGCCAAGGCCGCACAGGACGCCGAAACCGGGCTGACCGCTGCCGCCTGACGTCTTTCCGCACGGGAGGGTGACGATGCAGGTTCCGGTCGCCCTCCAGTCTCTGTTGGTCCAGCTCGCCGCTGCGCTGCCGGTCGCGCTGTTCGCGGCATTGCATCCGTTTGAAATCACGCCCCCTTTGTGGCTGTATGCGCTCGTACAGGGCAGCGTCGCTGCGCTGTTGAGCCGGGCGTGGCGACAGCCGCCATGGTGGCAGCCGCTGCACTTCGGATTCCTGCCGCTGGCGTGGCTGGCGCAGGGTGCGGAGGTGCCACCCTGGACGTATCTGGCTGCGTTTGTCGCACTGCTGCTGGTGTACTGGACTACTTTCCGCACGCGTGTGCCCCTGTATCTGTCCGACCGCAGGGCTTGGCAGGCGATCGATGCGATGCTGCCCGCAGAACGGCCGTTCCGTTTCATCGATCTGGGCAGCGGTCTTGGCGGGGCGGCGCTGTATCTGGCAGCACGGCGCCCGAACGGCGAATTCGCAGGTGTCGAAGTTGCGCCGGTGCCATGGCTGATCAGCCGTGTGCGTGCCTGGCTGCGGGGCGATCGCGTGTCGTTCCTGCGGCGCGATTATGAAGCGCTCGATCTTGGCGGTTTCGACGTGGTGTTCGCCTTTCTTTCGCCCGCAGCGATGCCGCGGCTGTGGCAACAGGCGCAGGCGCAGATGCGTCCGGGCTGCCTGTTCGTCAGTCTGTCGTTCACGGTGCCGGGACAGCGTGCGCACGACGTCGTGCCGCTGGCGGATGGCGCGCGGCACACCTTGTATGCGTGGCGGATGTAAGCGAAGCCGTGGTCTTTTCATCCGGCCCGCCATCAAGTTTCCCGCGTTTTGGTCGAATTCCCATCCATGGGATCGGCGTTCGTCGGCACCCGATCGCGCAACCACAAAAGGAATGAACATTCGTGCTGGTCATAGTCGGATACATCGTCGTTGCGCTGAGCGTGTTCGGAGGGTTTGCGCTGGCTGGCGGCCATCTGGCGGCACTGTTCCAGCCCGTGGAATTGCTGATGATCGGTGGCGCGGCGGCGGGGGCGTTCCTCGTTGGCAACAGCAACAAGGCGATCAAGGCCACGCTCAAGGCCCTGCCTACGGTCTTCAAGGGATCGAAGTACACGCGCGCGCTGTACATGGACGTCCTCGCGCTGCTGTACGAAGTGCTCGGCAAGATCCGCAAGGAAGGTCTGATGTCGATCGAGGCCGATGTCGAAAACCCGCATGAGAGTCCGCTGTTCGGCAAGTATCCGACGATCATGGCCGACCATCATCTGATCGAGTTCCTCACCGATTACCTGCGCCTGATGGTCAGCGGCAGCATGAACGCGTTCGAGATCGAGAATCTGATGGACAACGAAATCGAAACGCACCATCACGAAGCCGAGGTGCCGGCACATGTCATCGCCAAACTGGGCGACGCGATGCCGGCATTCGGCATCGTGGCGGCGGTGATGGGGGTGGTTCACACCATGGAATCGGTCGGCCTGCCGCCGGCCGAACTCGGCATTCTCATCGCCCATGCGCTGGTCGGTACCTTCCTCGGCATTCTGCTCGCCTACGGCTTCGTCGGTCCGCTGGGCAGCCTGCTGGAACAGAAGGCCAATGAAGCGACCAAGATGCTGCAATGCATCAAGGTGACACTGCTCGCAAGCCTGAACGGCTACGCACCGGCGATTGCCGTGGAATTCGGACGCAAGGTGCTGTATTCGACCGAGCGGCCGTCGTTCATCGAGCTCGAAGAGCACGTCAAGGGCGCGAAGTCGCGCTGACCCGGAGATTGTTCCGGCATGAGCGACAAAAAACCGCCAATCATCGTCAAGCGCGTCAAGAAGGTTGCCGGCGGCCATCACGGCGGCGCCTGGAAGATCGCCTACGCGGATTTCGTGACCGCGATGATGGCCTTCTTCCTGTTGATGTGGCTGCTGGGTTCGACGACCAAGGGCGATCTGGAGGGCATCGCCGAGTACTTCAAGACGCCCCTCAAGGTGGCGATGCAGGGTGGTTCCGGCAGCGGTGACAGTTCCAGCGTGATCAAGGGGGGCGGCGCCGACCTGACGCGCAAGACCGGGCAGATCCAGCGCGGGCAGACCGAAGCGCCGAAGAAGACCTACAACCTCAAGGCGGCACAGGCCGAACTCGAGCGGCTCGAAGTGGAGAAACTGAAGACGCTGAAGAAGCGCCTGGAACTCGCCATCGAAAGCAATGCCACGCTGCGGCAGTTCAAGCGGCAGCTTCTCGTCGACATCACCAGCGAAGGTCTGCGCATCCAGATCGTAGACGAACAGAACCGGCCCATGTTCAACCTGGCGAGTGCCGAGCTGCAACCCTACACGAAGGTCATCCTGCGCGAGATCGGCGCGGTGCTCGACGACGTGCAGAACCGCATCAGCCTGTCCGGCCACACCGATTCCATCCAGTATGCCAATGCCGGCCGCGGCTACAGTAACTGGGAACTGTCGGCGGACCGGGCGAACGCGTCGCGCCGCGAGCTCATCGCGGGCGGTATGGGCGAGGACAAGATGCTGCGTGTGGTGGGGCTCGCATCGTCGGTGCCATTCCAGAATGCAGCGCCAACCGATCCCGTCAATCGGCGCATCAGCATCATCGTGATGAACAAGCAGACCGAGGACGCCATCACCCGGCAGGCGTCCGGAGTGAACGTCGCCGATGAGGCCGAGGCGCGCAGCGAGATCGAAAAAATCGCCGCGCCCAACTGAAACCAAAAATCGCTTTGACCGCTCCGGACGTTTTTCGCCTTGGTCTTGCGGGTGCGATCGGCTGCGCACGCCGAGTGCGCGCATCGGTGTCGGTCCCGGCGGACCGAGCGCCTGCTGACGCGAAATAGCAGGTCAAATCCACCTTTATTCCCCTGATCGCTGGCCGGCAGCCTGACCAATAATCCAGCCTGAGAGAAGGTTCGTTGTGGACGCACGGCGGACCGGTTCAACGGATGGAGCCCCCGAATGGCCGAGGAAAGCGATCAGGAAAAGACAGAATCGCCATCGCCACAGCGATTGGAGAAGGCGCGCGAAGAAGGCCAGGTGCCGCAATCGCGCGAGCTGTCGACCTTTGTCCTCCTGATGGCGGGGGGGGCGGCCCTGTGGGTGATGGCCAGCCATCTTGGCCAGACCATGTCCGGCATCGTGCGCGGGGGCCTGCAATTCGAGCCGGCGATCGCCCGCGATCCGGCACACGTGATGGCGCAGCTGTCGCGCCAGTTCTTCGAGGCGGCCTTCGCGCTGTCGCCCTTCTTCCTGCTGCTGCTGATAGCGATTCTTGCCGCGCCGCTGCTGCTGCGCGGCTGGCTGTTCAGCCCGAAGGCGCTGGCGCCGAAATTCAGCCGACTCGATCCACTTGCGGGGATGAAGCGCATTCTGTCCCACCAGGGTCTGGTGGAACTGCTCAAGGCGATCGCCAAGGCGGGCTTGCTGGGCGCCGTCGCGGTGTGGATCATCCGGTCCAACTTCGAGGCCATCCTCGCCCTTGGAACCGAGGCGCCCGCCAGCGCCATCAGCCACATGGGCGACCTGATCGGCAAGGTGTTCCTGCTGATCTCGGGGGCAATGATATTCATCGTGCTGCTCGATGTGCCGTATCAGCTGTGGAGCCACTACAACAAGCTGAAGATGAGCAAGGAGGAACTGCGCAAGGAAGCCAAGGAAAGTGAGGGCGATCCGTACATCAAGGCACGCATCCGCGCCCAGCAGCGCGAGATGGCGCGCCGCCGCATGATGGCCGAAATCCCGACCGCCGACGTGGTGGTGACCAACCCGACGCACTACGCCGTGGCGCTCAGATACGAGGAAGGAAAGAGCGGTGCGCCGCGCGTGGTCGCCAAGGGGGCCGATGCCGTCGCGCTGCGCATCCGCGAGCTCGCTGCCGAACATCACGTCCCGCTGCTGGAGGCGCCGCCGCTGGCGCGTGCGCTGTACCGCCACACGGAGCTCGGCGACGAGATTCCCGCCACCCTCTATGCCGCGGTGGCGGAAGTGCTGGCCTACGTGTTCCAGCTGCGTCGCTATCAGAAGACCGGCGGCGCGTATCCCGAGGCGCCGACGGCATTGCCCGTGCCGCACGAACTTGATCCGGCCAGCACATGAACGGCAACCTGACATTCTCCAGCTTCTTCACCGGCGCCAATGCGCGTGCGCTGGCCGCGCCCGTGTTCATCCTGCTGGTGCTGGCGATGCTGGTTCTGCCGCTGCCGCCCATTGCGCTCGACATGCTGTTCACCTTCAATATCGCGCTGTCGATCATGGTGTTGCTGGTGAGCCTGTCGACGCGCAAGGCGCTCGACTTTGCAGCGTTCCCGACGGTTCTGCTGCTGGCCACGCTGCTGCGCCTGTCGCTCAACGTCGCATCGACCCGCGTCGTATTGATGGAAGGTCATACGGGACCGGATGCGGCGGGCAAGGTGATCGAGGCCTTCGGGCACTTTCTCGTCGGCGGCAATTACACGGTCGGCATCATCGTCTTCCTCATCCTGGTGGTCATCAACTTCATCGTGATCACCAAGGGCGCTGGCCGCATCGCCGAGGTCAGCGCACGTTTCACCCTGGATGCGATGCCGGGCAAACAGATGGCCATCGACGCCGACCTCAACGCCGGCCTCATCGACGAGAACGAGGCCCGCCGCCGCCGTGCGGAGATCGGGCAGGAATCGGATTTCTACGGTTCGATGGACGGTGCCTCGAAATTTGTACGCGGCGACGCCATCGCCGGCATCCTCATTCTCGTCATCAATATCGTCGGCGGCCTGCTGGTCGGCCTGATGCAGCACAATCTTTCTCTGGATGAAGCCGCGCACAACTATACGCTGCTGGCGATCGGCGACGGCCTGGTTGCGCAGATCCCGGCGCTGGTCATTTCCATTGCCGCCGGCATCATCGTCAGCCGCGTCAGCACCGAAGAGGACATCGCCGGCCAGATGATGTCCAACGTGTTCAGCAAGGTGCACGCACTCTATATCACGGCTGCGATCCTTGGCCTGATGGGCATGATTCCCGGCATGCCCAACTTCGCCTTTCTCGCCTTGGCAGGGGCGCTGGTGTGGCTCGCCACCGGGCTCGTCCGCAAACAGCGGCAGCCGGCAGAACCGGCGATCCAGGAAGCGCCTGCGGCGGCGGTCGAGGCGCAGGAGGCGACCTGGGAAGACGTCGCACCCATCGATACCCTCGGGCTGGAAGTCGGCTACCGCCTCATCCCGCTGGTCGACAGCGCGGCGGACGGCGAACTGGTGCGTCGCATCAAGGGCATCCGCAAAAAATTCGCGCGCGAGATCGGCTTCCTGCCGCCCGCCGTGCACATCCGCGACAACCTGGACATCAACCCGAACGGTTACCGCATCACGCTCAAGGGCGTGGAAATCGGCAGCGGCGACGTGCGCACCGGCATGTTCCTCGCCATCGACCCGGGCAACGTCAGTGCCGCGCTGCCTGGTGTGGCCACGCGCGATCCCGCGTTCGGGCTGCCGGCGGTGTGGGTCGAGGCCGCGATGCGCGAGCAGGCGACTGCCATGGGCTATACCGTGGTCGATCCGGGTACCGTGATCGCCACCCATCTCAATCATCTGGTGACCCTGCATGCCGCGGAACTGCTCGGCCGCCAGGAAACGCAGGCGCTGCTCGACCATCTGGGCAAGAGTGCACCCAAGCTGGTGGAAGACCTGGTGCCCAAGATGCTGCCGGTGTCGACGGTGCAAAAAGTGCTGCAGACGCTGCTCGCCGAAGGCGTGGCGATCCGCGACATGCGCACCATCCTCGATATCCTGCTCGAACACGCCGGCCGCGTGCAGGATCCGAACGAGCTCACCGCGCTGGTGCGCGTCGGGCTGGGCCGTTCCATCGTCCAGCAGATTTATGGCCCGGCCAACGAACTGCCGGTGATCGCGCTCGAACAGAATCTCGAACGTGTACTGTTGCAGACCCTGCAGGGCGGCCAGGATGCGGCGCTCGAACCCGGCCTCGCCGACACGCTGCTGGAACGCGCGCAATCCTCGGCCCAGCGTCAGGAGGCGCTCGGCCATCCGCCGGTGCTGCTGACGCCGGCGGTGCTGCGTCCGCTGCTCGCCCGTTTCCTGCGGCGCGCCGTGCCGCAGCTCAAGGTGCTTTCGCACGCTGAAGTGCCCGAAGGCAAACAGATCAGAGTGACTTCCCTGGTAGGAGGAACAGCATGAACGTGAAACGCATCGTCGCCAAGACGTCCCGCGAGGCCATGCGCCAGCTGCGCGATATGCTCGGCCCGGACGCCGTGATCCTTTCCAACCGGCAGGTCGAAGAGGGGATCGAGGTTCTCGCCATGCCTGCCGAGGACATCGCCTCGATGGCACCGCCTGCCGCGGACCTGCCGCCGGCACCGGTTCCGACACCGGCTGCCGCGCCACGGGTCGAGACGGATACGGCTCCCGCCGTCGCCTTCAAGCGTCGCCTGATCGAGCGGGTCGCCGTGCCAGGCGCCGACGCGACGCACCTGGCGCAGAGCGTGATCGGTGAAATCAAGGCCATGCAGGCGAAGCTGGAGAGCCAGCTTGCCGACATCGTCTGGCGCGATCTGCCGGGGCGCGACCCGGGCGCCGCCGCAGTGATGCGCGACATGCTGGGAGCAGGATTCAGCGCCGCGCTGGCGCGCGAACTCATGGAAACCCTGCCGAAAAGCGATATCGATCAGGCGCAGGCATGGATGCGCACCACACTGATGAAACGCCTCGAAATCATGCAAAGCGAGGCCGATCTCCTCGACGGCGGCGGCGTGTTCGCCCTGATGGGTCCGACCGGCGCCGGCAAGACCACCACCACGGCGAAGCTCGCCGCGCGCTTCGTGGTGCGCCACGGTGCCGACAAGCTGGCGCTGCTCACCACCGACAGCTACCGTATCGGCGGCCACGAACAGCTGCGTATCTACGGCAAGATTCTGGGGGTGTCCGTGCACGCCGTACGCGACGCCGCCGACCTGCGGCTCGCCCTGTCCGAGCTGCGCAACAAGCACACCGTGCTGATCGACACCGTGGGCATGAGCCAGCGTGACCGTGCCGTCGCCGAGCAGGTCGAAATGCTCTATCAGGCGGGCAAGCCGATCAAGCGTCTGCTGCTTCTCAACGCTACCAGTCACGGCGAGACGCTGAACGAGGTGGTGCAGGCTTATCAGGCGCGCGGCCTCGATGGCTGCATCCTGACCAAGGTCGACGAGGCGGCCAGTCTCGGCCCCGCGCTCGACTGCGCGATCCGCCATCGGCTCCTGGTGCATTATCTCGCCACCGGCCAGCGCGTGCCGGAGGATCTGCATCTGGCCAACCGCCAGTACCTCATCCATCGCGCGTTCAAGACGCGCACGCTGGCGTCTCCCTGGCAGCTCGACGACAGCGAGCTGCCCTTCATGCTGAGCGGCGCGCAGGGTGTCGCCGCAGAAAGCGCGGTGTCGCTTGGATAAGTTCGTCACCGACCAGGCCGCGGGTCTGCGCCGCCTGCTGGGGCAGGGCGGCTTTCAGGTCATCACCGTGATGTCGGGGCAGCAGGGCGCCGGCAAGACGACCGCCACCGTCAATCTCGCCGCCGCACTCGCGCGTTCGGGGCGCGACGTGCTGATCGTCGACCAGGACCGCCATGGGCGTGGCGCCGCCGCAGCGCTTGGTCTGAAGCCGCGCGGCGGTGTGGCCGACGTGCTGGCGGGCCGCTGCTCGCTCGAATCGACCTTGCTGACCGGCCCCGACAACATTCAGGTGCTGTCGCTGGGCGGCGGGCTCTGCGGTATCGGACAGCTTTCCGCCCGCGACCAGGCGCGCCTCGCGCAGGCTTTTGAGCGCCTGCAGTGCGGCGTCGACGTGGTGCTGGTCGACATGGAGGAAGCCACCGACCCCGACGCCTTGCCACTGGGACTTGCCGCCTCCGAGATCATGGTGGTGCTGCCGCCCGGCAACGCCGCGATCACGCAGAATTACGGGTTGGTGAAGAGGCTGGCGCAGAACTTCGGCAAACGTCAGTTCCGTCTGCTGCTCAACCGCATGAATTCGCCACAGCAGGCGCAGGCCGTGGCGCACAATTTTGCCGACACTGCCGAGCGTTATCTGGGTGTGGCGGTCGACTATCTGGGCTATATTCCCGTCGACGAACGTATCGCCATGGGCGGGCGACCGCGCGCGCCGTCGCTCGAAGCCCTTGCGGCGGCACCGTCGACCTCGCAGTTCCGCAAGCTGGCCGACGGCCTGCTGCGTTGGCCAAGCGCAACCGGCCTGGGCGGAGTGGGCGGCTTCATGCAGCGTTTGGTGGAAGGCGCGCGAATGATGGATGCCTATAAACGGGGCTAGCCATGTATACCGCAACCGGCAAGAGTGCGAAAAGCGAGAAGAACGAACTGCTGGAGCAGTACATGCCCATGGTGAAGCGGCTCGCTCACCACATGATGGGCCGTCTGCCGCCCAGCGTGGAGGAGGATGACCTCGTGCAGGCAGGCATGATCGGCCTGCTCGACGCCGTCAGCCGCTACGACGAAGCGCAGAGCGCGCAGTTCGAGGCCTACGCCATTCAGCGCATCCGTGGCTCGATGATCGACGAGCTGCGCCAGCTCGACTGGATGCCGCGCAGCACGCGCCAGTCGATGCGCAAGATCGAGCAGGCGATCAACACCCTGCAGCACCGCCTCGGGCGGCAGCCCAGCGAAACCGAGATCGCCGAGCACATGAAACTGCCGCTGGCGGAGTACCAGGCCATGCTGGGCGATGCGCGCGGCCACCAGCTGCTGTATTTCGAAGACTTCGGCGACACCGACGAGGACGAATCCTTTCTCGACAAGCAGGCTGCGGGCGAAGACAGCATGCCCCTGCCGCAACTGCTCGACGCCAACCTGCGCGCCTGCATCATCGCCGGTATCGAAAACCTGCCGGAGCGCGAACAGTTGTTGATGTCGCTCTATTACGAGCAGGAACTGAACCTGCGTGAGATCAGCGAAGTGTTCGGCGTCAGCGAATCGCGCATCTGCCAGCTGCACGGCCAGGCGATCGCACGCCTGCGCGCCCGACTCAAGGAAGATGCATGGATCGTGGAAGCCTGATCGGTCTGGGGCTCGCCGGTATTGCCATCCTCGGCGGACAGGCGATCGAGGGCGGCGGGATTGGCCTGTTCCTGCAGCCCGCGGCATTCGTCATCGTGGTGATGGGCACACTCGCGGCCGTTCTCCTGCATCACCCCCTGCCTGTTTTTGCCCAGGGCGTGCGCATGGGCAAATGGGCGTTTCGTCCACCCGAGCCGGAAGGCGTGATACTCATCCGCCGCATCGTGCTGTGGGCGCATACGGCGCGGCAGGAAGGCATTCTGGCGCTTGAGCGCCAGGTCAATCTCACCAGTGACCCCTATCTGCGCGATGGCCTGAAGCTGCTGATCGACGGCGCCGACGCCAACCGCCTGCGCGACATCCTCGAAGTGCAGATCGTCGGTTTCGAGACGGCGGAACGGCAGGCCGCGCGCGTGTGGGAAGTCGCGGGTGGCTATGCCCCGACGCTTGGCATTCTCGGTGCGGTCATCGGACTTATCCACGTCATGGAAAACCTTGCCGATCCGGGAAAACTCGGCACCGGCATCGCCGTGGCCTTTGTCGCCACCATCTACGGCGTCGGGCTCGCCAACCTCGTGCTGCTGCCCATCGCCAACAAGATCAAGTTTTCCATCGCGCGCCGCGTCGCCGAACGTGAAATGATCTGCGACGGCCTCATCGGCATCGCGCAGGGCGACAACCCGCGCATCATCGAAGCGCGTCTCAAGGGCTATCTGTAAGCGCCATGCGCCGTCGCCGCCGCATCCGCAGCGATCACGAGAACCACGACCGCTGGCTGATTTCCTACGCCGATTTCATCACCCTGCTGTTTGCCTTTTTCGTCGTCATGTACGCCGTCTCGGCGGTGAATGAACAGAAATACCGTGTCGTCGCCGAATCGCTCGGCGGTGCCTTCGGCAAGCTCACGGTGGGCGGCCAGGTACCACCCGCACAGCCGGCCGCATCCGCGTCCCGCGCCGGAGCACCGCCGGAACCTGGCCGGCTGGTGCAGGAAGAGGCCGCATACATGAACAAGGTGGCGAGCAGCCTGCTCGATGTCCTGGGGCCGCTGGTGCAGGAAGGTAAGGTACGCATCACCCAGGGCCGTCGTGGGGTCAGCATCGAGATCAACGCCAATGTGCTGTTCCAGCCCGGCAAGGCCGCTCTCGAGCCGGGTTCGCTCGCTGTGTTGCGGGCCGTCGCGGATCGTCTGCGTGACGAGCCGTTCAATCTGGAAATCACCGGCCACACCGATCTGTTGCCGATCAGCAATTCGCTTTTTGCATCGAACTGGGAACTGTCGGCGGTGCGCGCCACCAGTGTGGTGCGTCTGCTGGCTGCCAACGGCATCGCGCCGGAACGGATGCAGGCCATCGGTCGTGAGGCGACCCGCCCGGTGGCGCCGAACAATACGCCGGAAGGACGCGCGCGCAACCGCCGCGTCGAACTGATGATTCTTTCCGGGCTGCCGGACACGCTGGAGGAGTTGCCGGTCCGCCGCACCCCTTGAAAACCCGGAGGAAGGCCCGATACTGACGGTTCGAATGTAGAAATCGACCGCCCCATGCCGAACGACACCCCTCTGGAAGGCGAAATCCTGTCCGAAAACCGCCAGTTGCCCGTCGCGCCGATCCTGCCGGCCGAACTGCATCTGCTGCCGCTGACCGAAAAACCCTTCTTCCCGGCGCAGACCCTCCCCCTGCTGATGAATGAAGCCCCGTGGCTCGCGACCGTCGAGGCCATTGGTGAAACCCCGCACCACCTGGTTGGTCTCGTTGTCGTCAAACCCGACAGTACCGACGACATCAAGCGCAGCGATTTCCGCAGCATCGGCACTGCCGTGCGCATTCACCATCCGGTGCGCGCCGACGGCAAGATGCAGTTCATCGCCGAAGGCGTGCGCCGTTTTCGCATCGTCGAATGGCTCTCGGACACGCCGCCATATCGCGTGCGCGTGGAATATCCCACGGAGCCGGGCAGGGTGGATTCAGAGGAAATTCGCGCGTATTCCATCGCCATCATCAACACCATCAAAGAACTGCTGCCGCTCAATCCGCTGTATTCCGAGGAGCTGAAATTCTTCCTCAACCGCTTCGGTCCCAACGAGCCCTCACAGCTGACCGATTTCGCCGCCAGCCTCACCACCGCATCGAAGCAGGAACTGCAGGAAGTGCTGGAAGCGCTGGGGCTGAAAAAGCGTATGGAAAAAGTGTTGGTGATCCTGAAAAAAGAGCTCGACGTGGCGCGCCTGCAGTCGCAGATCCGCGAACGGGTCGACGAGAAAATGAGCGAGCAGCAGCGCGAGTTCTTCCTGCGTCAGCAGCTGAAGACCATCCAGAAGGAACTGGGCATCGCCAAGGACGACAAGACCGCCGAGCTCGATACCTTCCGCGAACGCATCGCCAAACTGACCCTGCCGGAGCAGGCGCAGAAACGCATCGATGAAGAGATGCACAAGCTCTCCCTGCTGGAAAGCGGTTCGCCGGAATACACCGTCACCCGCAACTATCTCGACTGGCTGACCGTACTGCCGTGGGGTATCCATACCCAGGACAAGATCGACCTCGAGCGCGCGCGCAAAATCCTCGACCGCGACCACGACGGACTGGAGGACGTAAAGGCGCGCATCATCGAATTTCTCGCAGTTGGCGCAATGAAGGGCGAGATGGCCGGCTCGATCCTGCTCCTGATCGGCCCGCCCGGCGTCGGCAAGACCTCCATCGGCAAGTCCGTCGCCGAGGCGCTGGGACGCAAGTTCTATCGTTTCTCGGTCGGCGGCATGCGCGACGAAGCCGAGATCAAGGGCCATCGCCGCACCTACATCGGCGCCATGCCCGGCAAGTTCGTACAGGCGCTGAAAGAAGTGGAATCGGCCAACCCGGTCATCATGCTCGACGAGATCGACAAGATCGGTGCGAGTTACCAGGGCGACCCGGCGTCGGCGTTGCTGGAGGTGCTCGATCCCGAGCAGAACGCCGATTTCCTCGACCACTACCTCGACGTGCGCTTCGACCTCTCCAAGGCGCTGTTCATCTGCACCGCCAACGACTTCTCCATCCCGTCGGCGCTGCTCGACCGCATGGAAGTCATCCGCCTGTCCGGCTACATCACCGAGGAAAAACTCACCATCGCCCGGCACCACCTGTGGCCGCGCGTGCTCGAACGGGCCGGACTCAAAAAAAACCAGCTCGCCATTACCGAAGGCGCGATCCGCCATGTGATCGAGGGCTACGCCCGCGAGGCCGGCGTGCGCAACCTGGAAAAGCAGCTTGGCCGCGTCACGCGCAAGGCCGTGGTGAAGATCCTCGGCGGCGCGCAAACGCCGATCAGGATCGGCACGAGGGAAATCGAGGCCTATCTCGACAAACCCGTGTTCACCCGGGAAAAGCCGATCACCGGCGTCGGCGTCGTGACGGGCCTCGCATGGACCGCGATGGGCGGCGCCACGCTGCCGGTCGAGGCGACGCGCGTGCACACACTCAACCGCGGTTTCAAGCTCACCGGCAAGCTCGGCGAGGTCATGAAGGAATCCGCCGAAATCGCCTACAGCTATGTCGCCTCGCACCTCAAGGCTTACGGTGCCGACGCGAGCTTCTTCGACAAGAGCTTCGTGCATCTGCACGTGCCCGAGGGCGCCACCCC
>JANJXF010000207.1 GCA_024709165.1 Thiobacillus sp. | reverse complement strand
GGTGGCGCCAACGAGCTGGTTGGCCTGGCGGGCGTTCTCGGCATTCTGCTTGACGGTGCTGGTCAGCTCTTCCATGGAGCTCGCCGTCTCTTCCAGGCTCGACGCCTGCTCTTCGGTGCGGCTCGACAGGTCGATGTTGCCGGCGGCAATCTGCTGCGAGGCAGTGGCGATGGTGTCGGTGCCGGTGCGTACCTGGGCGACAACCTCCACCAGACTGTCGCACATACTTTGCATGTTGGCCAGCAGGCTGGTTTTGTCACCGGCCTTGACATGGACCTCCACACCCAGGTTACCGGCAGCGATTTCACGCGCGACCATTGTGGCGTAGTAAGGCTCGCCCCCTAGCTGGCGGGTGATGGAGCGGGTAAGAAACCAAGCGATTGCAACACCCGCAATAACAGCGACAACGGCAATCATCAGCATCAACAGACTGGAAGTGGCGGCAAATTCCTGCACATGCTTGGCCGAATCCTCCATGAGCCTTTTTTGCAGGTTGACCAAATGTTCCAGAGGCTGAGAGAGTGCGATCTGAGCTTGATGGCCCTCAGTGTTCAAAACTCTGCGCGCGCCCTCCGTGTCCCAGGCAAGACCAAGATCTATCACCTTGTTCATGGCCTGGTTATAGGCATTGCGGGCTGCGAAAGCGCTGTTCAGGATTCGCTTCCCTTCTTCGCTTTTGACTGTTTCTTCCAGTTTCTTGTACATGGCGCCGGTTTCGGCGCGCACCGCGTCGATGCGTTTCTTCTCGGCTTCCCTCACTTCCGGAGCGTCGGCCAGGACAAGGTTGCGAACGGCAATCGCCTGAATATTGAGATTGTTCTGGATGGTATCGACAAAACTCACCTTGGCCATGCGATCTTTCACCAGTAGACTCATTTCGCCACTGGCTCTCTCCAGCTGTACTCGAGCAATCATGGCAATGGCCAGCCCCATCAGGATCACCACCGCAAACCCTAGGCCCGTGGATGTTGCGACTCTCATGGGTGTATTTTTCGAGTGCTTCATTTTTCTTCCTTGAAGATTAAGAAACCAGATATTCGCAGGCGTCGAATCGAAGACGCGGATACCGTGTTCGATCCGTCCAGTACTCCAGTGATGTCACAGACTCTCAGAACTCTTCCCACGCCTCGCTACTACCCGCACCGGCAACCGCGAGCTTCCTCGGATGCGCAATCGCCCTGGCCGGAGCAGGCTTGGATTTCCGGACACTCGGCATCACGGCTTCGACATTCTTCAGCACCGGAAGCTCGGTACGCACGCTGTACGCACTGGCCTCCAGATTGAAGAAGCTCACCGCATCGGCAAGCTTGCCCGCCTGCGCCTGCAGGCTTTCGGCAGCGGCTGCGGCCTCTTCGACCAGCGCGGCGTTCTGCTGGGTGACGTCGTCCATCTGGGTGATGGCCTGGTTCACCTGCTCGATGCCGGAACTCTGCTCGGCACTCGCCGCAGCGATCTCGCCCATGATGTCGGTGACACGCTTCACGGAACCGACG
>JANJXF010000083.1 GCA_024709165.1 Thiobacillus sp. | reverse complement strand
CAGCCCAGACGCTTGCGCTGCTGGCGCTCACGATCCTCGCCGGCGTCACCCTCTATTTCGTCATCCGCCGCCGCGGCGTGCTGCCGAAAAGCCTGGTCCTGCTGCACGCCGTGCTGGCCCTGAGCGCGTTGCACGTGCTGGCGCGCGCAGTCCTGGTCTGAACCTGCGCCGAGCACGGGCCGCTCGCGACTTCAACCCGGACTCGTCAGGCAAACGCGCATCGGGCCACGCAGGCGCACCCTCACCGCGACGTGCCACATCGCACCGAGGACCGCTATCGGCCCGCAAGCGAGCCGCCTGTCAGCGAATGGACGATCCGGATCAATGCGTACCCAGCCGCGAAAACACATTGAGCACCACCACGCCCGCGACAATGAGCAGCAAGCCAATGATCGCCGGCGTATCCAGAGCCTGCCCGAAGACCAGCCAACCGATCAGCGCAATGAGGGCGACGCCCACACCCGACCAAACGGCATAGGCCACACCCACCGGAATGGTCCTCAGCGTGAGCGACAGAAAGTAAAAGGCAGCCGCATAGCCGACAACGACGACGAGCGACGGCCCCACGCGGGAAAATCCATCCGAAGCCTTCAGCGCCGACGTTGCAGCCACCTCGCTGACAATGGCCAGCGCAAGAAAACTCCACGGCTGCATCGATCGCTCCCCCTCACCGGCCCGACGCCCGCCATTCATACCGCAGCGCAAGGGCGGGCCTTGCAGGCAAACTACTTGCGCCAGTAATTGTTGGCGGCCGCGATCGTCTGGAAATTGATGGCGACGACCTGCGATGCCGCGGTCAGCGCCTTCGCGTCCTCCGCATACTCCGGGCGCAACCGCTTCAGCACCTCCGTGTCCGGCTGCGTATACTTGACCCCGCGCCGGCTCAGCGTGATCGCGAGTTCGAATCCCGCCTGCGGTGTATCAGTGATGAGTGTGGCGAGCCATGTGTCGGTCATGGGTGAACCCTCCTGTAGTAGTGAAGATTACACGATTGTACGATGCGGCGACGCTCGTTTTCCCTGCTTATGGGGAATGCCTGGTGCCTGATTTGACCGGGCTCCGCGTGCGCCGGCATAGAGCCGTTGAATTTCGGTGTCTCCTTTGCAGCCGGATCGTTCATTATTGATTCGGCCCCATAAAGGTTGAACTTTTCCAAGCACCGCGTGCACTTCGTCACGCGTGAGCACCACCGGCAAACGCTGCGGCCGCTCCGCCCGCGTCACCTTGTCCAGCCAGGGCAGATCGATGCCCAACACCTCGCGATACAAAACCAGCAGCGCCGACAGCGCCTGATCCTGCGTCGCCGCCGCCACCCCGCCCGCGACCGCCCGATGCGTCACATATTGCATCTCGGTCCGAATGCTGTAATGCTTGACACGAATCCTGTCGCGCGGCTGATCGAGCAAACGTGGCGCGGGTGCGGGAGGTGCGATTGCCTTCGACAGATAGTCCCCTATTTTTCTGCGAACGCTGAAATATCAATAGCTTGACAATCGAATGACTGAATTATGCACCTTTTTTGAACTTATATATACACCTGTCAAGGTGTATATTGTACGTTAAGCTCAGATAGCCATGCGCTACCGACAGATGGGATTGGCGAACAGGTTCCCCACGATGTTTAGCATTGTGCATGGAACGGAAATTGCAGCATTTACAATTACTTATAAAAATGATATTGAGCGAAGCGTAGTGAACGTTCGCCGCATAACTCAAAGACGTTGATGCGGACGACGTTCACTACGCTTCGCGCTAAATAACAAGTTTGCGGAGGCGGTTTTTTGCTATCGCCAGTCACACAAACAAAGGGAGGGGAAGCGTGATCCAAACCAGTTCCGTGGATGCATGGCCATCTGCGCCTAACGCCTCGTTAGAGCGAACACCGCTCGCTTCGCTCCCGGCTTACGCCCCTTCGGGGTGTCGCTCAACTCGAACACGTTAGGTCTTCGTTCAATGCGCAGCCTGAACCGGAAAAGTCTTCTCAAGTTTGGTCCTGTTTTTGTGGCGGCAGTCATTGCCATGGAACTCTTCGGCCGGTTCATGGAGGCGCGAGACACAGTGCTTCCCGGCGCTGAGAGTTTCATGCGGGCAGCACCCCAAGTGCTTAGCGCCGTCGGTGAGGTCAAAAACGTCACTCTGAAAAAGAGCCTCTATTACGAAGGTGTCCCCGAGCGGGAGGCCCCATATCGCGAGTATTCTTTTGGCGTGAGCGGTAATAAATCTCAGGCGTTCATCGTAATCCGGGCAGAGCAACAAAATGAACAATTTAGTTATCGTGTTGTTCGCGTTGAGCAGTAAGGTCACCGCCACCATACGACCTAACCCTTCGGTCAAGCGGGGCTGGCCAACAGCCGGCTTCGCCAGCTGCTGGCCAGCCCCTTACCTCCAACGTTAGGCAACAGAATGAAACTCTGGCGCGGCCAACCCGACAATTGGAACTGGAAACCCTCTGGCAGGGATACCGCAACCATGTGGCTTAGTTTTGGCGGTATCTTCTATGTTTTGGCCTTGTCAGCCTTCTTGTCGCCATCGCAATCCTCTCGCACGGGCCGTTGGGGTTGGTTGCATGAAATATTTTTTGGTATGTTTGGCGCCAGTGGAGACATAGTTCTTTACTCAAGCGTTGGCACAGCATTCGTGCTCTTTGGCGCTTTGAAATTCAGAGCCACACAATAGCCATGCAGCCATCGCCTAACACTGCATTCGAGAGGGACCGCCGCAAAGCGGCGGCCCCTCAATTTGAACGTTAGAGATCGCCATGACCTCAGTGCCCGCGACTATTGCTGTAGCAGCCATTACCGGCTATCAACGCTATATCTCGCCACACAAAGGGTTTGTCTGCGCTCACAAGAAGCGCAACGGCGGCTTGTCTTGTTCGGCTTATGCCAAGTTCTGTGTTTTACGTTATGGCTTGCTCGTCGGCTGGCGCAAGATGCAAGAGCGTTTCCAATCCTGCGCGGTCGCAGCCCAAGAAGAAAAGGACTCCAAACAAGAGGAAAAGAAGAAATCAATGCACCCAGCAGAGCAAGCCTACTGGTGTACTGAGGGAGGCTGCCTCGCTTGCAGTCTTATGTCATGGCTGGGGTAGGTAGAGCATGGGCCAATCGATCTCTAACCTTTCGTTGCAGGGGACGGCCGGCAAGCTGCGCTTGCCGGTACCCTTCGCCCTTCGGGCTCCGGCCGCCCCTGAACTCAAACGTTAGATGCCATGAACATGACGCCTCATTCAACCAACCGCGGTTTCATTGATCTGGCGCTCAAGGGACAGATCCCCCTTTGGAAAGCGTTCTGGTTGGTGTTTCTGCCAGCTTTGTTGGTTCTTTATCTCACCTATGTCGCGTCGCTGTGGGCTTTGCTAAATCTGAATCCCATGGCGAATATTGCTACCTTCGCACTATCCTTTTCTCTCATCGCCCTTCTAATCATTGCCTCGGTCTGCTTTGTCGTTTGGCGCAACTCCGGCAACTCATCCTCTCGTGCCTGGAAGTATCTCGCTCGTATCTTTGTTGCTGTCTATCTCCTGTGGTATGCGCAGCGTGCTGCCGGTCTTTGGTTGGTGGTTGGCCCCTATGGCATCTAACATTCCGGTCGAGAGGGACCGCCCCAAAGCTGCGCTTTGGGGTTCCCTCCGCGCTACGCGCTCCGGCGGCCCCTCACCTCTACGTTAGGCGCACCGCATCGTCACCCATGCGGCAATTGCAAAAGGAGAAAATGATGAACAAGAAGCTCAAGACAGCCCTGATATTCAGTCTGTTACTTACTTCACAAAGTGTTTTCGCTGCCTGTATCGGCTATTCCGGACCGGGCGGCCCTTGTTCTACTGGCCCCGGTGGCGGACTCTCTACTGGCCCTGGTGGTGGTCTTTCCACTGGCCCCGGCGGCGGACTTTCTACCGGCCCAGGTGGAGGTCTCTCGACCGGGCCTGGAGGTGGCCTCTCTACTGGCCCTGGCGGCGGTCTTTCTACTGGTCCCGGCGGCGGACTCTCTACTGGCCCTGGAGGTGGCCTCTCCACTGGTCCCGGCGGTGGTCTTTCGACCGGCCCTGGTGGTGGTCTTTCCAATGGCCCTGGCAATAATTGGCGCCGCGTGCCAGTGCCACCGGGATATTGATTGCAAAACCTTCAATCGAAAATCCGAAAGTCGGTGCTGGCGGGACGGCGAAAGCCCAGCCTAACACTGCGCTCCAAGGGACGCTGCGCGGCTTTATCGCGCAGCGTCCCTGAGCTTGGACGTTAGAAACCAAGAATCACCAAGGTACCATTACGAAATGAAAGAAAGAGCGCCACGCAACCGAACCCTGATCGTCCATGAGGATGAGAAAAATACTCTCATGCGTCAAACGATCACCTTAAGTGCGCCTTGCGCTCCAAAGGAAATCGAGGGCAAGCTAATTCATCAAGACATATTTTCATGCACTGATTTTTTGCCAGATCAGTTCATTGATCTCTTAATCATCGACCCACCGTATAATCTGAATAAGAAATTTGGAAACAACAAATTCTCAAAAACTTCGTCCGAAGCATACGAAGATTGGCTTGACTCATGGATAACGAAGTTGAAGAGATGCCTGAAGAATACTGCTTCACTTTACGTTTGCTGTGATTGGCAATCATCGAAATCGGTGCAAACAGTCCTTGAAAAGCATTTCATTGTTAGAAACCGCATCACATGGGAGCGCGAGAAAGGTCGTGGTGCTACTTCCAACTGGAAGAACTGCTCAGAAGATATTTGGTTTTGCACCGTTTCGAATGACTATTTTTTTGATGTGGAAGCGGTCAAGCTAAAGCGAAAGGTTATTGCGCCCTATCGTCATTCCTCGGGCGAACCAAAGGACTGGGAGGAAACGAAAAATATGGGGTCAGACTCGATTTCTCGGTGTCTGACCCCGTTTAACCGCTAAGAAACGCCGACAGCCTCAACGACCTGCGCCTGAAGATCAAGCTGCAGGGCCAGGAGGCCAAGGGGCGCGACATGATGGGGGGGCTGGATCATCTCGATATCGTGTAGCCGCGTCGCCCGCCCCTACCTCTCGAAACCCGGACTCACCCATCCAGCGGACTCGTCACCCCGTGGCCGCCCTTGTTCAACACATGCGTGTAGACCATCGTCGTCGCCACATC
>JANJXF010000031.1 GCA_024709165.1 Thiobacillus sp. | reverse complement strand
ATGCCCGAGCAGCGCGGCCGCAGCGGCGTAGTCGTCGCCCAGTTCGGCGAGGCGTGCGGCCAGTACCTCCTTGTCGGGCAACACGCGCTCGAGAATCCGTTTGGCGAAGGCCTTGTCCTTGATCTCGTTGACGCGGCGAATTTCGGCGTCGTCGTCCCACTTCACGTCCGGGAACGCGCGCAACAGCTCGTCGAGCTCGACCATGCCGTCGAAGGTCGCAAGCGTTCCCGCGCGGATGCGCTGTTGCAGGGCATGGCGCGTAATGCCGACCAGACGGGCGACACGGGAAAGGGGGAGCTGGTGGCCCATTGCTGAAAATATACTCCCCCTCGGCTTGGGATAGACCATGAAATTTATGGGGAGATTCCTGTGGCAACGGCGACGGCGCTTCGTTCTGCCCATACAATCGCGGCATGCCTGTAATCGTCACCCGCCCCTGCCCCAGCCATTCCCGCAGCGCCCTCGAGAATGCAGGCCTGCCGCCCGTCTGGGCACGCTTGTATGCGGCACGTGGCGTGACACATGCGGACGAGATTGCACACCGGCTGCCGCAGTTGCTGGCGCCGGACAGCCTGCTCGGTATCGACCATGCCGCTGCGTTGCTGGCCGACGCGATCGTCGCGCAGCGCCGCGTGCTCGTCATCGGCGACTACGATGCCGACGGCGCCACGGCCTGCGCGGTCGGCGTGCGTGGGCTGCGCCTGTTCGGCGCGCAGGTGGAATACCTGGTTCCCAACCGCATCGAACATGGCTACGGCCTGAGCCCTGCGATCGTCGAACTCGCCGCGACGCGCCGGCCCGAGCTCATCGTCACGGTGGACAATGGCATCGCCGCCATCGAGGGCGTGGCCGCAGCGAATGCGCTCGGCATTCCAGTGCTGGTGACCGACCACCACCTGCCCGGCGACGCGCTTCCCGCTGCGGCCTGCATCGTCAACCCCAACCAGCCCGGATGCGGCTTCCCCTCGAAGCATCTGGCGGGCGTGGGCGTAATGTTTTACGTGCTGCTGGCGCTGCGCGCCGAGTTGCGCCGGCGCGGCACCTACGCTGCAGCGCCCGAACCGGATCTGCGCGGACTGCTCGATCTGGTCGCGCTTGGCACCGTTGCCGACGTGGTGCGGCTCGATGCCAACAACCGCACGCTGGTGGCGCAGGGTCTCGCACGCATGCGTGCGGGCCGCGCCAGCGCCGGGCTCCAGGCACTGTTCCGTGTGGCCGGACGCGACCCTGCGCAGGCGAGCATCCATGACCTCGGCTTCACGCTCGGACCGCGTCTCAACGCCGCCGGCCGTCTCGACGACATGACGCTCGGCGTCGAATGCCTGCTCACCGACGATCCCGTCGCGGCCCTGTCGCTGGCACAACAGCTCGATGCGCTCAATCGTGCGCGGCGCGACGTCGAGGCCGACATGCTGGAGGAAGCGCTCGGCATCCTCGCCACCTTCGAACCGGCGAACAGTCATAGCCTCACCGCGTGGCAGCCGGGCTGGCATGCTGGCGTAATCGGCATTCTCGCCTCGCGCCTGAAGGACAAGTTCCACCGCCCAACCGTCGTCTTCGCCAGCGGCGAGGACGGCACGCTGAAGGGTTCCGGACGCTCCATCGCCGGCCTGCATCTGCGCGACACGCTCGATCGGGTCGACCGGCGCCATCCCGGCCTTATCCTGAAATTCGGCGGCCACGCCATGGCAGCCGGACTCACTCTTGCCGCGGGGCGTCACAACGATTTTGCACAGGCATTCGAAGCGGTCGTGCGTGAACTGCTCGACCCAGCTGATCTGGAAGGTGTCATCGAAACAGACGGTCTGCTCGACATCGCCGAGCACCGTTATGAACTTGCGGTCGAATTCGAGCGAGCCGTATGGGGCCAGGGTTTTCCGGCGCCGCTGTTCAACGCCACCTTCGATGTCATCACCCAGCGCGTTGTCGGCGAGAAACACCTCAAGCTGCAACTCGCGCGCGAGGGCGCAAGCCTGGAGGCGATGCGCTTTTTTCATCCTGATCCTCTGCCGCCGCGGATCCACGCCGCCTATGCGCTGATGTCCAACGAATTCAACGGGCGGCAGGTATGCCAGTTGAAGGTGGTGCACTGGGAAGCGGTTTGATTCAGGGACCCCATGCCGCCGATCACATTCGCCCTCATTCTGCTCAACGTGCTGGTCTACGTCCTCGCGGGCTTCACCGGGCCGGACATCGTGCGGACGTTCGGACTGTGGCCGCCCGGATCGGGCGGCGCGTTCCATGTATGGCAGCTTCTCACCTACAGCTTCCTGCACGGCTCACTGCTGCACCTGGTGTTCAACATGATCGCGATCTGGATGTTCGGTGCGGCGCTGGAGGCGCGCTGGAACGACCTGCGCTACCTGCTGACCTATCTGATGAGCGTGATCGTCGCCGGCATGACGCAGATCGCGGTCAGCGGCTATTTCCTGCATGCGTCCGGCCCGGTGATCGGCGCATCGGGTGGGGTGTTCGGCCTGCTGCTCGCCTATGCGATGTATTTTCCGAACCGGATCGTCACCTTCATCTTCCTGCCCTTCGTCCGCATGCGTGCACGCACCTTCGTGCTCGCCTACGGCGCGATCGAGCTGTTCCTAGGCGTCACCAACACGGCAGCCGGCGTCGCGCATTTCGCGCATCTGGGTGGACTGTTCGGCGGATGGCTGAGCGTGCAGTATTTTCGCGGACGGGGTGTGTTCGGCGGGCGTTGAGGTTCTACCCTCTCGCCAACCCTCTCCCTCACCACTCAACCATACCCCTGCGGATTTTCCGACTGCCAGCGCCAGGTGTCCTCGCACATGCGTGCCAGATCGTACGCCGCGCGCCAGCCCAGATCGTGCGCAGCGCGCACCGGGTCGGCCCAGCACTGCGCGACGTCGCCGGGGCGGCGGCCGACGATGCTGCAAGGCACTGGACGGCCGCTGGCAGCCTCGAATGCACGCACCATCTCCAACACGCTGACACCACGGCCGGTGCCGAGATTCCAGGTGTGCACACCCTTCAGGGCCTGCATCCTGTTCAGCGCTGCGAGATGCCCGCGCGCGAGGTCGACGACGTGGATGTAGTCGCGCACGCCGGTGCCGTCGGGAGTCGGATAGTCGCCGCCAAAAACGTTCAGGTACGGTCGGCGTCCCACCGCGACCTGCGCGATGTAGGGCATGAGATTGTTGGGAATGCCGCGCGGGTCCTCCCCGATGAGGCCGGAGGCGTGCGCGCCGACGGGGTTGAAATAACGCAGGAGTGCGACGGTCCAGCCTTCGTCCGCACGGGCGACGTCGCGCAGGACATCTTCGATGACGAGCTTGGAACGGCCGTAGGGATTGGTCGCCGACAGCGAGAACTCCTCGGTGATGGGCACGCTCGCGGGGTCGCCGTAGACCGTCGCGGAGGAAGAAAACACCACCGTCTTCACGCCGGCCTCGGCCATCACCTCGAACAGGGCGACGCTGCCGCCGATGTTGTTGTCGTAGTAGAGCAACGGCTTTTCCACCGATTCGCCGACGGCCTTCAAGCCGGCGAAATGTACGACGGCATCGATCGCGTGCCGCTCGAACAGAAGGCGTAGTGCCGCACGGTCGCGGATGTCGCCTTCGACGAACTCCGTCTGGCGCCCTGTGATCTTCGCCACACGATCGAGCGATTTCACGCTGCTGTTCGAAAGGTTGTCGAACACCACGACTTTATGCCCGGCTTCCAGACATTCCACCGCCGTGTGCGACCCGATATAGCCGGCACCGCCGGTCAGCAGGACGTTCATTCTTGTCTCCCCAGTTCCGCCTTCGTGGATGCCGGTTGTTTCCGGTTCATAAAATCCGCATACGCGCGCGCCAGTCCCTCGCGCATCGGTGTCGCCGCCTTCCACCCCATCGCGTTCAGCCGCCCCACATCCATCAGCTTGCGCGGCGTGCCGTCGGGCTTGGTCGCGTCGAATTCGAGCCTGCCCTGGTAGCCCACGGTGGCGGCCACGGTTTCGGCAAGTTCGCGGATGCTGAGGTCGTGCCCCACGCCGATGTTCACCAGCGGCGCCAGCCCGTTGTTGCGATCCTGCCCCAGCAGCGGCACGAATTGCTCATCCGGCAGGTTCATCAGGTGCACACACGCGTCGGCCATGTCGTCGCTGTAGAGGAATTCGCGCCGGGGCGTGCCGGACCCCCACACGGTCACGCTCGGCGCGTTGGCGAGTTTTGCTTCGTGGAAGCGTCGGATGAGCGCGGGGATGACGTGGGAGTTTTCCGGATGGTAGTTGTCGCCGGGGCCGTAGAGGTTGGTGGGCATGACGGCCAGGTACTGGGTCTGGTACTGCCGATTGTATGCCCAGCACATTTCGATGCCGGCGATCTTGGCGAGTGCATACGGCCGGTTGGTGGGCTCCAGTTCGCTGGTGAGCAGGTGCTCTTCCTTCATCGGCTGCGGTGCGAGCCTGGGGTAGATGCAGCTGGAACCGAGAAACAGCAGACGCTTCACGCCATTCTTGTACGCGGCGTGGATGACGTTGGTCTGGATGGCGAGGTTGTCGCGGATGAATTCGGCCGGATAGGTGTCGTTGGCGTGGATGCCGCCGACTCTTGCGGCAGCGAGGAAGACGTAGTCGGGCCTGTGGGTTTCGAAGAAGGCTTCGACGGCGGCCTGGTGGGTGA
>JANJXF010000024.1 GCA_024709165.1 Thiobacillus sp. | reverse complement strand
TGGCAGGCCAGCGTCGCCAGAAGTTCGTTGCGCCGCTCGGCCAGCAGACGCGAAATTCCGAATTCGGCGGCCTCGGCGAGCACCGTGCGGGTGAGCTCGACCGGGTCGGCATCCTTCAGTAGCCAAGGCACCGCGCGCACTGCCACCGAGGTCGGCGAGGTCACCGACACCTCGAAGCCAATACCCGCCAGCGCGTCGAGATGCGGCGCGAGCTCGCCGACCACCGCCGCGTCCAGCGTCAGCGCGACGGGGATCAACAGCCGCTGCGCCGGCACCGCGCGGGCGTCAAGCGCTGTCTTGAGTTTTTCGTACACGACGCGCTCGTGCGCCGCGTGCATGTCGACCAGTACCAGCCCCCAGGCATTCTGCGCCAGCACATAGATGCCGTGCAGCTGCGCCAGCGCATAGCCAAGCGGCGCAGACGTCCCTTCCCCGCTGTCAGGCACCAGTTGTTCCGCGGACGCCGCCCCCTGAAGTCCGGCCCCTGTATTCTCGCCAGGCGGCGCATAGAACGCCACCGCTTCGGCCACCCGCAGCGGCATCGGTGCCTGCTGCGGGGCACGCCAGGCCGTTGTCACCGGCTGCGCCGCCGCTGCCGGATCGGCCGCTGCCGGCGCCGCGAACAGGCGCTCGACGGCATGGAACAAGAACTGGTGCACCGCCCGGCTGTCGCGGAAGCGGATTTCGGTCTTGGCCGGATGCACGTTGACATCGACCGCCTCGGGCGGCAGTTCGAGAAACAGACAGTACGCGGGATTCAGCTGGTGGTGCAGGACGTCACGGTAGGCTTCCTTCAGCGCGTGCACGATCAACTTGTCGCGCACATAGCGGCCGTTGACGAACACGTGCTGCCCGTCGCGCCCCGTCGTGGCAGCACTCGGCCGCACCACCCAGCCCGCGAGCCGCAACGGCCCTGCTGTGGCGTCGACCGCGATGGCACCCTGTTCGAACGCATCGCCGAGCACATGGCGCATGCGCGCGGCGGGAGATTCGGCATTCAGGCGCAGTTGCACGCGGCCGTTGTGCGTCAGGCCGAAGGCCACCTGCGGATGCGCCAGCGCCACCCGCCGCACCGCCTCGGCACAATGCGCGTATTCGGTCGCGTCGGTCTTGAGAAACTTGCGCCGCGCCGGCGTGTTGAAGAAGAGCTCGGCAATGTCGAGCGTCGTGCCCGGGCCGCGCGCGGCGGGAGACGCCTCGCCCAGTCGCCCGCCTTCGACCCGGATCGCCCACGCATGGGTCGCCACGGCAACCCGGCTGACGAGTTCCACCCGCGCGACCGCCGCGATCGACGCCAGCGCCTCGCCGCGGAAACCCAGGCTCGCCACCTGCTCGAGGTCGGCGAGGCTGGCGATCTTGCTGGTGGCATGGCGCGTCAATGCGAGCGCCAGTTCCTCGCGTGCGATGCCGCAGCCGTTGTCGGCGACGCGGATACGCTTGACGCCGCCCTGTTCCAGCTCGACCTGAATCTCGGTCGCACCGGCATCGAGGCTGTTCTCGAGAATTTCCTTCAGCGCCGCAGCGGGGCGTTCGACCACTTCGCCCGCGGCGATCTGCGAAATCAGGACATCGGGAAGAACGCGTATCGTCATGGCCGCCTCCAGCGGGAGGCGCCGTGGCATGCCGTCATGGATTGCGCGTCAGCCGCGCCGGGGCCGTCTGCGGATGCGCATCGAAATACTGCCGCACCCCCGTCACGATGGCATCCACCAGGTTGTCCTGGTAGGCTGGATCGTTGAGACGCTTTTCCTCTTCCGGATTGGAAATGAAAGCGGTCTCGATGAGGATGGAAGGAATGTCCGGCGCCTTCAGCACCGCGAAACCGGCCTGCTCGACGTGCGGCTTGTGCAGCGTGTTGACGCTGCCGATCTGCTTCAGCACGGCGCGGCCGAGTTTGAGGCTGTCGTTGATGGTGGCTGTCTGCGACAGGTCGATGAGGGTGCGCTTGAGGAAGGGATCCTTGACGTCGATATTGATGCCGCCAACCAGGTCCGCGTCGTTCTCGCGCTTGGCGAGCCAACGCGCCGCCGCCGAGGTGGCGCCATTTTCCGACAGGGCGAATACCGAGGAACCGCGCGCATGCGGCTTGATGAAGGCATCCGCGTGGATCGACAGGAAGAGGTCCGCCTTGAGCGCGCGCGCCTTCACCACGCGCTCGGCCAGCGGGACGAAGTAGTCGCCGTCGCGAATCAGCACTGCACGCATGTTCTCCTGCGCATCGATTTTTTGCTTCAGCCGCTTCGCGACCGCCAGCGTGATGTCCTTCTCGCGTGAGCCATTGGCACCGAGCGCGCCCGGATCCTCGCCGCCGTGGCCGGCATCGATCGCCACCGTCACCAAGCGCACATATTGAGGAATCTCCGGCTTCGCCGGTGCCGCCACGGCCGGCTGCAGTACAGCCTCCGGTGCCGCGGGTGCCACCCGTTCCGGCCGCACGTCGATCACCAGGCGATGGCCGTACTGGCCATGCGGTGGCAGGACGAACACCGAAGGGGTCGCCGCGGCCTTGAGATCGAGCACGATGCGCATCACCCCCGGCCGGTTCAGGCCGACACGAATCGAGGCAACGTGCGGATCCTCCGGCGAGAGCTGTGCAAGGAGCCCGTCGAGCGCCGCTCCTCCCTGCACGCCTTCGAGATCGACCACCACGCGCGCCGGATTGTCGAGTGTGAAATGACGGAACGCGATGGGCTGCGGCGCCTCCAGCGCAAGCCGCGTGTAGTCGGGCGACGGCCACAGGCGAGTGGCGGACAGCTGCATCGCCTGGGCCAGGCCCGGCGCCAGCACGCACACCAGCAGCAACAGGTTCAGCAGTCTGCGCAACATACCTCCAGATAACGTGCGCCGCGCGGGCTCGCGGCCTCGCATTCGACCTCCCGGCTATCATCGACGATGCGCAGCCGGATGACCACATCGGGCGCCGGCAACCAGCCTGCGGCCTTCTGCGGCCATTCGATCACGCTCACGACGCTTCCATCATTGACCTCTCGGAAGCCCGCGTCAAGCCATTCGCGCGGATCGTGCATCCGATACAAATCAAAATGATACAACTGAAACCTCGAAAATTCGTATATTTCCGCCAGCGTATAGGTCGGACTCTTCACCCGTCCCGTATAGCCCAGCGCACGCAACAGTCCGCGCACCAGCGTCGTCTTGCCCGCGCCGAGATCGCCCTCGAGGTAGAAGGTCAGGCCGGGCGCGAGTTCCCGCGCCAGTTGCGCGCCGAACGCCAGCGTCGCAGCCTCGTCGGCCAGGTGACGGCGGCAGCGCACGGTATCATCGGTCTTATGCATGAGCAGGATTTACACCGTCTGGCGGAACAGATCAGGCACTGGGGGCGCGAACTCGGCTTTGCCGCGGTGGGCATCGCCGACGGCGACTTGAGCGCCGCCGAGGCGGGCTTGCAGGCGTGGCTGGAACGCGGCTTTCATGGCGAGATGGATTATATGGCGGTGCACGGCACCAAGCGCAGCCGGCCGGCCGAACTGCTCCCGGGCACGGCGCGTATCATCAGCGCACGGCTCGACTATTTCCCGCCCGCCGCGGCCGACCCGCACACCGTGCTCGACGATCCGTCTGCCGCCTACGTCTCGCGCTACGCGCTGGGGCGCGACTACCATAAAGTTTTGCGCAATCGCCTGCAAAGTCTGGCGGAGAAAATCAGCGCGGCCGTCGGCGAGCATCATTTCCGCGTCTTCACCGACAGCGCGCCGGTGCTGGAAGTCGAACTCGCCGCCAAGTCGGGCCTTGGCTGGCGTGGCAAGCACACCCTGCTGTTGAACCGCCAGCACGGCTCGTGGTTCTTTCTCGGCGAAATCTACACCGACCTGCCGCTGCCCATAGACTCGCCAGAAGCCAGCCACTGCGGCACCTGCCAGGCCTGCCTCGACATCTGCCCCACCCAGGCCATCGTCGCGCCCTACACGGTTGACGCGCGCCGCTGCATTTCCTATCTCACCATCGAACTCAAGGGCAGCATCCCGCACGAACTGCGCCCGCTGCTCGGCAACCGGATTTATGGCTGCGACGACTGCCAGCTGGTGTGTCCGTGGAACCGCTTCGCGCAGACTGCGGCGCTGCCGGATTTCGCAATCAGAAACGGGCTCGACAGCGCGCGGCTGCTGGACCTGTTCGCCTGGAGCGAAACAGATTTCAACGAACGTCTGGCCGGTTCACCGATCCGCCGCATCGGGCATGAACGCTGGCTGCGCAACATCGCGGTCGCGCTGGGCAACGCCCCGCCTTCGCCTGACATTGTGGCTGCGCTCGGCGCGCGCCTGAATAACCCGTCCGCCATCGTGCGTGAGCACGTGGCTTGGGCAATCGAACACCAGCGTCCAACGTAGCCCGGATGCAGCGCAGCGAAATCCGTGGGGGCATGAACGGGTTCCCACCCCATCCCCGAATTCCATTTCATTCCATCCGGGCTACATCGCGTGCTCAGTTGATCCGCAATTCTTCCCGCGCGTGGCGAATCACCGATGCCCCCGAGCTCAGCGCCAGCCCCGCCAGCACCAGCGCCACCGCGATGTCCGGCCAGCCGTGCGCGGTGGCCCACACGCCGCCCGCCGCGCCCATCACCGCGAGATTGCCCAGCGCGTCGTTGCGCGAGCACAGCCACACCGAGCGCGCCTGCGCGTCGCCCTGCCGGTGCGCATACAGCAGCGCTGCCACGCCGACGTTGACCGCCAGCGCCAGCAGGCTCACCCAGCCCATGATGAAGGGCTCCGGCACCACGCCGGCGCTCCATTGCCAGGCCGACTTGCCGAGCACGAATACGCCGTAGCCCACCATCAGCCAGCCCTTCCACAGCGCGGTGCGCGAGCGCCACACCGGCGCCAGCCCAAGCACGAACAGCGCGACGCCGTAGTTGCCGGCGTCACCGAGAAAATCGACGGCGTCGGCGAGCAGCGACACCGACTGCGCGGAGAAACTCGCGACCAGCTCGACACCGAACATCAGCGCGTTCAACACCAGCGCGATCCACAGCGCGCGCCGGTAGCGCGGGTCGGGCGGCGCCGCCTCGCACACCGAACCGCAGCCGCATTCGCTCATGACGAACGCCGCGCCGGCGCGTGCGGCGGCGGACCCTGCAGGTAGAATGCGTTCTTTCTCATCGTTTCATGTTGGCAGCCATGTCCACGAATGCAACTTCCCCCATCGGCGTATTCGATTCCGGCATCGGCGGACTGACCGTGGTACGCGCGCTGATGGAGCGGCTGCCCTTTGAAAACATCGTCTATTTCGGCGACACCGCGCGCGTGCCCTACGGCGTGAAGTCGGTCGAGACGATCGCCCACTTCACCACCCAGATCGCGCAGTTCCTGCTGGAAAAGGACGTCAAGATGCTGGTCATCGCCTGCAACACCATGGCGGCGGTGGCAGCGCAGGTGGTGAAGGACCTGTCGCCGGTGCCGGTACTCGACGTCATCGACGCCGGCGCGGCGTCGGCGCGCGGCGGCAAAAAGATCGGCGTCATCGCCACCCCCACCACCATCAACAGCAACGCCTACGCGCGCGCGATCCACGACTACGCACCCGACTCGCGCATCCACTCGCAGGCCTGCCCGCTGTTCGTGCCGCTGGTCGAGGAAGGCTGGCTCGACCACGAGGTGACGCGGCTGACGGCACACGAATACATGAAGCCACTCTTGGCGGAACATGTCGACACCCTGGTGCTCGGCTGCACCCACTACCCGCTGCTGAAGCCGCTGCTGCGACAGGTCGCGGGCGACGACGTGAACCTCGTCGATTCCGCCGAGGCGATGGCCGAGCAGGTTGCCGCGGTGCTGGCAGAAAAAAGTCTCGCCAACCCCGGCCCGGCACAGCCGCGCTACGACTTCTACGTCACCGACGTGCCGCTACGCTTCCAGACCATCGGCGAGCGCTTCCTCGGCCGCACCTTGAGCAACGTGCATGTGGTGAAGTGGTAACAGCAATCCTCCGCAGCCGCCCCAAAGTGCATCTTTTCTACGCGTCTTTTCTTGTATGCAACACAGGAATAATATTTAATCCGGATTGTCCATTAGCCCATCTCCCGCAGGCGGGAGAGGGAGAAAACCAGTCCATGCATCACGTTTGATGCCCAATGGACAATCTGGGTTTAATGGTCAATAGTTTATTGACTCTTTTGAAAGCAAAGGAAACTGTGATGAACCTGCGCCACCTCACCATTGCCGTGGCCTGTACCATGGTGCTGGGCGGCTGTGCCACCAAGGATTACGTCAACGAACAGGTCGCTGGTGTCAACAAGCGCATGGACGGGCAGCAGGCGGAAACCCACGAAAAATTCAGCCAGACGACCAGCTTCTATCAGGGTCTGGAAAACCGCGTCAACAGCCAGCAGACCGCGCTCGACGGCACCTCGCGCACGGCGCAGGAAGCGCTCGCGCGGGCCGACGCGGCCGGCAAGCTCGCTGCCGGCAAGTTTCTCTATGCAGTCTCGCTGTCGAGCCAGGTCGCCAACTTCCGGCCCGACGCCAGCGACCTGTCAGCCGAGATGAAAAAGGCGCTCGACGACTTCGCCGCCCAGATCAAGGCCGCCAACCGCAATGTGTTCATCGAGATCCAGGGTCATACCGACAGCATCGGCACGCCGGAGGCCAACCTCGCGCTCGGCCAGGCACGCGCCGAAGCGGTGCGCCGCTATCTGGCGATGAACAGCGGCATCGCGCTGCACCGCATGAACGTGATTTCCTACGGCGAGTCTGCCCCCGTCGCCGATAACCGCTATCGCCCAGGCCGCGCACAGAACCGGCGTGTCACTCTTGTCGTGCTCGAATGAACGGTGCTGCGAACCGTCCTGGATCGAGTGCCGTCATCAGGTCGTGTTCCAGCGGCAGCGGCGCGCCCGTCATGACATCGGCGAGCGCCTCGCCCAACAGACCCGCCCACACCACGCCACGCGACGCGTAACCCGCTGCCACGTACAGCCCGGGTGCCCCGGCCACTGCACCCAGAAGCGGTAAACGGTCCGGCACGGTCGCGCGCAACGCGGCACGCCCCTTCAGTTCCGCGCCATCGAATAGCCGCGCCGCCCCCGGCAACATCGTTTCGAGCCGCGCGAGATTGGCCAGGTCGCTCGCTGCCCGCGACGCAAGATCCAGATCATCGTGCTCGTAGGTCGCGCCGACCAGCGGCTGCCCCGCGCCCGGCACAAAATACCCCTCTCGCGCCATGACCCGCTGCACGCCCGGCAGGCTGCCCGCCGGCAGCCGCGTGATCTGCCCACGCACGGAATGCAGCGGCCATGCCGCGGCCGGCGCGAGCCGCCCGGCATCGTACGCGTTTGCCAGCACCACCGCGTCGACCACATCGAGCACCGCGCCGTGCGCACCGAACAGATACCAGCCGGCGGAGCCAGCCTCCAGCCGTGCCACCTCGCAGCCCGTTCGCAGGTCGATTCCCGCATGGCCAAGCCAAGCCCGGCACAGGCCGCCAGGAACGACCCAGCCTGCCTGTGCATAGAATACGCCCGGTGCATCGACCGGCCAGTTCGCCAGCCTGCGCGCCTCGTCCACGTCGACCCAGCGTGCGTATTCCGGGGGCGGTGCGGTCAGCGCGATCGCCTGCTGCTGCACCGTCGCAATCGCGGCGTCGCGGGCCAGATGCAACACCCCGCAGGACGCCCAATCCAGCCGCTCACCCAACCCCGTCCAGCTGCGCAGATCGTGCAGGAAGGCGGCGCGCGTCAGCCGGGTCGTTGCGGTTTCGTCACGTGACAGCAGCGGACGAAACACCGCAGCCGGATTGCCCGACGCCGCGGCTGCGGGAACCGGCGCACGCTCCAGTACGCTGACCGAGATACTACGCTGCGCCAGTGCATACGCAACCGCTGAGCCGGCCACACCGGCGCCAACCACCGCAACTCGTCGCGGCAGTTTGGCGACACGTACTTTACGACCGGAATGAAAAGCGCGCAGACAGTGCCGCTTGCGCCCGTAGCCTGCCCGTTTCTCGCAAACGAATCCGGCATGTGACAGCGCAGCGCGCACCGACGCTGCCACACTGTAAGTGGCGGCCAACGCACCCGGACGCGCCAGCCGCACCAGCGTCTCGATGAGCTCAGGTCGCCACAACTCGGGATTGCGGTTAGGGGCGAAACCGTCGAGATAAAAGGCGTCCACGCCCGTGTCGACCTGCGGCAAACAGTCCCCTGCATCACCCAGCATGAGGGTCAGTTGCACGCGACCACCCTCCAGCGCGAGGCGATGGAAACCCGGCAGGAGGAGCGGCCACTTCGCCAGCAGTTCGGTCGAGAGCATGGCGAATTCCGGCCATCGCGCGTGCAGGCGTGCAAGATCGTCGCGCGCGAATGGATGTTTCTCGACCGACAGGAAATGCAGGCGCCTGGAGCGCTTCGGATCGGTACGCCACGCCGCCCACGTGGCGAGGAAATTCATGCCCGTGCCGAATCCCGTTTCGAGAATGACGAAATCCGTGCGCCCCGCCCAGCGTTCCGGCAGGCCGCACCCACGCAGAAACACATGACAGGCCTGCCCCGCGCCGCCGTCGATGGAATGGTAAACGTCCCCGTAAACGGCCGAATAAGGCACGCCATCACGAAATTCCAGCGTGGCGGGAACGATCGCCCCCATCATGCTGGAGTTCGGTGAGACTTACTTCTCGAACCCCTCGCGATGCGTGGCATTGATGATGCGCAACAGGTCGCGGAACGGAATGTCGCGCTCGTGCTTCTTGAACAGCTGCATGAAAGCGAGATCCTCGCCCTGACCCACACCCGCGTAGCGCCCACTCGCCATCGATTCATGCAGGTCGCGCAACATCGTGTCGAGACTGTCGAGATAGGGCATGTAGGTCGCGGCCTCGTCGTCATCGTGTTCCAGGCACGCACGGAGCTCGTCGACCTCGTAGACGGCCTCGTGCACCAGATCGATCAATTCTTCGAGAGTTTGGGCTTTTTTCATGATGAAAGCTCAATGTACAGGAAACCATAAGGATAGCGCCGCAAACGGCTTCTGTGGCGCAGAACCACCGCGTGGAGCTGCGCATCCGACAAACTCGCGCCGGCACCATCCGGAACCTGCTTTCCAGCTTGCGCCGGAATGACGTTTTCTTTAACGTCGCTTCAAAGACCGGCCGTACCGCACGAAAGCCGGTAGACGACACGCGCTCCAAGCGTGTGTGCTCTCAGGACGTCCGTCGTCCCTTCTACCACAAAGCCTGTACGCGGTCGTTCTCCACGCGTGTCTCGAATGCCTCGAGCGGATGCTTGCCCTTCTCGATACAGGCGCCGCTAGTGATGTCAAATTTCCAGCCATGCCTGGAACACGTGAGCGTGCATCCCTCAAGCGCCTCCGCCGGCATGTCTGCGCGCTGATGCGGACAGTGCGAGTCGTACACACGGTAGCACTCGCCATCGCGATAGACGAACACGCTGCGCGTGCCGCAGTCGACCCGCTTCGCTTCGCCGTCGGCGAGATCAGCGGCGGCTAGGACGTCGCGCCACTGCGGCAGACCGTTGATGAGTTCCGGCTTGAATTCCGGCAGATCCATTTCCAGAAGGATTTCCGCGGCCCACACGATCTTGGCGAGGCCCAGCGCCGGGAACGCCATCAACAGCGCGTCAATGATCTCCATCGGTGTGCAACCCTCGCGCAATGCGCGCAGCAGGTATTGTTTGAACCCGCCCTCGGTCTGCACATAGACCTTGGTGATGACGGAAATCAGGTTCCGCGTCTTGGGGTCGAGATGCTTGCCAGTGTCCTTGAGGAACTTGAAATAGTGGCCCAGGGCGTCGCCACGTACCGCAACCAGATAATCGAGCGCGTTGCTCATTGAATACTCCCGCCTTGACTCTGAACAAAGATTGGAATCGGCAGGATAACAAAAACACGCATTCGGCATACCGGCCTGGCGCTGGCCGGGCGCCACGCAAATCTACCTTTTCCGAGCCCGAATACAGCGCCAAAACGCGCACCACCCGGCGTGACCACTTCGTCGGCGTGCATTTTGTCCGAAAAGTCGCACCCAATGGCACTTCGGCATGAAGGTTCACGTTGGGGTCAGTACCAACTTCGGCATCGTGCACACCGTAGTGGGCACCACCGCCAACGTCAGTGATGTCAGGACCTTCAGGCTGCAGCGGCGAGCTGCTCCCTACCCAGCACCTCCATCGCGACGCGCAGCCAGTCTTCGTGGGCTTCCTGCACTTCGCCCAGTCGCAGGCGATAGATCACGCCGCCGTCGCGCAAGGTGAGCTGAGCGCCGAACCGGTAGTGCGCCTTTGATAGCAGCAGGTTGCAAAGTCCCTGCTCCTGCTCTGCCAACGGCATGAACAGTGCCCAGGTACGCATCTCCTCGTGCTCTCCGTCCTGTGGATCGAACAGCACTTCCACCCGTCTGGGATGGTGCGAAAGGCGCTGTGCACCGAGCAGATGCTGACCGCCCTCCTCGCGCGTCCAGCGTACCACCAGCAGCTGCCACACCGCCTCGGTCGGATCCCAGCTCACCGCGAACAGACGGCCGTGCGGCAAGGCGCGTTGCTCCGGCAGCATGAAACCCATGCCCTCCGTGCTTTCGTCGCGCAGCATCCACGGTTCCAGCCCCGCACGATTAACCGCCGGGAACGAGGCCGCCAGCGCCGACATCACGTTGTCGACGCCCGCCGCTACCCACACCTGCCCGAAACGATGCGTGCGCTGACGGTTGCGGCGGATGCCGCCGCGCTCGATCAGGCTCGCCACCTGCCGGGTCAGTGCCGCATCAGTCCCGACCGCCCCGTCGGCATCTCCAGATTTCAGGTAAGCGACCAGATCATCGAGCGCGAAATAGCGCAGACGGCGGCCACGTACCCACTCGCCATCGAGCTTGCTGGCTCCCTCGGCCAACGACAGATCGACAACATGACTGTCCGTGTCGCGGGTTGGCACCGCCACAGGCAGCGGCAGGGGCTCGTAGTCAACGAGCATGCGCGCAATCAGTTCGATTTCGTGCGCGCGGAAGCCGACCGGATGGACCAGCCCCATGAGTACGACCAGCGTATACTCACGCGCGCAGTGGGTGGTCTCGCCACCGATCATTACCGGCGCACGGTCGAAACCATCGCGTTCGACCAGACGGAAAATCTTGTGCACGCGCCGCCAGGCCGAGGGCGCTGGCTCGCGCGCCTGGTGATAATCCCAGCGCATGATCAGACCCGCGTAGCGCAGCGCACGCGCCGCGATTTCCGCGATGCGGTGCTTGAGTTCGACGCTCTCGCCGTTGCGGTAGGACTGCTTTAGGAAATCCAGCCAGGCGTCGGCCAGCAGCGACCAGAACATCCAGGATTCACGCCATAGCGCCTGACGGGCGAGACGAAAGGTCGCCTGATTGCGCACGTACTGCTCGACGATGCGCCGCTGCAGCACAAGACCGACAGTTTCCAGTCTCTGCAACATCTCCATGCGCGTCAGTGTCGCCGTGGCGCGTTCCGCGTTGAAACGTTCCAGCCCTTCGACGAGCGCATGATGCGCGTCGTAGTCCGTATCCGCAGGCAGGCGTTGCAACCACCGCTCCGTCGCCTTGAGCGAGACGAAGGGCGAACCCGCACCGACTTTGCGGCGGCGGGCAATCGTGCTCAACATTCCGAAAAACTCATTCATGATCCGGTACCGAATGATGACATACCTGTCGCAGCAGCATCCGTGCCAGTCGCCCGGGTTTCCTGCCCTGCAGCAAGCGCATGTTTTAGCGTGAATTTGTTGGGACGCAACACGGGCTCCCTTCTTTCTCCCCATGAAAATCCGACAGCGCATGTCGGCACACCGACAGCCAGGCAGGACGAGTCGCACGACGCTCGCCGAACCGCTACAATACCGGCGCCTGCGCTGTGTCAGAGACGTTCTAACTCGCGAGACCGGCTGCGGCGTACGCAACAAGCCAAGCCGCGAAGCGGTGGGCCGGAGCTAAAACCGGCGGACCGCGTCGTGTTGGACGTCGGAAGCGTGGCAGAGTGGTCGATTGCACCGGTCTTGAAAACCGGCGACGGGCAACCGTCCGTGAGTTCGAATCTCACCGCTTCCGCCAATTTTCATGCCGCGCCGTGCAAAAATCCTCCCATGACACGCACCGCACCCCTCACGTCCGATGACCACGACCGCGACAGCGCGGGGATGCGCTACGTGTATCCGGTGGTATCGCGCCGCGCCGGCGGGGTGTCGGTCGGGGTAAACCTCAACCCCAACAACGCCTGCAACTGGGCATGCGTGTATTGCCAGGTGCCCGCACTCACGCGCGGCACGGCGCCGGACGTCGATCTCGCGGGTCTGGAAACCGAACTGCGTGAGATGCTCGACGCGATCCTGTACGGCGATTTCATGCAGACGTGCGTAGCGGAAGGTGCCCGACGTCTCAACGACATCGCCCTGTCGGGCAATGGCGAGCCGACCAGCGCGAAGGCTTTTCCCGAGGTCATCGAGCTGATCGGCCGCGTGCTGGCGGATTTCGATCTCGCCGGGCGCATCAAGCTGGTGCTCATCACCAACGGCAGTCTGATCGATCGTCCGCGCGTGCAGGCGGGGCTGCGGCAGATGGCGGCGTTGAACGGCGAGATATGGTTCAAGTTCGACAGTACGACCGCAGCGGGCCTGCGCGCGATCAACCAAACGCGCATCAGCCCCGAGAAGCAGTTCGAGCGGCTTGTCCTCGCGGCACGCCTGTGTCCGACCTGGCTGCAGACCTGCGTGTTCGCGCGCGACGGCGAGCCGCCGGCGGAGGCCGAGCAGCAGGCCTACCTGGCCACCATCGCACGCATCGTGCGCGAACGGATTCCGGTGCGCGGGGTCTTGCTGTACGGCCTCGCCCGCCCCTCCATGCAGCCGCAGGCTTCACGGCTCTCGGCCCTGCCCTGGGCGTGGCTGGAAGCTTTTGCAGACAAGATCCGCACAGCGGGGCTCGCCGTCCGGGCGACGCCATGATCCACGGCATCGGCACCGACCTCGTCGACGTGCGCCGCGTGCGCGACGGCCTCGCGCGCTTCGGCGAACATTATGCCGACCGCATGCTCGCACCGGCCGAGCATGTCGCCTATTACGCCAGCCGCGACCCGGCGCGTTTTCTCGCCAAATGCTTCGCTGCCAAGGAAGCCTTCGCCAAGGCTGTGGGAACGGGACTGCGTGCACCGGTGTCCCTGCGCAATCTTGCAGTGCTGCGCAATACGTACGGCAGGCCCCATTTCGAATGTGCGCCCGAGCTTTCTCTCTGGTTGATCACCCAGGGTGTCGCCACACATCATCTGTCCCTGTCAGACGAGGGTGATTTCGTGCTGGCCTATGCGGTTCTGGAAAAAACATGACACTGGGCCCCCTGATGCTCGACGTTGCCGGCACGGAACTCACCGACGAGGATCGCCGCCGTCTCATCCACCCGCTAGTCGGGGGCGTCATCCTGTTCTCCCGCAACTACCACGATCCGGCACAACTGGCGGCACTGACCGCGGAACTCCATGCGTTGAAGTCCGCACCCCTGCTGATTGGCGTCGACCACGAGGGCGGCCGGGTGCAACGCTTCCGTGAAGGTTTCACCCGTCTGCCGGCGATGCGCGTCTTTGGAGAAATCTGGAATGGACAGCCGTACCGCGCGAAGGAACTCGCACGCGAAACCGGCTACGTACTGGCGAGCGAGCTGCGCGCTCACGGTGTCGACTTCAGTTTCGCCCCGGTCCTCGACCTGGATTACGGTACATCGAGCGTGATCGGCGACCGCGCCTTTCACACCAACCCGCGCGCGGTGTTCGAACTGGCGCAGGCTGTGATGCTGGGCATGAAGGACGCCGGCATGGCAGCCTGCGGCAAGCATTTTCCGGGCCATGGCCATGTGGTCGTCGATTCGCATGTCGACATTCCCATCGACACACGCTCGCTCGCCGACATCGCGCTTGCCGATCTGGTACCCTTCCGCCTAATGACCGAGGCGGGACTCGCGGCCATTATGCCAGCGCACGTGATCTACCCCGAAGTCGATCCGCAGCCCGCCGGATTTTCACGCGTGTGGCTGCAGAAGATCCTGCGCCGGCAACTGCGCTTCGACGGCGCCATTTTCAGCGACGACCTGTGCATGGCCGGTGCCGCGGTCGCCGGCGGCCTGGTCGAGCGCGTGGCAGCGGCACTGGATGCCGGCTGCGACATGGCTTTGGTATGCAACCGCCCCGATCTGGCCGACGAAGTGCTGGCGAAGCTCGACATCGACTGGCCGGCACCAGCGCGTGCACGCCTGGCGCGCATGCACGGCCACCCGCACCCACCCGACATGACCGCGCTGCGCGCGTCCACGCGCTACGCCGGCGCGCTACACCACATCGCCGGACTGGGACTGGGCAGCGCCGACCTCAACCTGCAGGCCGACCCAACGGATTACTGTGCACGTTCATAGCCACGACCACACGGATACAGGGCACGCACACGCCCATCACGCCCACAACGGACACGGCGCCACACTGTTCATCGCGCTGCTGCTGACCTTCGCCTTTGCCGGCGTCGAGGCACTGGCGGGCTGGTGGGCGGGATCACTCGCGCTGTTGGCCGATGCCGTGCACATGCTGACCGACGCCTCCTCGCTGGGGCTGGCGGCAGCGGCCGCATGGCTCGCCAGACGCCCGCCAAGCCCACGGCATTCCTATGGTTTCGCACGCGCCGAAGTGCTCGCCGCGCTCGTCAACAGCGTCTTGATGCTGGTGCTGCTCGGTTTTATCGTCCGGGAGGCCATCGGCCGCATCGGCACACCGCGGGAGATCCAGGGTGGCACCGTGGTCGGCGTCGCCGTCATCGGCCTCATGGTCAATCTCGCCGTCGCATGGTTGCTGAGCCGCGGCGCGCAGACCCTCAACAGCCGCGCCGCCCTGCTGCACGTGCTGGGCGATGCGCTCGGTTCGGTGGCGGCGATCGTCGCGGGGCTGGTCATCCTCATCACCGGATGGACCCCCATCGACCCGCTGCTCTCGATGCTGGTAGCCGCACTGATCCTGATGTCCGCGCTGCGTCTCGTGCGTGAGGCGGTGCACGTACTGATGGAAGGTGTGCCGTTCGATCTGCAACTGGATACCATCGGCCGCGAGCTTGCCGTACTCGACGGCGTGCTGCGCGTGCACGACCTGCATGTGTGGACGCTCGCCTCCGGCAGCGTCGCGCTGTCGGCGCACTTGGAAGTCCGCTCGCTCGACGACTGGCCACGCATCCTCGATGCCGCGCGCCATGTACTCGATACCCACCATGGCATCCATCACGTCACCCTGCAGCCGGAAACGCTGACGCCGCAGCCGCTGGTGCATCACGCGAAGGCCGTGTCATGACTTTCGAACCCGACTGCCGCGCCTGCCCACGCCTCGCCGTGTTTCTGGAGGACGTGCGTGCACGCCACCCGGACTACCACGCGCGTCCGGTACCGGCGTTCGGCGATGCGGCGCCGAAACTGCTGATTGTCGGTCTCGCACCGGGCATGCACGGCGCCAACCGCAGCGGCCGCCCGTTCACCGGCGACTACGCCGGCATCTTGCTGTACCAGACGCTGCACCGCTTCGGCTACGCCAGCGCGCCGCAATCCGTGTCGGTCGACGACGGGCTGCGGCTCACCGGCTGCCGCATCACCAACGCGGTGAAATGCCTGCCCCCCGCCAACAAGCCGGAGCCGGCGGAAATCCGTACCTGCAACCGCTTTCTTGCCGCCGAGCTCGCTGCACTACCGCCACACGCCACAATCCTCGCGCTCGGACAGATTGCCCACCAGGCAGTGTTGCGTGCCCTGGGACTCAAGCTCCGGGACCACCCCTTCGCCCACGCCAGCGACCATCACCTGCCCGACGGCCGCCGTCTGGTCAGCAGCTACCACTGCTCCCGCTACAATACGCAAACGCGCCGCCTCACACCCGAGATGTTCACCGCAGTATTCGAGAAAATTCAAAACTGAGGATCGACCATGCCCGTCGTCACCATCAAGCTCGCCGGCACGCTGACGCGCGAGCAAAAGCAGAAGGTCGCCGAGGAAATCACCGCCACCCTCGAACGCCACGCCAACAAGCCCGCCTCATACACCTACATCGCATTCGAGGAACTGCCGGACGAGAACTGGGCCATCGCCGGCAAGCTTCTGGACGAGCAATGATCCTGGCCCACGAAGGACGCGGCGGCGCGCGAAGCCGAACTGATCACGCTTTCTTCCCGTCTCAGCGCACCACCACCGGATAGAAGCCAATCGCCCGTTGCACCGCCTCGTCGTGGGCAGGCACGACGATCAGATCCGGATCGTGTCGCATCAGGCGGGCAACGCGAAGCAGGCTTCGCTCCGTTTCGGCGCTGTCATGATCGACCAGCAGACGCGACACCCAGAACTTGGGTGCGGGGATACGAAAACCCTCGATTGCCCACACCGCATCGCCGACGAAAAAGAAGCGCTTGCCCGACCTCAGGTTGACGAACATGCCGAGCGCGCCGGGCGTGTGACCGGGCAGCGGCACCAGCACCACTGTCCCGTCGCCGAAAAGATCCTGGCTGCGATCGAAGTTCTCGTAAGCACCGCCGGTGAAATCCACCAGGCGCCACGGGTTTGCCTCGTCGATCTGCCCGGGCACGAACAGCGCGTGCGCCGCCCCGCCCCCCGTTGCCAGCTCGTAATCCTTCCTGCCGGCAAGAACCTCGGCTTGCGGAAAATCCTCCACCCCGCCAACATGGTCCCAGTGCATGTGCGACAGGATGATCCTGCCGATCATCCCTGCCTCGGCGCCGAGTGCACGCTTGGCCGGTACGTGCTGCGTGTACTGCATCAGCGGCCTGAGCCAGAATGGCATGGCGTCCGCGAAATGCGCGCCGGCATGCGTACCCAGACCGGCGTCGAAAAGAAAGGCGCCCTGCGGATGACGCACCAGTACTGCGGCATGCACGCTGGTGCGCTGCACGGTCCAGCGGCCGCCGCTGAACACCAGCGCCTCCGGCATCCGGAATTCCGCCGTCTTCAGGATCGACAGGCTGACTGCCGGCAACTCCCCGGGCACCTGCAAGCGCGCATCGCCAACGAAATGTTCTCCCGGTACTTCCAGCGGTTCGCGAATGCCGTCGCAGCCGGCCACGCACAGGCCTGATGCAATACCCAGCACGATCACCGGCAAACCTCGAATACCCATTTCGCCGCACCTTTCCTTCCGGTCTCCCGCCATGATCGCACCATCACCCCTCCGGCGCGATGCTTGCGGTATGCCGCATTCGCTGGCACTGTTGACGATACGCGACCGTTGCCCCGCCCGTCATGTCCGAACCCCGCCATGCTTCGCCCAGCCACCCCGCCGATGCGAGTGCGGCGACGTTCGACCCCGCTGCATTCATCCGCACCCTGCCCACCCTGCCCGGGGTGTACCGCATGGTCGCCGCCGACGGCTCCGTGCTCTATGTAGGCAAGGCAAAGGATCTCAAGAAGCGCGTGGCCAGCTACTTCCAGAAGAGCGACCAGAGTCCGCGCATCAAGCTGATGCTGAAGAGCGTCGCGCGCATCGACACCACGGTGACACGCACCGAAGCCGAGGCCCTGCTGCTGGAGAACAACCTCATCAAGGGTCTGAAGCCGCGGTTCAACATCCTCTTTCGCGACGACAAGTCGTATCCGTATCTGCTGCTTACCGGACACCGCTTTCCGCGCCTCGCGTATTTTCGCGGCACGCCGAAGAAGACCGACCAGGCCTTCGGACCCTACCCCAACAGCCACGCGGTGCGCGAGAGCATTCAGTTGCTGCAGAAGGTGTTCCAGTTGCGCACCTGTGAGGACACGGTGTTCGCCAACCGTTCGCGGCCGTGCCTGCTGCACCAGATCAAGCGCTGTACCGCGCCGTGCGTAAACCACGTGGCACCCGACGCCTATGCGCGCGACGTCGCCGAAGCGGCGCAACTGCTGAAGGGCGAAGCAAACACCCTCACCGAAACGCTCACCGCGCAGATGAACGCGGCGGCGGAGCGGCTGGATTTCGAGACCGCCGCCTTCCTGCGCGACCGCCTGCGCATGCTCGCCACGGTGCGCGAGAAGCAGTTCGTCGATACCACCGGCAACGAGGCCGATGCCGACGTTGTGGCGGTTGCCGAGGCCGGCGGCGTGATCGCGATCAACCTCACCATGATCCGCGGCGGCCGCCATCTCGGCGACCGCAGCTTCTTCCCGCAGCAAAGCGAGGGTGCGAGCCTCGCCGAAGCGCTCGAAGCCTTCCTGCTGCAACACTATCTCGACCACCCGGCCCCTTCCCGCATCCTGGTCAGCGAGCCGGTCGAGACCGATGCGCTCGCAGCCCTGCTTGGCGAACAGGCTGGCAGAAAAATCAGCGTGCAGCACCGTGCCACCGGCGAGCGCCGCATGTGGATCGCCATGGCGCAGGCCAATGCCCGTCTCTCGGCCGACCGCCGCAGCGCCGACCGCACCCAGCAGTCGCAGCGCCTCGCCACCCTGGCGGAAACGCTGGATCTGCCGGGACTGAAACGCATCGAATGTTTCGACATCTCGCACACGATGGGCGAGGCGACGGTCGCATCCTGTGTCGTGTATGACGGCGACGATCTCAAGAAATCCGACTACCGCCGCTACAACATCGCCGGCATCACCCCGGGCGACGACTACGCCGCGATGCGCGCCGCGCTCGGCAAGCGCTTTCACAGAAGCCTGGAGGAAAATGGCGTGCTGCCCGACCTGCTCTTGATCGACGGCGGCAAAGGTCAGGTTTCCAGCGCAGCGGAGACAATGACCGAGCTGGGTCTGGGTGACGTGCCGCTGCTCGGCGTTGCCAAGGGCGAGTCGCGCAAGCCCGGCCTGGAAACGCTGATTTTCCTCGACGGCCGCGAACTCCACCTCGCCGGGGACCATCCTGGCTTTCACCTCATCCAGCAGGTTCGCGACGAGGCCCACCGCTTCGCCATCACCGGCCACCGCGCCCGGCGCGGCAAGGCGCGCATGCAGTCGACGCTGGAGGACATTCCGGGCGTCGGCCCCAAACGGCGCAGACAACTGCTCGAGCATTTCGGCGGTCTGCAGGGCGTGCGCAATGCCGGGGTCGACGCGCTTGCCTCGGTGAGCGGTATCAGTCGAGAATTGGCACAAACGATCTACAACGCCCTCCACTGACCCGATGCCGTTGAACCTCCCCAACCTGCTGACCTGGCTGCGTATCCTGCTCATTCCGCTGATGGCCGGCGTGTTCTACCTGCCCGACGGCTGGGTCGCGGCGCACCGTGTCAACCTGTTCGCCACCGCCTTCTTCACCGTTGCCGCGCTCACCGACTGGTTCGACGGCTACCTGGCGCGCGCACTCGGCCAGACCTCGGCATTCGGCGCCTTTCTCGACCCGGTGGCGGACAAGCTGATGGTGGCCGCGGCACTCATCGTGCTGGTCGACCTCGATCGCGTGGCCCCACTGATCGCGCTCATCATCATCGGTCGCGAAATCACCATTTCCGCGCTGCGCGAATGGATGGCGAAGGCCGGCAAGTCGGCCAGCGTGGCGGTGTCCTTCGTCGGCAAGCTGAAGACTGCCGCACAGATGGTCGCCATCGTCCTGCTGCTGTACCACGATCCGTTCGCCGGCCTGCCCGTCGCGCCGATCGGCAGCGTGCTGATCTGGGTGGCCGCATTGTTGACCCTGGTGTCGATGGCGTATTACCTGGCGATGGCGGCGCGCGCGCTGCGGGATTCCGGCTGAGGTGCGACCCGGGCCGAGGTGTTGACATGAAAGGCGGGACTCCCCATAATGCGCAGCCTTTAGCGCGGGAATAGCTCAGCTGGTAGAGCGCAACCTTGCCAAGGTTGAGGTCGCGAGTTCGAACCTCGTTTCCCGCTCCATATTTCGGGGGAAAACAGAAGGCACAGCCCGGATGTTTTCCCCTTTTCGTTTACGGTGGTTTGCCACGACGGCGCGTTAGCAAAGCGGTTATGCACCGGATTGCAAATCCGTGTAGGTCGGTTCGACTCCGGCACGCGCCTCCAGATTCCGGATTGCCGTCCGCTTCGCCCGGATGGTGAAATTGGTAGACACAAGGGACTTAAAATCCCT
>JANJXF010000167.1 GCA_024709165.1 Thiobacillus sp. | reverse complement strand
CATCCGTGGAACCTCGACTTCCCGCACACCATGCTGCGTGCCAAGGCGATCAAGTTCAAGAAGGGCGGCACGACTTTCCGCGACAAGCTGCTCTCCAGCACCGACGCGATGGGCAAGCTTGCCTCCATTCCGGTGGTGGTGCAGGTGGTCAACGCCAGCCTGCAAAACAAGCCGATCCGCAAGATGGTCGCAGGTGTGCTGCGCATCCACCCCGACCGCAGGCTGCCCCGATACGACAGTGCAAAGTTCCGTGCCACAGCCAGACCACGCAACGATTTTCCGGTGAGGGACGGGGCAAAAACTCCCGGCAAGGTGGCGATCTATTCGACCTGCTACATCAACTACAACGAGCCCGGCATCGGCCACGATCTCTTGAAGCTGCTCGCCCACAACGAGATTCCGCACGTGCTGGTGGAAAAGGAAGCCTGCTGTGGCATGCCGAAGCTGGAACTGGGCGACCTCGACGCCGTGGCGCGGCTGAAGGAAACCAATATCCCGCATCTGGCGAAACTCGCCCGCGAAGGCTACGCGATCCTCACTGCGATTCCGTCGTGCACGCTGATGTACAAGCAGGAACTGCCGCTGATGTTCCCCGACGACGCCGACGTGCAGGCGGTGAAGGCGGCGATGTGGGACCCGTTCGAATACCTGATGGCGCGCAACGTTGACGGTCTGTTGAAAACCGACTTCAAGAAACCGCTTGGCAAGGTGTCCTATCATGTGCCCTGTCACCAGCGCGTGCAGAACATCGGCAACAAGACGCGCGATGCGCTGCAACTGACTGGCGCCGAGGTGACGCTGGTCGAGCGCTGTGCGGGCCACGACGGCACCTGGGGCGTGAAGAGCGAGTTCTACGACAAGTCGATGAAGATCGGCAAGCCGGTATTCCGCCAGATGGCCGAGCCCGAACCGGATTACGTAAGTTCCGACTGCGCGATCGCCGGGCGCCACATCCTGCAGGGCATGGGGGCGGACGCCACGGCGCAGAAGCGGCATCCGATCACGCTGCTGCGTATCGCCTACGGCCTCGAATGAATCGTTTTCCAGGAGAAAACCATGCCGCAGATCACCCGTGACAGCCTGTTGACCCTCGAGGGCTATGCCAAGGTGCGCGCGCAGATGCGCACCGAGATCATGGCGCACAAGAAAACCCGCATGGTCGACCTGGGTGAACACGTCACCCTGATGTTCGAGGACGAAAAGACCATGCGCTACCAGGTCCAGGAGATGCTGCGCGCCGAGCGCACCTTCGAGGAATCGGGTATTCAGGACGAACTCGACGCCTACAATCCGCTGGTTCCGGACGGCACGAACTGGAAGGCGACGATGATGATCCAGTATTCCGACCCGGAGGCGCGTCGTGTCGCGCTGGCGCGCCTGAAAGGGATCGAGCGCCGCGTCTGGGTGCAGGTGGCCGACGCGCCGCGCGTCTACGCCATCGCCGACGAGGATCTGGAGCGTGAGACCGAGGAGAAGACCTCGTCGGTGCATTTCCTGCGCTTCGAACTGGAGCCCGCGTCGATCGCCGCCGCCAAGGCCGGCAGTGCGATTCGCATGGGCATCGACCTGCCCGCCTACACGGTCGTTGCGACGACGCTTCCGGAGGACGTCCGGGCTGCGCTGGTGCTCGATCTGGCCTAAGATGCTCAAGAGATACTGAACGAATCCTGCGCCACCATTCCGGTTTATGCCGGGACGCGGTGAAACCGGGCGTCTGGCCTGCAGGTGTGACGATTTGTTCGGTGTTTCCTTGAGTTCAGGCGGCCGACAATCACGACAAGCACGCGCCGCCCTCTTCGCGGAGGAGGTCGCAATGCTGGATCGATGGCGGTTGCATCAGGTGCGCCGGCGGGTGGAAGCTTCCGGGCTGCCGCTGGCGGTCGAGTTGTGGGACGGTCGGCGAGTCGGGCGGAATCCTGCATCGGTGCGGGTGCGCCTGCGTCGGCCGACCAGCCTCAAGGCAATGGCCGAGCCCAGTCTGGGCACATTGGCGCGTGCCTACGTCGAGGAACACCTCGATCTGGATGGAGACGCGCGCGACATCCTGGCCCTGGGTGAGCGTCTGTGCCTGGCCGGCGTGGATCGGGCCAGATCGCGCGCGGGGGCGTGGAAATGGTGGCGGCACACGCGCAAGCGCGATCGCCGCAACATCCAGTTTCACTACGACGTATCCAACGATTTCTATGGCCTGTGGCTGGACGCACGGCGGGTCTATTCGTGTGCCTATTTCCGCACGCCGGAGATGAGCCTCGACGCCGCGCAGGAAGCCAAGCTCGACCACATCTGCCGCAAGCTCGACCTCCGCGCGGGTGAGCGCTTTCTCGACATCGGCTGCGGTTGGGGTGGGCTGATCCTGCATGCTGCCGAGCACTATGGCGTGCAGGCGGTCGGCATCACGCTTTCCGCCGACCAGCATGCGTTTGTCAGCCGGCTCGTTGCGGAGCGCGGTCTATCCGATCGCGCCGAGGTGCACCGGATGGATTATCGCGACGTTCCCCAACGCGAGGCCTACGACAAGATCGCCAGCGTCGGCATGTTCGAACATGTCGGCCGCGACAAGCTGCCGACTTATTTCGCACACGTCGCCGCGCTGCTCAAGCCTGGCGGGCTGGTGCTCAATCACGGCATCACCGCCGCCGCACCCGGCAGCGGCGGGCTTGGTGGCGGCATCGCTGAATTCGTCGACGATTACGTTTTTCCGGGAGGCGAACTGGTGCATGTCTCCGACGTGCTGCGTACCGCGGCGACAAGCGCGCTCGAATGCCTCGACGCCGAGAACCTGCGTACGCATTACGCGAGGACGCTGTGGCACTGGGTCCATCGGCTGGAGGCGAATGCCGACGCGGCGCGGGGCCTGATCGGCGAGCAGAAGTACCGCATCTGGCGCATCTACATGGCGGGAGCGGCGCACGCCTTCGAGCGCGGCTGGCTGGAACTGTGGCAGGTGCTGGCGGGCAAGGGCGTGGATGGCGCGCAGCCCGGCTATCCGTTCAGCCGGGACTACATGTACCGGAGCGGACAGGCGCCTGGTACGTGATGACGTGGCTGGCGGACCTGCTGGTGCTGCTTCACCTCGGGTTTGTCGCATTCGTAGTCAGCGGAGGTTTTCTGGTCGCGCGCTGGCCGTGGGTCGCCGCGCTGCATCTGCCCGCAGCGGCGTGGGGCGCCTGGATCGAATTCAGCGGAGGCATCTGCCCGCTGACCCCGTTGGAAAACCGCCTGCGCCGGATGGGTGGCGGGGACGCGTATCAAGGCGATTTCGTCGAACGCTATCTGCTGCCCGTGCTGTATCCCGCCCAACTGACGGTATCGTTGCAACAGGGTCTGGGCGCCGCGGTCATTGCAGTCAACCTGGTTGCCTATGTTCGGGTATGGCGACGCCTGCGTCACTCGCAGCACACCGGTCGGTCGAGATGCTGATCGGCGTGCGAGCGCGGGTCTTCCAGCGGTTCCAGGTGGGTGGTCAGGTGAACGTGCGGCAACGCGCAGCGGATGTCGTTCTCGATGCGCTCAGACCAGTCGTGGGCTTCGTGCACCGTCCACGCACCCGGTACCAGCACATGTAGCGAAACGAAGGCGCGGGCACCGGCCTGGCGCGTGCGCAGCGCGTGGAAATCCAGACCTTGCGCGCGATATCCTTCCAGCACGCGTTCGATCGTTTCGACTTCCTCCGCAGGCAGCGCACCGTCCATCAGTCCGGTCGCGGAGCGATGCAGCAGCCGCCAGCCCGTCCACACGATGTTCATGGCCACCCCGAGCGCGATGACAGGGTCCAGCCAAAGCCAGCCGGTCGCCCACACCAGCGCGACGCCGATGATCACCCCCACCGAGGTCCATACGTCGGTGAGCAGGTGGTGCGCGTCGGCTTCGAGCGTGATCGAACGGTACTTGCGCCCGACTTGCAGCAGGATGCGGCCGGCGATCAGATTGATGATTGCTGCAACCACCGAGACGACCAGGCCGAGACCCACCGCCGCCAGCGGCTGCGGATCGAGGAGACGCTCGATGGCGGCGTAGCCGATCAGCAGGGCCGCGACGAAGATGAGCAAACCCTCGAACGCGCTGGAAAAATATTCGGCCTTGCCGTGGCCGTATGTGTGCTGGGGATCGGCAGGCATGGCGGCGAGCGAGAGCATCGCCAGTGCCATCATTGCGCCGGCCAGGTTGACGAAGGATTCGAGTGCGTCGGACAGCAGGCCGACCGAACCGGTCATCCACCAGGCCCAGCCCTTGAGCAGGATGGTGGCGACGGCGGCGGCGATTGACAGCCAGGCGTAGCGTTTGAGAGAAGCGGGCAGCATGTGCGGATTGTAGCGTGTGCTTCCGGTGTAGGAGGCGCGCGGCGGCACGCAATATACTTGCGCATCGCACATCGGGTTTACCGACATGGAAATATTGTTGTACTGGGCGGGCCTGTCGGCGGTGGCGGTGAATGCGCTGACCGGCGTGCTCGACGCCGGACGCAAGCAGATGGATCTCATCGGCGTCGTCATGGTGGGGACGGCCACCGCGCTTGGCGGCGGCACCGTGCGCGATGTGCTGCTGGGCCGGCCGGTGTTCTGGATCGCCGACCAGATCTATCTGGTCGTCGCACTGGCGGCGACGCTGGTGGTCTTCTTCGCCGTGCGCAACCTGCGCCTGCCGCCGCGGCTGTTCCTGATCCCCGATGCCTTCGGTCTTGCACTGTTCACCATCGTTGGCACCCAGATTGCACTGGAATGGGAAGCACCGTGGCTGGTGGCGACCCTGCTCGGCATGATCACCGGCGTCGTCGGCGGGGTGCTGCGCGACGTGCTGTGCAACGAGGTGCCGCTGATTTTCGTGCGCGGCGAGCTGTACGCCTCGGCGGCCTGGCTGGGCGCGCTGGTGCTGGTGGCGATGCAGGCGCTGTCGGTATCGCCTGTCGCCGCCGCATGGGTGGCGATGGCGACGGTTCTTGCGGCGCGGCTGGCCGCGATGGCGTTTCGCATCACCCTGCCGACTTATTCGGCGCGCAAGTGAGCCGCCGACTGCGACACCTGCCCGGTCGGCGGGACGTCGAGATTGCCAGCGAGAAAATCGATGAAGGCGCGAGCGCGGGCGGAGAGATGGCGCGTCGGCGGATACACCGCGTAGGCGGCCGGTTCCGGCCATCGATGGTCCGGCAGCACCTGGACCAGGTGCCCCGTGCGCAGGGCAGCGTGCACATAGAAGACGGGCAGCAGGACGAGGCCCTCGCCGGCCAGGGCGGCATGCAGCAGAAACTCCCCGCTGCTCGCGGCGAGCCGGACCGCAACGCGCACCTGCCCCGCGTGACCGTCCGGGCCGTGATGGCTCCACAGCTCTGGGTCGCGCACATTGCTGTAGACGAGACAATCATGGTGGGCAAGATCAGCCGCCGTGCGCGGCGTGCCGCGTCGGGCGAGATACCCGGGACTTGCGCCCACCAGGTGCGGGATGACAGTGAGGCGGCGGGCAATCAGGCTCGAATCGGCAAGCGTGGCGATGCGGATGGCCAGGTCGAAGCCTTCCTGCATCAGGTCGACCTGCCGGTCGTTGAAGTCGAGTTCGAGGCGCACGTCCGGATGCCGCTTCATGAAAGCCTGGATCAGGGGCGCCAGATGGAGCAGGCCGAAGGCCTGCGGCAGCGCCACCTTGAGGCGTCCGCGCAGCGCTCCATGCGCCTGTGACACCTCGGTCTCCGCCTCGTCTACGTCGGCGAGGATGGCGACACAGCGCTCGTAATAGGCCCGCCCGCTTGCGGTGAGATTGAGTCGGCGCGTGGTGCGCTGGATCAGCGAGACACCGAGATGGGTTTCCAGCTCGGCGAGACGCCGGCTGACGGCCGATTTTGCCAGATTCAGACGCTCCGCGGCAGCGGTGAGGCTTCCCGCCTCGACCACCGCCACGAAGATCTGCATGTGTGCAAACCGATCCATTGTTCATTATATTGAAACAGTTAATTTCACAAATACATATTTATTGCGTCAACAGCAATAGTAATAATGGCCTCACCGCGTCACCCCGACGCCCCGATCACAGGAGAGATGCCATGCAAGCCACCCCGGTCCAAATCGTTCGCCCTCCCTTGCGCGTCCTGCGCATCGACGCCAGCGCCCGTGTCGGGGACTCGGTCACGCGTGAACTCGCTGATCGCTTCATTGCCGGGCTGGCGCAACGCGCAGGCGAAGTGGCGCTGACGCGGCGCGACCTGGCGCACGGACTGCCTTTCATCGGCGCGGACTGGATCGCCGCCAACTTCACCGCCGCGGACGCGCGCAATGCGGAGCAGCATGCCGCCCTGGCCGGTTCAGACGCGCTGGTGGAGGAGATACAGGCAGCCGGCGTCTGGGTAATCGCCACGCCCATCTATAACTTCGGCGTGCCGGCGAGCCTCAAGGCGTGGATCGACCAGATTGCCCGCGCCGGTGTGACTTTCCGCTATACCGAGGAAGGTCCCAGAGGACTTTTGACCGACCGGAAGGTCTATATTCTGGTGGCGAGCGGCGGCACCGAGGTTGGCAGCGCGATCGACTTCGCCACGCCGTGGCTCAGGTTCGTGCTGGGCTTTCTCGGCATCACCGACGTTGAGGTGATCGCCGCCGACTGCGGCAACCTGCGCGGCATCGTGGCGGCCCGTGAGGCCGGCGCACGCATCGATGCCGTGCTCGATCGCGACTGGTTGCAGCGCGCCGCCGCCTGAACTGTGTTCCTGTGTTTTCCCAAGGAGACCGACATGACCCTACGAACCATCCGCCAGCGCGTTCCCGCACTCGAAGTGACCGAAGGCGCGGGCGTCACCGTCCACCGCAGCATCGGCACGCCGGTGCTGAAGAATCTCGACCCCTTCCTGATGCTTGACCATTTCGGCAGCGACAACCCGGACGAATACATCGCCGGCTTTCCCGAGCATCCGCACCGCGGCTTCATCACCTTCACCTACATGCTCGACGGCCACATGGAACATCGCGACAGCATGGGCAACCGCGGCGATTTGCAGGCTGGCGGCGCGCAATGGATGAAGGCGGCGAGCGGGGTGATCCATTCCGAGATGCCGAAACAGACCGCGGGCCTTATGCGCGGCTTCCAGCTGTGGATTAACCTGCCGGCGAGCCAGAAAATGTCCGACCCCGCCTACCAGGAATTCTCCGCTGCGGCGATTCCCGAAACGGCGGGGGAGGGGATGCGGGTGCGCGTCCTGGCTGGCGATTTCGGCGGCGTGCGCGGCGTCATCGACGATCCGGCGACCGACGTGTTGTATCTGGATGTCGCGCTCGAACCCGGCAGAGGATTCGAGTCGCCGCTGGCCGACGACCGCAACGCCTTTGTCTATGTTTTCGAAGGGCACGCAACGCTCGCCGGCGAGGCGCTGCCACGGCACACGCTGGCGGTGCTTGGCAAGGGCGAGAATTTCGCCATTGAGGCGGGAGGCGAGGGCGCACGCTTCATCCTCGTCGCCGGCCGGCCCCTCGGCGAGCCGGTAGTGCAGTACGGCCCCTTCGTGATGAATCGCCGCGAGGAGATCGAGCAGGCGTTTGCGGACTACCGCGACGGCAAACTGGTGCGCACGCGCGCCGCGATGACGGGGCATTGAACAGGCGGCGCGCATCGCCGACTGGATCGTCTGCAACGGCGCCACCCACCTCATCGAAGGTGGGTGAATCCTGGGCGATCGCCGAAATCAAGATGGAGACCTTTCCCTACAGGATATACGGCACGCTGGAAATATGTGGTCGGACTCGGTTTCTCGTCAGTCACCCAGCACCTTCCGCGGACGTCACACCCCTTTGGATAAGCTCGTCTTTGTCCCAACGCCTCGATTGCCGACGCGGAACGGACACACCCAAAGGCCACCCCTTGTGCGTACACTCGCGAATCGTTGCCAAATCGCCTTGGCCGGATTGACGCGGCGAACAGCCGCCGGTAGACCCCCCGTTGGGGCCTTCCTCGAACCCAAAAATAAGATATTGCTCGCGCAGAAACCGTGTCTGCCCCTGAGGTTTTCAAAGTGATCGTTGCCGAGCAGCGGTCGACGCATTTGACACGGTGGCGGACACAGGTTTCCCTGGGCGCACCAAGCACCAGAGCGACGAGACTCAAGGCCTGACCGTTGACCGCCGAGACCGCCACCTCGTGCAGGACACGCCAGCGTGCGGCGTGCATCAGCGGTAAACAGCATTGCATGACTTGGATTACGATGGTCGGTGTGTGCATGGCATGGTCTCCTTGGCGGCTTCGACACCTCAAGGGAGCCGCTGATTAATTCGACACACCGAAACACACCTCCTTACAGAACAGTGGGTTACATGCGTGCCAATCACAAAAACCTGATTAAATCAGCGCCTCCCAAGGGAAACACTGATTTATTCCCCCCAAACCCTCCCGGCCGCCCCCAACCTCTGACACAATCCTTGCATCGTCAGCCGCAACCCTTTGCCCATGCAATCCACCTTTTCCGAACTCGAGTACAGCGCCAAGAAGCGCATCACACGCCGTGACCGCTTCCTCGCCGAGCTCGAAGCCCTCACCCCCTGGGCGAAGCTTGTCGCCGAGATCGAGCCGTTCTACCCCAAGGGTGAACGCGGGCGTCCGCCCATCGGCCTTGCGCGCATGCTGCGCCTGTACCTCGCACAACAGTGCCTCGGTCTGTCCGACGAAGGCGCGGAGGACGCCCTCTACGACAGCCAGGCGATCCGTCGCTTCGTCGGCGTTGACCTTGCG
>JANJXF010000215.1 GCA_024709165.1 Thiobacillus sp. | reverse complement strand
CGCACCCGCTGGCACGCCTGCTCACGCGCCAGCCTTTGTCGCGCCTCCTTGCAGGCCCCGGCCTGCGGCGTCGTTGCTTCGCGGCAGGCACGCGATCAGACGCACCATCGGGCGCGTCCAACTGCGGTTTCTAGGATAATGAAACAGGCACGCACGCGTTTTGCCAGCTGCCTCTCCTACCCAAACGGACTCCAGGATTTTGTTCATGGGCTTGCCGCGCCCCCCACACGACTATCCGAAAAAGATATTGCTCGCCGTCATCGGTCTTTCCCCCCAGATTCTGACCGAAACGGTCTATGCGCTGGCGGTGAACGCACGTCCGGCCTTCATCCCGGATGAGGTGCATGTGATCACCACTGCCGAGGGCGCGGAGTACGTGCGGCACACGTTGCTCGACAGCGGCATGGGGCGATTCACCGAACTGCTGCGCGACTTCGGCCTGGTGGGACGCGTGCGCCTCGACGAAGACTCCATCCATCAGATCGTCGGCCCGTCGGGCCAGCCCGTGAAGGACATCCAGACCCCTGACGACAACATGCACGCGGCCGACACCATCCTGGAATGGGTGCGGCACTTCACGCACGACGAGAACACCGCGCTGCATGTATCCATCGCCGGCGGCCGCAAGACCATGGGCTTCTTTGCGGGCTACGCGCTCTCCCTGTACGGGCGGCCGCAGGACCGGCTATCCCACGTGCTGGTTTCCGACCCGTTCGAATCGAACCACGACTTCTACTACCCGCCCCCCGTGCCGAAAGTGCTCTTCGACCGCAACAACAAGCCCATCCACACATCGGATGCCCACGTCATGCTTGCCGAAATCCCGTTCGTCCGGCTTCGGCACGGATTGCCGGAAGAACTCGCCGAAGGCAACGCCAGCTTCAGCGCGGCCGTCGAGGCGGCGCAAACCCGGCTGGGGCCGCCGAGCCTGGTCATCGACCCGACAAGTCGGAGAATCCGCTGCGGCAACGTCGATTTCAGGGTCGAACATGTGCCCTTCGCCCTGTACTACTGGCTTGCCAGGCGCGCGCAGGCGAGTTTGCCTCCCATCCGTTACGATCACGCCGATGTCATTCAGGAATTCCTGTCCGCCTATGCGGAGGTGCTCGACAACCCCGATTCGTCACGCCTCGATAACACCCGGCAGGCGCTGATGCGCAGGGCCAACGCCCCTGCTTCCAGCCGCCCGGCCAGCATCCGGGCCTATTTCGACCCGATCAAGGCCAAGGCCAACAATGCACTGGTGCGTGCCCTGGGCGAACGGGCCGCCAGGCCCTACCTCATCCAGTCCAGCGGCAATCGCCTCGACATGCGTTTCGGTTTGCTGGACTTGGCGGCTAAAGACATTCAAATCGGTGCCGTAGACATATTGAACCTAAAAACTGCAGTTGACCGCTCATAATCCTCACGAAAGTCGCATGAGTACAAGATTTTTTGCCTTCGATACCGTTTATCTGATGGGTGAGACCGCTACGCACCCGATGGCACGCCTGCTCGTGCGCCTGCCTTT
>JANJXF010000104.1 GCA_024709165.1 Thiobacillus sp. | reverse complement strand
GGCGCCGCCCCCGTTGGGGGTGAGGCAGTTCCAGAAGAAGGTATGGTTCCACACCTGCGCAGCGTTGTTGTAGACACCGCCGGCGGGCGCGGTCTTGACGATGTCTTCCAGCGACTTGTTCTCGAAGTCGGTGCCCTTGATGAGGGTGTTGAGGTTGGTCACGTAGGCCTGGTGGTGCTTGGCGTAGTGGTATTCGAAGGTTTCCCTGGACATGTGCGGCGCGAGCGCATCCATGGCGAAGGGCAGTGCGGGCAGGGTGTGTTCCATAACTCTCTCCAGATATTGAACAAACGATACAGACGGTAAATATAGTCGCTTTACCGGGCATTTCAGATGCCGCGAAGGCGGCATGGTTTCTGCCGCCGCAAAGAAAAAGGGCCGGCATGAACCGACCCTGATTCCCTGATGTGTTGGTCGGGGCGAGAAGATTCGAACTTCCGACCCCCTGCACCCCATGCAGGTGCGCTACCAGGCTGCGCTACGCCCCGACGAAGCCCGAGATTCTAGCAGAGGGGCGGGGTCGGGCGGAAGCCCCAAAGACGGTGTGAGCGGGATTTTTGCGTGCATGCGGGCGATTGTCCTCCCCTGCCCCTCACCCGACCGCCCGCAGGCGATGGGTTCGTCAGCCGAGGAGCTTCAGGATGGCGGCGAGTTCGGCGCGCAGGTGGCCGGCGTCGAACGCAGCGGGAGCGGCAGCCGGCGGTGCGCTGGCGGGTTCGCTGTCATGCTCCAGGCGCTGGCGCGCGCCGCTGATGGTGAAGCCGTCTTCATACAGCAGTTCACGGATGCGGCGGATCAGCAGGACTTCGTGATGCTGGTAGTAGCGACGGTTGCCGCGCCGCTTGACCGGCCGCAACTGGGTGAATTCCTGTTCCCAGTAGCGCAGCACATGGGGCTTGACGGCGCACAGCTCCGACACCTCGCCGATGGTGAAATAGCGTTTGGCCGGAATCGGCGGAAGTTCACTCCGCAGCGGGCGATCCAATTCCAGCGCTTTCGACCTGGGACTTGAGTTTCTGGCTGGCATGGAAAGTCACCACCCGCCGTGCGGAGATCGGCATTTCCTCGCCGGTCTTGGGATTGCGGCCGGGGCGCTGGGGCTTCTCGCGGCACTGGAAATTGCCGAAGCCGGACAGCTTGACGATATCCCCCTGTTCGAGTGCGGAGCGGATTTCGTCGAAGAAGCCCTCGACGATGTCCTTCGCTTCGCGTTTGTTCAAACCCACTTTCTCGAACAGCAGTTCGGCCAGGTCCGCTTTGGTGAGAGTGGTCATAGGCTCTTGTTGTATTGGAATGAAAAGAGTATCAGGCGCGCAGGTGCGCACCACATCGATGTTGCGCCGCGTCCACCAGAAGCCGGATGGCGTCCTCCACGTCACGATCCGTCAACGTGCGTTGAGTATCTTGCATAACTATGCGGAGTGCAAGGCTTTTTTGGTTCTGTTCCAGACCCTTGCCGCGATAATCGTCGAACACCTCGATGGCGCGCACCAAAGGGGGCGCCACATGCCGCAAGGCGGCGAGCAGATCGCCGGCCGCAGCCTGGGCATCGAGCACGAAGGCAAGGTCGCGTCGCACTTGCGGGAAGCGTGACAGGCTCGTGTAACGCGGCAGGGCGCGGCGCGCCACGGCCTCGCCGTCGAGTTCGAACAGCACCGGCGCCGATGGCAGGTCGAAGGCCTGCACCAGGCGCGGATGCAGGGTGCCGAGCCAGCCGATGGCGCAGCCATCCAGCCAGATTTGTGCACACTGTCCGGGGTGCAGCGCGGGATGGCGGCCGCGGCGCGCGTCAAGGGCGCCGCCGAACAGGCGTTCAAGATCGCCCTTCACATCAAAGAAATCGACGTGCCGGGCATTTGCGCCCCATTGTTCAGGCAACACATCACCCAAGGCAAGTCCGCCTACTTTCAGTGGTTGCGCGTCAAGACCGGCATACACCCGCCCGAACTCGAAAATGCGGATGCGCGCCTGCTGGCGGTTGAGATTGTGGCGCAGCGTCTCGATCAGGCCGCCCCACAGCGTGGTGCGCATCGCCGACAGATTGCTGGCAAGCGGATTGGCCAGCGGCAGCGGACGCGCCGCCGCATCGAGTGCGGTTTCCCACGCCGGGTCGACGAAGCTGTAGGTGACGACTTCCTGATAATCGAGGTCGGCCAGCGTGCGGCGCAGGACATCGTCGGCGAGACGGGCTTCGTCCTGCGGCAGCATGAACGACGGCGCCGCCGGCGGTTGCGCGGGGATGTTGTCGTAACCGAAGAGGCGCACCGCCTCCTCGATCAGATCTTCCTCGATAGCGAGGTCGAAACGGAAGCTCGGCGGCGTGACGACCAGACAGTCGGCGTGACGCTCGACCTTTGCACCCAGTGCGGCCAGTCCGTCCGCCACGCGCCCGGCATCGAGCGCGACACCGGCGACGCGCGCCAGGCGCGCAAGCCGCAGGGTGACCGGGTCGCGGCGCGGCAGTTCGGCCACAGCTTCGGTGACCGGGCCGGGCTGGCCGCCGCAAATGTCGATGAGCAGCTGCGTGGCGCGCTCCATGGCCTGACGCGTGGCGCCAAAATCGACGCCGCGCTCGAAACGGTGCGAGGAATCCGTCGCCAGACCGAGCCGCCGCGCGCGGCCGGCAATCGCCGCCGGCGCGAAGAACGCGGCTTCCAGCATGACGTCGACGGTGACGGATTCCACGCTGGTGCCCTGCCCGCCCATGATGCCGGCGAGCGCGACCGGCCCGCCGGCATCGGCGATGACCAGCATGTCGGAGGCAAGTTCGGCAGTCTGGCCGTTGAGCAGTTCGAGTTGTTCGCCGGCGCGCGCGAGGCGCACCTCGATGCCGCCATTGAGCCGCGACAACGCGAAGGCATGCATGGGCTGGCCGAGCTCGAGCAACACATAGTTGGTGATGTCGACCGGCGCCAGCAGCGGACGGATGCCGCTGCGCTCGAGACGTTCGGCCATCCAGCGCGGGGTCGACGCCTGCGCGTCGATACCGCGCACCACACGGGCGAGATAGCGCGGGCAGGCTTCGGGGGCCGCCACCTGCACCGCCACGGCATCGCCGATGCTGGGCGCGACATCCGCGATCTGCGGCCACCGCACTTCGGCGCCGGTGATTGCGCCGATCTCGCGCGCCAGCCCGGTGAGCGACAGACAGTCGGCGCGGTTGGGGGTGAGCTTCAGAGTGACGAGCGTGTCATCGAGATTGAGCCAGGCGCGGAAATCCTCACCCACTGGCGCATCGTCCGGCAGCACCATGAGGCCGTCGGCCGCGCCTTCCAGCCCCAGCTCCTTTGTCGAGCAGAGCATGCCGAAGGACTCGACGCCGCGCACGCGGGCGACCTTGATCTCGATGCCCGGCAGTTGCGCGCCGGGCCGCGCACACGGCACCTTGAGGCCGGCAGCGGCATTGGGCGCGCCGCACACGATGGTGACCGGCGCGCCTTCACCGACGTCGACCTGGCACACACGCAGGCGATCCGCGTCGGGGTGTTTCTCCACCGAGAGGATTTCGGCAACGACCACGCTGGTGAACGGGGCCGCCGCCGGCGCCAGAGCTTCCACCTCCAGCCCCGCCATGGTAATGGCGTGGGCCAGCGCCGACGTGTCGAGCGCAGGATTGACCAGGCTGCGCAACCAGGATTCGGGAAATTGCATGATGTTTGCGCTTTAATTAATTGAATTGCTTCAGGAACCTAAGATCGTTCTCGAAAAAGAGCCGCAAGTCGTTGACTCCGTAGCGCAGCATCGCCAGCCGCTCGACACCGAGCCCGAATGCGAAGCCGACAAAGCGCTCGGAGTCGATGCCGACGTGACGGAACACGTTGGGATGCACCATGCCGCAACCCAGCACCTCCAACCAGCCGGTGTGCGAGCAGACGCGGCAGCCTTCCCCGCCACACATCACGCAGCCGATGTCCATTTCGGCCGACGGCTCGGTGAACGGAAAGAAGGACGGACGGAAGCGTACCGGCAGGTCGTCGCGCTCGAAGAAGTTGCGCATGAAATCGCCGAGCACGCCCTTGAGATCGGCAAACGACACGGTTTCATCGACCCACAGACCCTCGACCTGATGGAACATGGGCGTGTGCGTCACGTCGGAGTCGCAACGGTACACCCGCCCCGGCGCGATGATGCGCAGTGGCGGCGGGTGCCCCTCCATATAGCGCACCTGTACTGGCGAGGTATGGGTGCGCAGGAGCTCACCGCTTTGCAGATAGAAGGTATCGTGCATCGCGCGCGCCGGATGGTCCTCCGGGATGTTGAGCGCGGTGAAGTTGTAGAAGTCGGTCTCCACCTCGGGGCCGGTCGCGACCTCGAAACCGATCGAGCGGAACAGCGCCTGGATGCGCGAGAGCGTTTTCGTCACCGGGTGCAGGCCGCCACTGCCGAGGCCGCGCCCCGGCAGCGTCACGTCGAGCGTCTCGGCGGCGAGTTGACGGTCGAGTTCGGCCTGTTGCAGGACATCGCGGCGATTCTTCAGTGCCGCCTCGACCGCCTGCTTGGCCTCGTTGATGCGGGCGCCAGCCGTCTTGCGCTCCTCGGCCGGCATCGCGCCGAGACTTTTCAGCAGTTCGGTGAGTTGGCCGCTCTTGCCGAGATAGTTTGCCTTGACGTGTTCCAGCGTAGGCAGATCATGACAGCCGTGCAGGGCTGCAAGAGCATCGGCAACGATTTCGTTAGGGTTGCGCATGATTTCCAATCTGGACGTTATCCGCGAAGGACGCGAAGGAAGGCGAAGATGAAGGACTTTTCTTCGTGAACTTCGCGTCCTTCGCGGATGAACTCATTTAAAACAGCATGAACAAAAAAAGGCCTTGCGGCCTTTTCTTGTTGCGTCAGTGCCGCTTACGCCGCGAGCCTGGCCTTGACCTGATCGACGATCCTGGCGAAGGCGTCCTTGTCGAAGATCGCGATGTCGGACAGCACCTTGCGGTCCAGTTCGATCTCGGCACGGGAGAGGCCGTTCATGAACACGCTGTAGGTCAGGCCGTGCGAACGGGCGGCCGCGTTGATACGCGCGATCCACAGCGCGCGGAACTGACGCTTGCGCTGACGGCGGTCGCGGTAGGCATATTGCCCTGCCTTCATCACCGCTTCGTTGGCGACGCGGAAGACGTTCTTGCGGCGGCCGCGATAGCCTTTGGCGGCGTCGAGGATTTTCTTGTGCCGGGCGTGGGCGGTTACGCCCCGTTTGATGCGTGGCATGTTTTCTCTCCTTTATGCGTAGGGCAACATGCGCGCAACCGACTTGTGGTCGCTGGCGTTGACGGTATCCATTCCGCGCAACTGGCGCTTACGCTTGGTGCTCTTCTTGGTGAGAATGTGGCGCATGAATGCGTGCGAGCGCTTGAATCCGCCGCCGCCCAGCGCGCGGAACCGCTTGGCGGCGCCGCTCTTGCTCTTCATCTTGGGCATGATGTTTCCTTCGTTTATCTCATGCGGCCAGGTGACTCCGCGACGCGGAATGCTTCAACAACCCGACTGCACGTATGGTGGCGTATTGACCCTGCCGGTCTGACCAGCAAGGCCGAGAAACGCCGGTCTCGTAAAGCTTATTTCTTCTTTGGCGCCAGCATCATCACCAGCTGGCGGCCCTCCATCTTGGGGAACTGTTCGACCACCGCAAGCTCGTTCAGGTCGGCGGAAACACGCTTCAGCTGTTCCATGCCGATCTCCTGGTGAGCCATCTCGCGACCACGGAAGCGCAACGTCACCTTGGTTTTGTCGCCGTCCTGCAGGAAGCGGATCAGGTTGCGCAGCTTGATCTGGTAGTCGCCCTCGTCCGTACCCGGACGGAACTTCACTTCCTTGATCTGCACCTGCTTCTGCTTGAGCTTCGCCTCGTGCTGCTTCTTGCTCTCCTGATACTTGAACTTGCCATAGTCCATGATCTTGCACACGGGCGGCTGGGCCGTCGGCGCAATTTCAACCAGATCGAGGTCAGCCTCTTCCGCCTGGCGCAGGGCATCACCAAGTCTCACGATGCCAAGTTGCTCGCCTTCCCTACCGACCAATCGCACCTCGGACGCCGTGATTTCGCCGTTGATGCGTGTCTGCTTCTTTTCTGTCGCGATGAGCCATCTCCAATTCAAAGCCCGACACCGTGCGTCGAGGCAAAAAGGTCAAACCAAAAAAGGCGCGGGAACATCCCAACGCCTTGTTTGACCGCGCTTACTGGCGCGCCAGCGTTTCCGCTTTCAGGCGCGCAATGAAGTCTTCCAAACCGAGCTGCCCCAGATCCTGGTTGCCACGCACGCGGACGGCGACCACGCGGGTCTCCATCTCCTTGTCGCCGACAACCACCAGGTAAGGCAGCTTCTGCAAGCTATGTTCGCGTATTTTATAGGTAATCTTGTTGTTGCTCAAGTCCGTCGCGGCACGCAGGCCGGCCCGGCGCAGCGCCTGGGCGACGTCCTCGGCATAGGCTGCCTGACGTTCGCTGATGTTCATCACCATGACCTGTATCGGCGCGAGCCACAGAGGGAAGTTGCCGGCATGGTGTTCGATGAGGATGCCGATGAAGCGCTCCATCGAGCCAAGAATCGCGCGGTGCAGCATGACCGGCGGCTTGCGGCTGTTGTCCTCGTCGACGTATTCGGCGCCGAGACGCACGGGCAGGTTGAAGTCGAGCTGGATGGTGCCGCACTGCCACAGGCGGCCGAGCGTGTCCTTCAGCGTGAACTCGATCTTCGGGCCGTAGAACGCGCCCTCCCCCGGCTGCAGATCGAACGCGAGCCGGTTGCGTTCGAGTGCGGCTGCCAGCGCCGCTTCCGCGCGGTCCCAGCTCTCGTCGGAACCGACACGTTTCTCCGGACGCGTCGACAGCTTGACCAGGACATCGTTGAAGCCGAAATCCGCGTAGACCTGCTGCAGCATGACGATGAAATCGGCCACTTCCTGCTCGACCTGCGCCTCGGTGCAGAAGATGTGCGCATCGTCCTGGGTAAAGCCGCGCACGCGCATGATGCCGTGCAGCGCGCCGGACGGCTCGTTCCGGTGGCAGGAGCCGAATTCGGCAAGCCTGAACGGCAGCTCGCGATAGGAATGCAGGCCACTGTTGAAGATCTGCACATGGCCGGGACAGTTCATCGGCTTGACCGCGTAGTCGCGGTTTTCCGAGGCGGTGGTGAACATGTTCTCGCGGTAGTTTTCCCAGTGCCCGGATTTTTCCCACAGGCTGCGGTCCATCACCGCCGGTGTCCGCACTTCCTGATAGCCATGGTCGATGAATTTCTGCCGCATGTACTGTTCGATCTGCTGCCACACGATCCAGCCCTTGGGGTGCCAGAACGCCATGCCCGGCGCCTCATCCTGCATGTGAAAGAGGTCGAGCAGTTTGGCGAGCTTGCGATGATCGCGTTTCTCGGCTTCTTCCAGACGATGCAGATAAGCCTCGAGGTCCTCCTTTTTTGCCCACGCCGTGCCGTAGATGCGTTGCAGCATTGCGTTCCTGGAATCGCCGCGCCAATACGCGCCGGCCAGCTTCATCAGCTTGAACGCACGCGGCAGCCTGCCGGTGGACGGCAGATGCGGGCCGCGACAGACGTCGAACCAGTCGCCCTGACGGTAGATGGACAGTTCCTCGCCCTTGGGGATCACCTCGTCGATGATCTGCACCTTGTACGTTTCGCCCAGCCCGGCAAACACCTTCATCGCCTCCTCGCGCGACCAGACCTCGCGCACGATGGGCAGGTCGCGCCTGACGATCTCCTCCATGCGTTTCTCGATCTGCTCCAGGTCTTCCGGAGTGAAAGGCGTGTCGCGCGCGAAGTCGTAATAGAAGCCGTCCTCGATGGCGGGACCGATGGTGACTTGGGTGCCGGGATAGAGCTCCTGCACCGCCTGCGCCATCACGTGCGCGGCGTCGTGGCGAATGAGATCGAGCGCCTCGGCGTCCTTCACGGTGACGATGGCCAGTGCGGCGTCACGGTCGATGAGATGGCTGGTATCGACGAGCCGGCCGTCGACCCGGCCGGCGAGCGCCGCCTTGGCAAGCCCCGCGCCGATGGACGCCGCGACCTCGGCGACCGTTACAGGCGCCTCGAACGCACGCTGCGAACCGTCGGGAAGCGTGACTTTGATCATGTGAAACACTCCAACACAAAAAAGCGCGGGCCGGCCGCGCTCTTGGATTACAGGGGGTGCACAAGCGTGCAGCGATGCGCCGGGATTATCCAGTAATGGTCCTGCAAGTTCGCGGCGACATTTCGCAACCTCCACGGGCCGTTCAGCCCCTGCTGAGCTTTATGCTCGAAACTGCGTGCTCGTTGCCCGCCAAAGCGCGAAGATGGCACGTAACGGCAGCGCGGCCAACAGTGTGGCCCCGCTACGCCACACTTTGATCAGCCGCGCATTCTGTCACAACACACCGCGCCGAACAACTCAAACCTGTGAGGACGGACGGCGGCTCCGGTTCTTGGACTGACGCCTCATGCCGGACCGGGTGGACGGCTTCCCAAAACCCGCATGTCGGCCCCGCTCGGCTGCTGGAACACACGCAAGCCGAATTCCGGCAGGATGGCGAACAGGTGGTCGAAAATGTCCGACTGGATGCGCTCATGTTCCACCCACCGGGTGTCATGGGTGAAGCAGTACAGTTCCAGAGGCAGGCCATCCGGTGTCGGCGCAAGCTGGCGGACGATGAGGGTCATCCCCTGGTGGATCTCCGGATGGGTTCGCAGATAATGCACGACATAACTCCGGAAGGTGCCGATGTTGGTCAGGCGGCGTTGGTTGATCGCACTGCCGGTGCCGGGGTTGCGCGCATTCCAGGCCGCCAGCTCACCCTTCTTGGCGACAAAATAATCCTGCAGCAGCGCAAAGCGCGCCAGATGCACCTGTTCCTCGTCACCAAGAAAATGAATGCTCTGCTGATCGAGGAGAATGCTGCGCTTGATGCGCCGCCCGCCCGATTCGAACATGCCACGCCAGTTTTTGAAGGAATCGCTGATCAGCTTCTTGGTGGGAATGTTGGTGACGGTGTTGTCCCAGTTGCGCACCTTGACCGTGTGCAATGCAATATCGATCACCGCGCCGTCCGCGTTCTGCTGCGGCACTTCGATCCAATCGCCGAGACGCACCATGTCGTTGGTACCGAGCTGAACACTGGCCACCAGCGACAGCAGGGTATCCTGAAAAACAAGCATCAACACCGCCGCCATCGCCCCCAATCCGGAGAGCAGTATCAAGGGTGAACGATCGATCAGGCTGGCGACGACCAGGATCGCCGCCACCGCGTAGATGACGATCTTGACTATCTGGACATAGCCCTTGATCGACCGCTGGCCGGCATCGGGCCGACGCTGATAAAGTGCATCGCCCAGATCCAGCGCCGAGCCGATGGCCAGTGCGATGGTCAGGACGATAAAGGCACTACTGACGTTTTTTACCACTGTCACCGCTGTCAGCGGCACATCGGGAATCAAGGCGATGCCCAGGCTCAGCACCAGCGCCGGCACAATATTTGCCAGGCGGGACGTGACACGTAGTGGCGACAGTTCCGGATCCCTGTCCGGCAGCGCCGCCTTGACCAGACGACGCAGACCACGCAGCAGGATGTGCCGGGTAATCCAGTTGGCCGCCCACGCCAGCAGCGCCAAGGCCAGCAAGCCGAGAAACATGTAGGAAACCGGGTGTTGCGAAAGCCAGGTGTTCATTTCGGACAGCGGCATGCCGGCGAGGCCGACATCGTGCAGCATCGTTTCAATCGGTTCCGGCATGGTCTTCGAAGAAGAACCGGGGTTCGCCAAAAGCCGGCTGCAGTTCATCCAGCCAGGTGGCGCTCTCGTCGTAAGAGGCAAAGAACGGCCGGTGCACCCAATCCGGATCGCGGCCCTGGAGAAAACGCAATTGCAGCACTTTCTCTCCGCCGATCTCGCTGGTACCCAGCACCTGCACCTTGCCGGGATCGGCCGACATGCTGGGGCCGCGCACGGTGCGGCACAGACCACCGACACGCTGATACGCCTGACGATAGATCTCCCAGGCACGCACCAGCGGCACGCTGAAATAATCGTGGGCGCCGGTGTCACGCGGGAGAAACATGTAATAAGGCACGCAGCCCAGATCGACCTGACGGCTCCACATTTCGGCCCAGAGTGCCGGATCGTCGTTGACGTGGCGCAGCAGAGGCGACTGGGTACGGATCACCGCTCCGGTCTGGCGCACCCGGGCAATGGCCCGTTGCACGGCTTCCGGTCCCAGTTCGCGTGGATGGTTGAAGTGCGCCATCAGCGCAAGATGACGACCACTGCCCGCGACCCGCTCGAACAGCGCCATGAGCGCATCGCCATCCTCGTCGAGAAAGCGGTATGGCCAGTAACTCAAGGCCTTGGTACCGATGCGGATGCGGCGCAGATTAGGCAGATTGGCCTCAATCAGGGGTTCGATATAGCCAGCCAGGTTGCGCGTGGACATGACCATGGGATCGCCGCCGGTGAACAGCACGTCGCTGACCTCGGGGTGCTTGCGCAGGTATTCGATCAGGTAATCCACCTCGCGGCAGGCGAATTTCAGCTCGGCCAGGCCGACAAATTGCGGCCAGCGGAAGCAGAAACTGCAATAGGCATGGCAGGTCTGTCCCTGGCTGGGAAAGAACAATACCGTCTCGCGGTATTTGTGCTGCATGCCGGTGAGCGGCTCGCCTTCGAGAAATGGCACGTTATGGCTGAGCTGCCCGGCCGGATGCGGGTTGAGTTCGAGCCGGATGCGGTTGGCGGCCGCCTTGATTCGCGGCTTGTCCGCGCCGGATTTGAGCAGCGCGGCGATCTCGTCGTAGTGCGCGGGCGCGAGCATGGCTCGCTGCGGAAAGGTCAGGACGAAAAGTGCGTCCTCCGGCGCCCGCTCCCAGTCGATCAACTGCTCGAGCACGAAATTATCGACCTTGAACGGCAACACCTGGCCAACCACCTCGATATCGAACTTGAGCGCCTCGGACAGTCCGCTCATCTGTGGTATGTCACGGAAGTTGGGCAACGAATAGGCCTTGTACCGTGGGATATCCAGACTGTCGCCGGCCTGCTCCAGGGAAGCGTTCGCGGGCGAGGCGGATAGCGGGAAAACATTGCCCTCCGTGTGGACGGATTCGCGTGGAATGCTGCGCTGCGCAAGAGGAAAGCTCTTCATGCTGTCTCCTTTGACGTGAGGCTCGCGAAACGAGACCTTGTCCTTGTCGCCCGCCGACGCGGGTCAGGGAGACATTCATGGCGAGCCGTCTTGCAGTTTTCGGGGATGACGAATCGCCATGAACGTCTGGCGTAGCCGACCGCACGGGCCGGCTGGACATTTGAAGCTGTGACGGCGTATGGCCGCAAGGCGTGAGCGCATATATTATCCACAAAAATAGTTTTTATCAAAACCAATTATGTGTTTTTTCTGGGCGAGACAGTACGATGCGTCGCTGGACGAGCCGACCGCCATCCCCCCTTCCCTTCGGGCCGCTTTCCTTCCAAATTTGTGAGACAGAGATCCATCCGATGACCTCGCCGCTCGTTCTGGAAACCCTGCGCAAGTTCCGCATCGTCGTCGGTGCGGTGCGCCAACATTCCCGCGCACTGGAGAGTTCCTGCGGCATCAGCGGAACACAGGTCTGGATTCTGGCCACCATCGCCGAGCAGCCAGACATCAAGGTTTCGCAGCTTGGTCAGGCGCTCTCCATCCACGTCTCCACCGCCAGCAATCTGCTCGACAAGCTGGGGCGCGCCGGACTGATCGAACGCTTGCGCAGCGAGGATGACCGGCGCGTGGTCCGGCTCCGTTTGACGGAAGCCGGCAAAGCGGTCATCGAACGCGCACCAAAGCCACTGACCGGGCCGGTCAGCGATGCGCTCGCGAAAATGCCCAAGGCCGCTCTGGCCAGCCTGGATGCAAACCTGGAGACACTGATCCGGCACATGAGCGAAATCGACCAGAGTGCAGCCGAGGAACCGCTTTCCAACCTGGTTCGCTGAAGCCCTGCCGGACCAACGGAGTCGCGCCTGCCCCAGGCTCGGTACGGAAAACGGGACACGGCCGGTAACGGACGCACAAGAAAAAAGCCGCATTCGGCGGCTTTTGGGAGGCTCTCAAGGTGGTCTTGCAGTGATCCGGGGGCGACAGCGGACTCGCCCGGAAAATGGTAGGCGCGATTGGACTCGAACCAACGACCCCCACCATGTCAAGGTGGTGCTCTAACCAGCTGAGCTACGCGCCTAATGCGGGGCGCATCATAACCGAAACGGTGCACTCCTGTCGACCATGACCGAAATTTTATGTGTGGGGCATAACATGCGTAAAAGGGGCGTATAGGTCTTCCACTCCGGACACATCCAGTTCGTCCATGCGCTTCATGACGACATCCCTCAACCTTCTTCTTCCAGCATGCGATCCAGCGGCGCCTCCAGGGCCTCGGCCAGCCCCGGCATGACCTCCCCCGGCACGCCGTGGGCCTTCAATCCAGCCAGGACATCGGCCGGCATCAGGATCACGCCATCCTCCGGCTGAACCGCAGCCCCGTTCAACCACAGGCTTGGAAAACCTTCGCCATGGGCATCGCGGGTCGTGCTGAAGATCAATTTGGCGCTAGCCTTGAGATAACGTTCGAGGACGTCGGCGTAGCCGGCGTACAGGGTGCAGCGGCCGCCCGGCGGCTGCTGGGAAATAACCTGTATGTCCACCACCGTTCCACCTCCTATTGATCCGGCACACAAATAATATGAACTATTTTCCGGGTTTGCAGTTAGTTGCTACATGGACAAACAAGACGCAAGTAAGCTCGAGCCGGCGGCGCAATACGAATTGCGCAAGCAGGTCACCCGCTGAACCTGGATGGGAAATCCTTGCGCCGACTCAAGCCAAAATTGACGGAGGAACCCAACCTGGAGTAAACATCATCCACCCCATGCGTCCTTCGCTCCGACTGTCCACTTTGCCGTGGACTGAGTGCCCACTGGAGCACGCGCAAACTGGCCGTCCAGCTCGGCATTTCGGATACCACGGTGCTCAAGGTGTGGCAGGCTAATGGCCTCAAGCCGCACTTGGTCGAGACCTTCAAGGTTTCGCGCGATCCGAAATTCGTCGAGAAACTCGAAGACATCGTCGGCCTGTACATGTCGCCGCCCGAGCATGCCTTGGTGCTGTGCTGCGACGAGAAGAGCCAGGTGCAGGCACTCGACCGCACCCAACCCGGTTTGCCGCTGAAGAAGGGGCGTGCGCAAACGATGACCCACGACTACAAGCGTAACGGCACGACCACGTTGTCCGCGGCGATGAGCACGCTGGATGGTTCGGTGATCTCCCGCTGTGCCCAACGTCACCGCCATGTCGAATGGCTCGACTTCCTGCGCCAAATCAATCGCGAGACGCCCAAGAACAAGGAACTGCACCTGATCTGCGACAACTGTGCGACGCACAAGCATCCCAAGGTCAAGGAGTGGCTGGAAAAACATCCGCGCTTCCATGTCCATTTCACGCCGACGTCCGCTTCCTGGCTCAACATGCTTGCATACATCGCCGCCTCCTTCACAAGACACTCTTGAACAGGATGTAGGTGGCCACCACCACCAGGAACCAGGCGAATGCCTTCTTCAACATGTCCTGGGAAATCCGGTTGGAGAAGCGCGCGCCGATGAAGCTGCCGCCCACGGTCACCACCGTGAAGCTGGCCATGACGCTCCAGTCGATGGGCACGCCGCCCATGTAGCCGATGAAGCCGGCATAGGACTTGGCGGCGACGATCACCAGCGAGGTGCCGACGGCCGTCTTCATGGGAATGCCGGAGAGCAGGACCAGGGCCGGCACGATGAGGAAGCCGCCGCCCACCCCGACCAGGCCGGTGAGCACCCCGACGCCGATGCCGTGCAGGGCGATGTGGCCCATGCAGGGCGAAAAGAAGTCGCGGCAGCCGCCCAGCGCCGCCGCGCCGCCGCCGATGGCCACGATGCCGGACGCCGGCACTGCCACCTTGGCCGGCTTCAGCATCCGCCAAGCGGCGGCATACATCACCAGGGCGAACAGGCCCAGCTGGACCACCACCGGCGTCAACAGCCCCAGCCGCGCCCCGGCAAAGGTGCCGGCAACGCCGAACAAGCCGAACACCAGGGCGACCCGGACATCGACCAGGCCGCGCCGCCAGTTATCCAGTCCGGATACGGTGGCGGTGACCGCCACCACACCCAGGCTCATGGCGATGGCCGACTTCGGCTCGACATGGAGCAGATAGAGCAGTGCCGGCAGGGCGATGATGGAACCTCCACTGCCGAACAGACCCAACACCATGCCGGTCGCCAGACCGGCCAGGATGGCCAGAATGTCCATGTCCACCTCCTATCTGGTATTCAAACGAGTACTTGAATAGTGAGAGCGAGAAGGCCCTGTGTCAAACGAAATTTGTGATAACGGGAAAAACTCAGTCTACGGGGCCACTGTCGACGGGACGATTCTCGGCCTTCCACTCGGGAAAACCGTCCTCCAGGCGTCGCGCCTGGTAGCCCGCCTCACGCAACTTCGCCACCGCATCGAAGGCCAGCATACAGTAGGGCCCTCGGCAATAGGCGACGATTTCCTGTTCACGCGGCAGGGTCTCCAAATGCCCTGGCAATTCGTCCACCGGGATGTTGATTGCGCCCGGAATGTGCCCGGCCTGGTATTCGGCTGCCGGTCGCACATCGATGACCATGGTCTCGCCTTCCTTGACTCGCGTCATCAACTCGTCTCGGCCGACGGGTGTGAGCGAATCGCGGACCTCGAAGTGTTCGCGAACGATGCGCTCCACCTCGGCCAGGTGTCGTTCCGCGATGCGGCTGATGCAGCCCATCAGGGTGGGAATCTGGTCGTCGGAGAGCCGGTAGAACACCTGCAAGCCCTCCTTGCGGGATTCCGCCAAGCCCGAATCGCGGAGAATCTGGAGATGGTGCGAGGTGTTGGCGACTGACATGCCGGTCACCTGCGCCAGTGAATCCACGCTTTTCTCTCCCTGCGCCAGCGTTTCCAGCAAGTCCAGGCGGTTCGGGCTGGCCAGCGCCTTGGCGACTCGGGCGAATTGCTCAAATATTTTTTTCTTGGGGCTCATGGGCTCGGATTATCCCTGAACCGCCGGGCACCCGATGAGGTAGGCTGGAAAAAGTGGAGTCCGATGGGTCGTGTAACTTGACGATCTGGAGGATGGAAATGGAACGGACCCCGAAGGGGATTTACACGCCTGAGTTTCGGGCTGAGGCAGTCAAACTGGTGGAGGCGACGGGCATGTCGATAGCGCGGGCGGCGAAGCAGCTGTCGATGCCGAAGAGCAGTCTGGACAACTGGGTACGTGCAGCCCGGGAAGGCAAGCTGGTGGAAGTCGGCAAGGGGCA
>JANJXF010000007.1 GCA_024709165.1 Thiobacillus sp. | reverse complement strand
GGCAAGAACATCCACGAGACGCGCGAGTGGATCATCCGCAACTCGCCCGTACCCATCGGCACGGTGCCGATCTACCAGGCGCTGGAGAAAGTCGACGGCCGCGCCGAGGAGCTCACCTGGGAGATGTTCCGCGACACGCTCGTCGAGCAGGCCGAACAGGGCGTCGACTACTTCACGATCCACGCCGGCGTGCTGTTGCGCTATGTGCCGATGACCGCCAACCGTATGACCGGGATCGTTTCGCGTGGCGGCTCGATCATGGCGAAGTGGTGCCTCGCGCACCACAAGGAGAGCTTCCTCTACACGCACTTCGAGGATATCTGCGACATCATGAAGGCCTACGATGTGGCCTTCTCGCTGGGTGACGGCCTGCGTCCCGGCTCGATCTACGACGCCAACGACGAGGCGCAGCTGGCCGAACTGAAGACGCTCGGCGAACTCACCCAGACGGCGTGGAAGCATGACGTGCAGGTGATGATCGAGGGTCCCGGCCACGTGCCGATGCAACTCATCAAGGAGAACATGGATATCCAGCTCGAGTCCTGCTCCGAGGCGCCGTTCTATACACTGGGGCCATTGACCACCGACATCGCCCCCGGCTACGACCACATCACCAGCGGCATCGGTGCCGCGATGATCGGCTGGTACGGCACCGCGATGCTGTGCTACGTGACGCCGAAGGAACATTTGGGGCTACCGGACAAGGACGATGTGAAGGAAGGCATCATCACCTACAAGCTCGCCGCCCACGCCGCGGACCTCGCCAAGGGTCACCCGGGCGCGCAGATCCGCGACAACGCCTTGAGCAAGGCGCGGTTTGAATTCAGGTGGGACGACCAGTTCAACCTCGGCCTCGATCCCGACAAGGCGAAGTCCTTCCACGACGAGACGCTGCCCAAGGAATCGGCCAAGGTCGCGCACTTCTGCTCGATGTGCGGCCCGCAGTTCTGCTCGATGAAGATCTCGCAGGACGTGCGTGAATTCGCCGCGAAGGAAGGCCTGTCCGAAACCGATGCGCTGGCAAAGGGCATGGAGGTGAAGGCGGTCGAGTTCGTGCAGCAGGGCGCCGAGGTCTACCGCAAGATCTGAGGCGAGAAATCGCATTTGGACGCGCTCGAGGCGCAGTTTACCCCGCGGGTGTGCCCCGATGGAGAGCGTCAAACGCAATATCCATGCGCCACGCCAAGTGCCAGGCAGCGGTCAACTGCGTTTTCCAGGCGAGAGTTTTACCGGCGTAGAATCCAGTATTCCACCCCAGCGAGGCGCACCCAAGGCCTGACGGATATTTTCCGCGTGGTGCAGAAATTCAAGCACGCGACAACGTCTGGCTGATCGATTACCCGGGCCGATGTAAAAAACGGGACGCCGCGGCGTCCCGTTTCATCCTGGACTTCGACAAGCGGTGATCACGCAATCCTGGGATCGAGCTCACCTTTGTCGTAGCGCTTCTGCATTTCTTCCAGGTTGAACACCTTGCCCATCTTGCTCGCCATGCCGGCGGAGCCGAAGGCTTCGTAGCGGGCCTGGCAGATGCCGCTCATGGCCTTGGTGGCTTCCTTGAGGAACTTGCGCGGGTCGAAATTGGCCTTGTTCTCGGCCAGGTGCTTGCGGATGGAACCGGTGGAGGCCATGCGCAGGTCGGTATCGATGTTGACCTTGCGCACGCCGTTCTTGATGCCTTCGACGATTTCGCTGACCGGCACGCCGTAGGTCTGACCCATGTCGCCGCCGTAGCTGTTGATGATGGCGAGCCAGTCTTCCGGCACCGAGGAGGAACCGTGCATGACCAGGTGGACGTTGGGGATGCGGGCGTGGATTTCCTTGACGCGGTCGATGCGCAGCACCTTGCCCGTGGGTTTCTGGGTGAACTTGTAGGCGCCGTGGCTGGTGCCGATGGCGATCGCCAGGGCGTCGACGCGGGTCTTGGCGACGAAGTCGGCGGCCTCGTTGGGGTCGGTCAGCAGGGAGGAATGGTCCAGCACACCCTCGGCGCCGTGGCCGTCTTCCTCGCCGGCCTTGCCGGTCTCGAGCGAGCCCAGGCAGCCCAGTTCGCCTTCGACGGACACGCCGCAGGCATGCGCGAGCTCGGACACCTTGCGGGTGGTCTCGACGTTGTACTCGTAGCTGGACGGCGTCTTGCCGTCTTCCTTCAGCGAGCCGTCCATCATCACGGACGAGAAGCCGGACTGGATCGAGCGGAAGCAGATGGAGGGGCTGGCGCCGTGGTCCTGGTGCATGCACACGGGAATCTGCGGATACATCTCGATCGCGGCGAGGATGAGGTGGCGCAGGAAGGGTTCGCCGGCGTAAGAGCGCGCACCGGCGGATCCCTGCAGGATCACCGGGGAGTCCACCGCGGCGGCGGCCTGCATGATGGCCTGCACCTGCTCCATGTTGTTGACGTTGAACGCCGGCAGACCATAGCCGTGTTCGGCGGCATGGTCGAGCAGTTGACGAAGGGAAATCAGTGCCATTTACTCTCTCCTAAGTTGAAAATTGGCGATCGAAATCAGGACTTCTTGGGACCGCTCACGCGGACGATCTTCATGGTGTTGGTGCCGCCGGGCTGGCCGATCGGTTCGCCGATGGTCAGCAGGATGAGGTCGCCCTCGCGCACGGCGCCGCGCCGGCGCAGCTCCTCTTCGGCTTCGGCGAGGAGTTCGTCGCGGTCCTTGCTGGTGGTCTTCAGGTTGATAGGATACACGCTGCGGAACAACGTGACTTTTCTACGGGTTTCGACCTGGGGTGTCAAGGCGTAG
>JANJXF010000003.1 GCA_024709165.1 Thiobacillus sp. | reverse complement strand
GCGAAGATCGCCAGCGCCACCAGCACCTCCACCAGGGTGAAGCCGCGCGGCCGCATGCTCACTCGCCACGCACCAGATAGCCAGTCAGCTGCGCCAGCACCGGGCTCTCGTGTCCGGCCGCCACCACGCTGATCTCGACGCGGCGGAACGCCATGTTGGGGGTCGGGCTGACCGTCTCGCGCCACAGCAGCCTCATGCCCGCCTGTTCCGTCTCGCCTTCGCGACGACCCGGGTTTGGCCAGGCACGGCGCGCCTGCAGTTCGGCCAGACGATTCTGCGCCACCCAGCCGGCCAGCAGGCGCTCGCGCAACGCGACCGAACTGTCCGCCATCAGCGCCGCAGCGCGGCTCGCGGCGGCGAGCGCCACCGCGAGGATCGCCAACGCCACGAGCACCTCGACCAGGGTGAAGCCGCAAGGCCGCCGCGCCATCATCCGCCATCCCCCGCAAATTCGACGCGCACCCGGCCGAAGCGGTCACCCCGCAGACGTACCTCGGCCACGTTGAGCGCCAGGTCCATGACGAAAGGAGACGTGCTGCCCGCCGGCAGAAACAGCAGGCGTTCGTCCGCGGCAACGGGCTGTCGGTTCACGCTCAGTCCACGCACACGCACACCCTCGGCCAGCGCGCGCGGCTTCAGCACGTCGTCGCCGTCGCGCGGCACCCATTCGTTCCGGGCGTCCAGCGACCAGAAGCGGTAGCCCTTTTGCTCCAGCGAAAATCCGATCGGCTCGCCCGCCGCCACCGCCTGGTCGTGCGCCTGCTCCAGGCAGATCGCCAGCCGCCGCGCCTCCTCCGTCAGCGTGGTCTGGTCGTCGGGAAGGAAGCGCACCGTGGCGAGCCCGACCATGATTCCGACGATGACCAGCACCACCAGGATCTCGATCAGCGTGAAACCACGCTGCCCGGCTAGAGCTCCCACGAACCGATGTCCGCGTCGTTGCCCGCACCGCCTGCGGCGCCATCCGCACCGAGGCTGTAGATATCGACTTCTCCGCGCAGGCCCGGGTTCAGGTACTGGTAGGGCGCCCCCCAGGGATCGCTGGGCAGGCGTTCGAGATAGCCACCGGTCTTCCAGTTGCCCGGAATCGGGCCGGAAGCCGGCTTCTCGACCAGCGCCTGCAGGCCCTGTTCCGTCGTCGGATAACGCTGGTTGTCGAGCCGGTAGAGGTTGAGCGCCTGCCTGATCGCGGCGATGTCCTGCCTGGCGGCGACGATGCGCGCCTCGTCGGGACGTCCCATGATCTTCGGCACCACCAGTGCGGCAAGGATGCCGAGAATCGCAATCACCACCATGATCTCGATGAGCGTGAAACCTCTTGCGCGCCTGTAGGGTCGGATCGATTTCATGCAAGTCCTCCAATGTGGGCAGCACGTCCGCGCGCCCGAAAAAAACACGACGCAGCCGGCCTTACCGCACCAGCTGATTCATCTCGAATATCGGCAGCAGGATCGCCAGCACGATCACCAGCACCACCCCGCCCATCAGCACGATCAGCAGGGGTTCCAGCAGGCTGGACAGCGCCAGCACGCGATTTTCCATCTCGCGTTCCTGCTGCGCGGCGGCCCGCTCCAACATGTGCGCCAGGCGTCCGCTCGCTTCGCCGCTGGCGATCATGTGCACCAGCATCGGCGGGAACAGCTTTCCCGCGCCGAGTGCACGCGAGAGGCTGCCGCCTTCGCGCACCCGGCGCGCCGCCTCCTCCACGGCCTGCCGCATCGGCAGGTTGCCGACGACCCCGGCACCGGCCTGCAGCGCGGCCAGGAGCGGCACGCCACTGCCGACCAGAATGGCCAGCGTGCTCGCCAATTGTGCGCTGTTGATTCCCCGCACCATCGTGCCCACCAGGGGCAGCCGCAGCAGCCAGCGGTGGAAGCGCAGGCGCGGGCCGGACCGGGCGAGCGCACGCCGGGCCGCCCACACCGCGATGCCGATCACGATCAGCCACAGCCAGGCGCTGGCGCGCAGGAAATCGCTCAGTCCGATCAGCGTGCGCGTAAGCCAGGGCAGGGTCTGGTTGGTGTTCTGGAACACGTTCACCACCTGCGGCACCACGTAGGCGAGCAGGCCCAGCACCACGGCGCCCGCCACCAGGGTGACGATCAGCGGATAGACGAACGCCAGCCCGACCTTCTGCCGCAGCGCCTGCTGCGATTCGGCGTAGTCGGCGAGCCGTTCCATCACCTCGCCCAAGCGCCCCGACTGCTCGCCCGCCGCCACCAGGGTGACGTAGAGTTCCGAAAACACGCGCGGATATTTCTTCAGGGCGCGCGCCAGCGAGTGTCCGGCGAGCACTTCAGCACGCACCCCGGCCAGCACCTGGCGCTGGTAATCGTCATCGGTCTGTTCGACCAGCGCATTGAGCGTCTGCTCCACCGGCAACCCCGCCGCCAGCAGCGTGGCGAACTGGCGCGTGACCAGACTCAGTTGCGTTCCGGACAGGCCGCGCCGCCAGTGCCAGCGGCTGCCACGGTGTTCCAGCGACGACGCGGACACTGCCGACACGTCCGCGGCCAGCAAGCCCTGTTCGCGCAGCCGCGCGCGCAACTGACGCGCCGTGTCCGCTTCCACAACGCCCCGGTGCAAGCGGCCGGCGGCATCATAGGCCTCGTAGCGGAATGCCCCCATCGCTCAGACCTCGCGCGTCACGCGCAGCACTTCCTCCAGCGAGGTATCACCGGCACGCACCCAGCGCATGCCATCCTCGCGCATGCGCGTCATGCCGTGCGCCGCCGCGTGCGCGCGCAGGTCCTGCTCGGCAGCGCCGTCGTGGATCATGCGGCGCAGGGATTCGTCCACCGCGAGCAGCTCGTAGATGCCGGTGCGGCCGCGGTAGCCGCTCGCATTGCAGGCGGTACAGCCCGACGCGGTGAACAGCGGCGCCGCAGACCCTGTCTCGCCGATTGCGGCAAGCTCGCTCTCGCTCGGCACGTGAGGTTGGCGGCATACGGGGCACAAGCGTCGCACCAGACGCTGGCCGAGCACCCCCAGGAGGCTCGACGCGAGCAGGAAGGGCTCGATGCCCATGTCGATCAGCCGCGTCACCGAACTGGCGGCGTCGTTGGTATGCAGCGTCGCCAGCACCAGATGGCCGGTAAGCGAGGCTTGCACCGCGATCTGCGCAGTTTCGAGGTCGCGAATCTCGCCGATCATGATGACGTCCGGGTCCTGCCGCAAGATCGCGCGCAGGGCGCGCGCGAACGTCAGCTCGATGCGCGGGTTGGCCTGGGTCTGGCCGTTGCCGTCGAGGTCGTACTCGATCGGGTCCTCCACTGTCATGATGTTCTGCAGTTTCGCGTCGAGCCGGGCAAGGGAGGCCTCGCTCATACCCAGCGCGCCCAGTTGCAAACGCCCCGCCTGCTTGTCGAGCAGGCGCAACACGACACGCTCGCCGTGCCCGGTAGGCAGCGTCGACACACGCACGTCAACCGGCCGGCCCGCCAGGCGCAGCGTGATGCGGCCGTCCTGCGGCAAACGTTTCTCGGCGATGTCGAGCTGCGCCATCACCTTGATGCGCGACACGATCGCCGCATGCAGCGCGCGTTTCGGCTCGATGACGTCGCGCAGGGCGCCGTCCATGCGAAAGCGCACCACCGAGCGCGTCTCGAAGGGCTCGATGTGGATATCGGAGGCGTTCTCCCGCAGCGCCTGCGTCAGCAGCGCGTTGATCAGGCGGATGATCGGCGCATCGTCCTCGCTCTCCAGGAGATCGGACACTTCGGGGATGTCCTGTGCGAGCTGCTGCAGGTCCATTCCCTGTTCCATGTCGTCGACCAGCGTCGCCGCCTGGTTCTCGCCGCCGCCGTAGACCTGCCCGAGCGCCTGCTCGAACTGCGCGGCGGGCACCAGATATGGCTGCAAGGGACACTTGAGGATACGTCGCACCTCGGCCAGCGTGGCGGGTTCCGCGTCCTCGCGCAACCACACCTCGACGGCGTCGCCGTTGCGCCGCACCGGCAGTGCGCCACGCGCACGCGCGAAGCCGTAGGGCAGCAATGCGGCGAGCCGGGAGTCGGGAACCGACGGAGCGGGCGTATCCATGTAGTCAGGGCGCGGGCGGCAGCGGCGTCATCTTCAGATCGGGCAAGAGGTCCGTCTGCATGTCGGGCAGGATGGGGTGCGGTTCCATGCGGAATTCGGCCTGCTTCTGCCGGATGAATTCATAGCGATCGCTGGCGAGGGCGTCGGAACTGGCGACGTCACGCAGCACGCGCGGGCGCAGGAACACCATCAGATTGGTCTTCATGCGGTTGCGCTTCTCCACCTTGAACAGGTGGCCGAGCAGCGGAACGTTACCGAGGAGCGGCACCTTGTCGACGTTGTCCTGCACGGTGTCCTGGATCAGTCCGCCGAGCACGATGATGCGGCCGTCATCCACCAGCACGGTGGAGTCGATGGAACGCTTGTCGGTGATGACGTCCGATGCCGTAGTGGTCGGCCGCAGGCTGGAAATCTCCTGGTAGATCTGCAGCTTCACCGCGCCGCCCTCGGACACCTGCGGCCGCACCTTCAGCGTCAACCCGACGTCGCGCCGCTCGATGGTCTGGAACGGTGTCGGCGTCGTGGTCGTGCCGGTCTGCGCGTACTGTCCGGTGACGAAGGGGACGTTCTGTCCGATGACGATTTTCGCCTCTTCGTTGTCCAGCGTCAGCAGCGTCGGCGTCGACAGGATGTTGGCGTTGGCATCCGATTCCAGCGCGCGTGCGAGCATACCGAGATTGGTCACCACGCCAAGACCGGGGATGTTGATGGTGCCGCTCACCACGCCGATGTTGAGGCCCTGCCCCAGCGCCCCCAGATTGGCCGAGGCATCGATGATGTTGGTGCCGGTGTTGCGCCCGCCAAGATTGGTGCCGCCGATGAAGTTGGTGCCGCTGTCGTGCAGGTTGCGCAGGTCCTGCCACTGGATGCCGAATTCAGCCGCCTTCTCCGCCGTGATTTCCACCACCAGCGCCTCGACGAACACCTGCGCGCGGCGCGCGTCGAGCTTGTCGATCACCGCGCGCAGCGCGTTGTAGGTCACATCGGGCGCGCTGATGACCAGCGAGTTGGTGGCAGTATCGGCCAGAATCATGCTCCCGGCGACGGGTGCTGGACCCGCGACCGCCGCGGCGGTCGCGCTGGCCGTTCCCGGCGTCGTGGCGGCGAGTGGTGTCGGCCCCTCTGCCGAGAGAATGCCACGCAAGGTCTCCGCCAGTTTGGCGGCTTCGGCGTTGCGCAGGTAGACCACATGCACATTGCCGCCGAGCGCGCCCGGCACATCGAGGCCGGCAACGAGACCACGCAGCGTCTGGATGCGGGCCGGATTGTCGCTGCGCACCAGAAGCGAATTCGAGCGTATCTCGGGCACGATGGTCAGCCGCGCGGACCCCGGTGCCGCCTGCCCGCCGGCGCCGTCGGCCATCAACCGGCTCAGCGAGTGGGCCAGATCCACCGCCGACACGTGCTGGAGCCTGATCAGCGTGGTGTCGTTCGGCGTCGGCTGGTCGGCCGCGGCGATGATGGCGTTCAGCCGCCGCACGTTATCGGCGTAGTCGGTGATCACCAGCGTGTTGCTGCCGGGCAGCACCGCGATGGCGTTGTTGGGACCGATCAACGGGCGCAGCACCGGCATCATCTGCGCCGCCGACTCGTACTGCAACGGATAGACCTGGGTGATGATGCGGTCGCCGCGCTCGGGTACTTCCTTGCCACGCGTCACACTGTAGTCGTGCTTCGCCTCCGCCTCCGGGACGATCTTCACCGCGTCGCGCCCCTCGATCGCGGTGAAACCCTGCATGCGCAGTGCCGCCAGCAGGATCGGATACACCTGGCTGCGCGGCACCGCACGCGCCGAGGTGATCATCACCGTGCCCTTGACGCGCGGATTGATGACGAAATTCTTGCCGGTGAGTTCACCCACCGCCTTGATGACCGAAGGAATGTCCGCATTGACGAAATTGAGCACAACGGGATCCTGCGGCGCCTGGGCCTGCGCGTTGCCGGCCGGCAACACGAGCGCGAGCAGCAGCGCGGCCGGAACGGGCAGCCGGCGAAAGAAGTCCTTCGATACGTTCAGCATGGTCATCGTTGTTGTTGCAGCCTGTAAGAGAGGGTGAGCGGCTTGCCCTGGCGCTCGCCCACCAGGGTGATGCGCTCGACATTTGCGGAATCCGAGAGCATTCGAGCCAGATCCTGCGCATTGGCGACCGGCATGCCGTTGACCATGCGCAGGGTATCACCGCTTTGCAGGCCGAGCCGCGCGGCGAGCCCGCCCTCCTCAATCCGGACGATCTGCAAGCCCGCCAGTGGACCGGCCGGCTCCCCCACCTGGACGCCAACGGACTGCGGGCTGGCAAGCGCCTGACTGATATCCTGACGCGTCAGTGAAATCTCGCCGGGAGTCGGTGCCATCGGTGCGCCCAATGTTTCGAGGTCGAGTCGTTCGCGCACCCCGCGATTGAGCAGGATGACGTGGTCGGCGGCCACCGCTTCGAGCACCACTCCCGGCTGGATTTCGTCGCCGCGCACCACCGCCTGTTCCACACCCTCGGCGCTCAGCAGCGCCACCGCGGGACGTCCTTCCGGCGCGGCGAATACGCCGTGCAGCTTCAGGCCGAGCGCAGTCGGCGCCTCGCCCTGCGTACCTGCCGCCACGCGCCCACCGAACAGCCCGGCCGCACGCAGGCGGTGGAGGCCGTCATCCACGCGCGCATCGCCAGGTCCGGCGGCAGGCGGCTGCACAGGCTGCGGTGCGGCAAACCGCCAGGTCCAATGGGCCAGCAGCGCCGCCAGCGTCAGCAGCAACAGCAGGTTGATGGCCGGCAATCCGTGCCGCAACGTACGGCGCACGGCATCGGCCAGGGTGGGAGACAAGCGTGACATGGTGTTCAAGCTTGCAGCAAACGCATGGCCCGCGCAACCACGACGCTGCGGCGTAACGAACGCATCCACGGCACGCGAGACGACACGGCGAAGATCGTCGCGCGCATCATTCCTCGATGCCGTAGCGCTTGATCTTGCGCCACAGCGTCGACTTGTCGATGCCGAGGATCTCCGCCGCCAGCGCACGGTCGCCACGCGTCTCGCGCAAGGTCTTGCGGATGAAATAGGCTTCCACGTCATCCAGGCTTTGCGGCGGCAGATAATCCAGGGCGCGGCCGTGCGGGGTCTTCTCCTCGCTCAGGCGCGGCGGCAGGACCGACGCGTCGATGTGATCCGATTCCGCGAGGATGATCATGCGCTGAATGATGTTTTCCAGCTCGCGCACGTTGCCTGGCCAGTCGTAGCGCATCAGCGCGCCGAGGACGGCCGTGCTCACTCCGGCGATGTGTTTGCCGAGACGGGTCGCGTGCTTGTTCAGGAAATAATAGGCGAGCAGGGCAATATCCTCGCGCCGCTCGCGCAGCGGCGGAATGTCGATCTCCATCACCGACAGACGATAGAAGAGGTCCTCGCGAAACCCGCCTTTTTCGACCAGTTCCGGAATCGGCCGGTTGCTGGCCGCGATCACCCGCACGTCGGCGTACACGGGTTCGGTGGCACCCGTGGGGTAGAAGCTGCCGTCCTGCAGGACGCGCAGGAGCTTGGCCTGCAGCGCCATCGGCGCGTTGTTGATCTCGTCGAGAAACAGCGTGCCGCCGCTGGCGACCTCGAACAGGCCCGGTTTGTTGCGCTCGGCGCCGGTGAACGCGCCCTTGCGAAAGCCGAACAGTTCGCTCTCGATCAGGGTCTCCGGAATCGCCGCGCAGTTGATCGCCACGAAGGGCTTGTCGCGGCGCGTACCGCGCAGGTGGATCTGGCGTGCGACCAGTTCCTTGCCGGAACCGCTTTCGCCGAAGATCAGCACGCTCGAATCGTAGGCGGCGGCGGCGTCGATCAGACGTTCGACGCGTTCCTTCGCCTGCGACTGGCCGATGATTTCCCCGCCCTCCTCGAAGGCACGCTGCTGCTGGCGCAGGCGCTGGTTCTCGGTGGACAGCCGGTAGTAGTCGAGCGCCTTTTCCACCACGCAGCGCAACTCGATGGTGTCGAACGGCTTCTGCACGTAATCGTAGGCGCCTTCCTTGAGAGCGGCGACGGCGGATTCGACGGTGGCGTGACCGGTGACCAGCACGACCTGGATCAGCGGATCGCGCGACTTCACGAAGCGCAGCAGATCGATGCCATCCGCGCCCGGCATACGCAGGTCGGTCAACACCACGGCGACCTCGTTGTTTTCCAGGAAGTCCATCGCCTCGTGGGCGTTCTCGGCGCTCGCCGTCCTCGCCGGCATCTCCGACTCGGCCAGCACGGCGAGGATCAATTCGCGCATGTTGCGGTCGTCCTCGGTGACGAGGATGGTCGGCAGAGCACCTGTCGCGTCCGTACGCACTGCGTTGCCGCCCGGCTTCATGATCCCGCACGCTCCAGATCGACCGCCGGCAGCTTGATGACGAAGCACGCACCGTCCAGGTGGCTGGCGTCGTAGGCGATGAAGCCGCCGCGCTTGGCGACGATGGCCTGACTGATCGACAGGCCAAGGCCGGAGCCCTGGCCCACGTCCTTGGTGGAGAAGAACGGATCGAACAGCCGGTTGCGGATGTCGGGCGGCACGCCAGGGCCGTTGTCGGTGACGCTGATGCAGGCGTAGGAATCCTCGGCCCAGGTGCGTACCGCGATGCGCGGCGATGCGGTGCCGTCGAGCGTATCGATCGCGTTGGTCAGCAGGTTGGACAACACGATGTCGAACTGCCCGCAACTGCCCTCGGCGACGAGCGTCTCCTCGCTCAGTTCCAGAACAACCTCGATGCGGTAGCGCTTGAGCCGGCAGTTGAGGAAGGTTTCGATCAGCTCGCGCACCAGTTGATTGACATCGCAGGTCTCACCGCTGCATTGGTCCTTGCGCGCGTAGTTGAGAAGTTCCTGCACCACGCGCGAACAGCGCTGCGTCTCGTCGGCTATGATACGCGCGTAGCCGGCGAGCTTGGGATCGGCCGATGCCGCGCGATCGAGCAATTGCGCGTAGCCGAGAATGCTGCCGAGCGGAGTATTCAACTCGTGAGCCACGCCGGCCGCCAGCTGGCCCATCGCCACCAGCTTCTCGCGCGTCGCCACGCTTTCCATCAACTGACGGTAATCGGTAATGTCCTGCAGAATCAGCACGCCGCCCATGTCGTTCTCCTCGGCACTGTAGAACGACAGGTTGAGCGAGGCGTAGCGCTTGCCGCCACCCAGCTTGAGGGCGATTTCCTGGTTGCGGATGGCCCGTTTGTAAAGGAAGGCGTCGCGCAGCAGTTCCCGGTCGCGCTCGTTGAGGTCGAGCAAGTCGAACAGGTTGACACCGATCAGCGCCCCGCTGCCGACGCCGAAGAACGCATCGGCCTGGCGGTTGGCGATGGTCACGCGCAGATCGTCCGCCACGCTGAGGAGCGCACCGGGCAGGCTCTGCAGAATGGTGTTGCTGCGGTTGCGCTCATTCAGGAAGCGCCCCTGACATTCCTCGACCGTCTGGAACATCTGTCGCAGCACGGCGATGGTCGTGTTGTACTCAGGAATCATGCGCCCGACGCTGGTCCAGCCGAAGACGCCGACTGAGGTCGGTTCCAGCAGGCCCTCGCGCGCCGCATGGATGCCGTGCCCGAGTCTGCGCAGGGCGGCAAGCTCGGCGAGCAGGCGCACGAGCACGTAACCCAGCAGACCGCTCAGCGAGACACCGGCCACCCAGAAGAACCGCGTATCCTGCCAGCGCAGGCCGAAATACAGGCTCAGCACACCCGTCAGCAGGGCGGTTGCCGCTGGAATCAGACGACCCGGAAAGCCGGGGAAGGAAACGCGCCGCGTGGCCGCTCCCTGCATGCTCAGCGATTTGATTGCGCCACCTCTTCGAAGCGGGACTGATGCGGCACGGACATACCGCGGCCGCCCGTCGCCGGGCGGCCGCGTCCCGCAATGCCCGGAACCGCTCAGAAGATGAACTGCAAGCCCAGGGTGGCCTGATTATAGTCCCGCAGGGCCTGATCCGTGGGATGTTGGTTGTCGTAGGAGATGTCAGCGTACTCGAACGTCACCTTCAACTTCTGCCCGTCGATGTAGTAGTTGACGCCGATACTGTTGCGGTCGTTATCGTAGTATTCCGTAAAGCCTGTCTTGGCCCCGTAGTCGGCGGCCTCATGGCGGGCGAAGAACTGCAGGCGACCGACACCGACCTTGTTCGGCAGCATGTACCCCGCCTTCACGTAGTAACCCTTGAGATCGCTGTTGACGGGCAGCGAAGGATCGGGATTCATGTTGAACGCATTGCCGGTATCGTATTTGAAGTAAGCGCCCGACAGCGTGTAGACGCCGTTCGCCGACGGATATTCCATGAACGCATCGACGGTCCACGCATCGTAGTCTTTGATGTCGCTACGTGACGGGAAGTTGCCGTAGGCAACGTCCTTCTGCATGTCGTACGCGGCGCCGATGGTCAGTACCTTCTGCGTGCCCAGGTAAGTGCCCAGGTAACCATAGTTGAATTCCGGCTCCCAGAAACTGTAGTGCACCCGCGCCGTCAGGCGCGGCTGGTCCTTGGGCGTCTCGGCGTCCTCGCGACCGTCGGCGAGCATGAGGCGATACTGGAGCCGGGCATCCAGCAGGTTGCCCCACACCGCCACACCGGTATCGCGGCTGCCGGCGAACGGCGTATACGGCAGCACATCGCCACGGTCGAGCGTGAGCGGCTCGAGGCAGGCCTCCAGGTTCTCGCGCGAGAAGGTATTCTTGAAGCGGCCGACGATGAAACGCAGGTCGTCACGGTAGTCGATGGTCACGTAGGCGTCGCGGTAATAGACGCTCTTGTTGTCGCCGCCGAGCTTGCTGTCGTTGCCCGCCTCGAGCTGCGCGTAGAAGCCGACAAAGTCGTTGTACTGGCCCGAGAACGTGATGCGGTTGCGGCGCAAGTAGGCATCGGTCGACGAACTGTTGTCGGTCGAGGACGTGTAGTCGCGCTGCTGCAGCCAGCCCTGCAGCGCGTAGGTGAAGGTCAGCGAACCCTGCTCACCGAATTCGATGGTGGGGCCGGCCACAGCGGAAAGCGGCAGCATGGTCGCAACCAGGCCGACCGCGCAGGCGCGAATCAGGGGGCGCACGGCAAAACGTGCAGTCGTGTTCGTTTTCATGTCACTTCGCTCCTGCGGTGGTGGAATAAGCGCCCTGCACCTTGGCCAGATCGCCCTTGTGGCAGCTGCCACAGGAATCGCCCGTGTTGTCGCGCGGTTTGGCGAGCATCTTCGCGTGGGCAACGTCTTCCTTCATGATACGCGAGTTGCCCTTATGGCAGCCGACGCAGGAGTTGTTCACCTTCGCGTGATCCGCATGCCATGGCGCCTTGGCTGCATCCATCTGCGGTTTGGCGGCACGCGTGCCGTTGTGGCACTTGAAACAGCTCGACGCCCCCAGGCCGCATGCGTTCGCCAACGGAATCGGTGACAGGTGCTGGACGCCTTGCGCGATCGCCACCGTCGCCTCGCCGCCCCAACCCTCGGCCACGGTATCGGCCGATTCGGCCGCGTACCTGCCCGCAAGCCCCGCGACGACCGCGATACCCACACCCAGCAGCGACAGCATGAGGCCGCCACGCCAGATTCTTCCGAACAGTCCACCCTTGCCTTGGTTGCGCTTCATCTACCGACCTCCTTTTGCTCGTCACGGATTTGTGGGCGCCCATCCAGCCTGTCCAGAGGCGCACCTTGTGATTGCGGAAACCGGGCTTCCCAGGCCTTGCGAATGTCTTCTTCGCTCATGCCGTTGGCACAGGTACAGGCCAGCGCCTTGCCCCGGAACTTCAACCGGGATTGCCCTGCTTCGGCGGCAGCGACGTTCATCGTCACCCCGATCAGGATCAAGGCCACAAGGCTTGCTTTGCCAGTCGCGTGCATGAATGCCAGGTTTCCACGTGTCTTGTCGACACCTAGTACTAGCACACTCCATGCCAGATTACATTATTGCATATAATCAATGACTTGCGAATTGCAGTGTGTGGCAGGAAAATTGCAGGACGAAGTTGCCGCCACGCAATCTTTCAATTTGCAATGGGCGTCGCCTCGATGCGCAGCAGTTCGTAGCGTGCCGCCTCCACCCCGGCCAGCGCCTGGCGCAACAGCGGCACCGCAGCCGGCGGCAGCAGGGCGGCACGCGCAAGGCTGTCGCGGAAGATGCGCTCGTAGTGCTCGCCCGGCAGCACCCGCACCACCAGTTCGACGCGCCAGCCGGCTCCCGGCGCAGCGAAGGGCTGGTGGAATTCGCGCGTCTCGCCGGCGGGGATTCGCGTGTCGGCGATCTCGCGCGTGATGTCGGTATCGACCTGCCAGCCGATCAACTGGCGCCCGAGTTCGTGCGCGCCACCAGCGTCGTGGCGGACGAACGCGAGCTCGACCTTGGGCACCATGTAGGTAGGAAAATGATGGCCCGCGCCGGCGTTGCGCACCGTCGCCACCGCCTCATGACGCCCGCCGCCGAGGTCGACGAGTTTCAGATGCACGTCGATGGCGCGCCGCGTCATGTCGGGGTCGTGAATGCCACGCCACAGATGCCTGCGCTCCGGCATGTGGCACGACTGGCAGGTCTGGTAGCCCGGACCTTCCTGCGCGTAGCCGCTCGCCTGCCACTGCGCCCAGGTGTCCTCCTGAAGTTTGCCGGCGAGCCGTGGCCCGTCGTCGGGAAACTGGTGGCAATGAGCACAGAAACGGCTGTCGGAAAACGCCTCCGACACCGTGAAGCCGCCGTGCGGCGCGTCCGTGCCGACCTTGCCGCGCGGCAGCGGGCCGAAGCGCCGGTGTCCACGCACATGACAGGCGGCGCAGGCGAGGCCCTGGTGCCCCAGGTCGGGCGGCACGAAACTCGGCGGTGGCTGTTTCGGGGCGTTCGGCCAGCCGAGTTCGAGCGCGACCAGCGCCTTCTGTTCGGCAAGCGGCGCATGGCAACGCAAGCAGCGGTTGCCCTGCTCCTGGCTCATCAGCATCAGCTGCCAGCGCAGGCCGGGACCCATGGTGCGGCTGTGGAGACTTTGCCGCCAGTCCGCGTGCTGCGCGGCGTGGCATTGCCCGCAGTCCTGCGGGGCGAGCGAGGCTTCGAGTGGCGAGAAGGCTGCCGGTGGTTTTCCCTGCGGGTGCAAGGGCTCGGCCCAGTGGCGTTGCAGAAAGGCGTCGATATCGGCCGCGCTTCGGTCGCCGCAGCCCGCCAGGAGGACAAGCGCCACGACCGGCAGCAGCCACGCATGCACAATGCGGTTCAACGTGGAAACCGCAGTTGGACGCGCCCGAGGGTGCGAATTTTCGGCTGCCTGGCTAGGCGCGCCGATGAGGAATGGTCGTTCCATTGCGAGAAGGCACAACAACGCCAGGTGGCCGAAAATCCGTACCATCGGGCGTGCAGCGCTTCACCCTGCAGGTGAGCTGTTCCAAAGGCAACAAACTCAATATCCATGTGCGACTCCCAGGACCAGAACGCGGTCAACTGCGGTTTTCGGGTTCAAATCCAGCGCCAAGAGTGCGCCCGTGCCGGGCGCACGAAAAAAGCCCACGAGAGTATCGTGGGCCAGAGGAGGAAAACGCAAGCTTCAGGCGGGAATCATCAGCCGCCGCACGGGTTGCTGGGCGCCCCGCCGCCGCCGCCGCCCGACGCCGCCTCGCCCGTCTTGTAGGCCTTGTCGGCATTGACGATGGCATTGGCGCTCGACGCGTATGCGCTGGTGATGGTGCGCGGGTTGACCAGGGTCGCACTCGTTGCAGGCCGGAAGAAGGACCTCACATCGCTGCGCCACGGCGAATCGCTCGGCAGGATGTAGCCGCCGTTCTTGTCCAGCATGTGGGAGAGCGAGTTCCATTCCACCATCGCGCCGTCGTAGAAACGGGTCGGCTTGCCGAGAATGACCGCGCTCGCCACGCCGGTGATCATCGCGCGGAACGTCGTCTCGCAGTAGGCGTAGATCGTGTCGCCTTCCTGGTAGGCATTGCCGGCGCCGACCAACTGGTAGTCCGAACCCACGAAGCCGATGCCGGCGGCATTGGTACCGCCTGCGAGCAGCGCGGCAAGTTCCGCCTTGGACCGGTAGGAGAAGCCCTTGGTGGAATCCAGCATGTGCGTGTACTGCAGCTGCAGCGTGCCGAATGGGTGGCCCTGGCGCGAGCCGGCGTTCTGGAACGTCCACATATAGTTGTTGGGGTTGGCGGGTGCGCAGAAGGCGGTCGCACAGGCCTGCACTCCGGCGGTATCGGAATTGGTGTCTTCGCCGTTCTCGACCATCTCGCCGGCACTGTACTGGCTGAGACTGCGCGCATCCCAGATGAAGACACCGTCGCCCTTGGCGTTGCTGTCGTTGCCCGGCACCACGGCCATCAAGTCTTGCAGCGTCGCCTGCAGCTGGGTGTTGTCGACCAGCAAGCTCTTCACCGAGGCCGTGCCGGTGTCGGGTGCAGTGCTCGCCGTGGCTTGGAAATCACCAGGGACCATGCCGTTGCCGTTGAGCCACTGGTTACCCCCATTGAGGATAGCCAGATTTTTCCTGTCGACGCCCCAGTAACGCAGTGCGTACCAGATACGGCCCTGCGACATCGCATTTCCGGTGTTGCCGGTACCCATGGCGGCGACGATCATGTCGTTCCTGGGATCGATGTTGAATTTTTTCAACCTCGCATCCATCGTCGCGCCATCGGGCACCATCTGGATGGTCTCGATCACGCCGTTGTTGCGCACCTGCGTCCAGTCGCTCGATGGCGACAGATACGTGAACACGTTCGTGCCATTAGGCTTGACATATTCGGCACCGGCTGGGCCCGCCGCAACCTGCAGGATGACCAGCTTGCCAGTAAGGCCGAGTTTTGCCCGCTCGGTCGGCCAGTCGTCCTTCCAGCGCTGGAGCGTCGCGCCCGTGATGACGCCGTTGACGTTGTCGGCGTAGTCGTCCGCCGACATCTGGGCGATCGCCGCCGGGGTGTTCACCACGATCTGGCTCGCCGCCGTCGTGGTGTTCTCGCCGCCGCCGCCACCGCAACCATGCAGGCCGAGCGCCAATGCCAGGGCGGCAACGCCGATCCAGCTCCTGTTGATGCGCATGTTCATAGAAAATCCTCCATCCATTATCAAGCCGCGCGCCCGCCTGCCGGCAAGGCAACGCCCCCATAGCGGCTGGCCCGCTGTCAAGGGCGGTGTACCGCCCGTTCCAGTCATGCGCAACCTTCACCGCGGCCGAAGCCGCGGGTAAAACTCCTTCAGACCGCCGGCACCTTCAGCACCACCGGCATGAAACCCTGCGCGAGCGCGTCGAGCAGGGCGTCGTAATCGTCCATGTTCATTTCCCGCACCTCGGCACCGGCGGCGCGCAAGGCGTCGGCGAGGCCGGGCATCGCCGGCGTCGCCTCGGGATCAATCAGCAGGACCTGTTTTGCCGTGCTCATACGCAATACACCACGTCGTTGTCCATGATCTGCCGCGCCAGCGCCGCCAGCGCATCCTTTCCAGGGTCGAGCTCGACCACCGGGACGTCGGCGAATTCCAGCGCCTCCATCTGTTCGGCCGCCGCGGGTCCCTCGGGCAGCCTGCCCCAAACCGCGATGGCGACCGCATCATCGAGCAGGGTGAGCCCGCTGGCCATGCGCAGCGCCTCGACCGGCTTTTGCACGGCCACCATGAGAATGTGTTTTTGCTCTGCCACGTCGGCTCCTCAGAAAACCAGCACCTTGTCGCACTTCTTCACCAGTTCGGCGTCCTGGTACTGGCCGCCGACGATGACGAAGTCGGCGAACGATGCCAGGTCGAAACGGCCGTCGGCGTAGTGTCCGGCGCTGTGCTCACACAGCGAGACGCTGTTCGGACGCGCCCGGGCGCGTCCGACGAAGCCGACGTCGGCGAGCAGGTTGACGCCGGTGTCAGTGAGAAAACACTGCGGATCCCAGCCGCGCGCCAGCGCCGCATCGATCAGGCCGTTGGCGTGCGCAAGAAAGCGCTCGTCGGTGATGACTATGCCCAGTTGCATCGTTCAGGCCTTGCGGATTTTCCAGACGAAGGAGCCGCTACCTTCCTGGCGGTCGACTAGGTCGCTGCCCTCGGCCTCGCACATCGCCTGAATCGATTCACCCGACGAAGGATTGTCGAAGATGAGGGTGAGCATGTCGCCGCTGCCGATCTTTTGCAGCGCCTTCTTGGTGTACATCTGCGGATGCGGGCAGGTGTAGCCGCACACGTTCAGCTCCCATTCGTGCTCGGCGGTCTTGTTGAAAGTCATGGCCATGGGTGTACTCCTTGCTTACAGTCGTTACGTTATCGAAAATCCTGCGGGGCGCTCTTACAGGTCGCACTCCCCGCCCTTGCGCGCGGCGCTCCAGTCCATCCACCAGGTGAACACCTTCACGCCGACGAAGGCGCCCAGCGTCATGCCAAACAGGAAAATCCAGCCACTGGGGTCGCCATTGGTGACGGTGGCGAAGAAAGCGCCGATGTTGCAGCCCATCGCGAGACGGGCACCGATGCCCATCAGCGTGCCACCGACGATGGCGAAGAACGCTGTCTCCCAGGTCGGTGCCTTCCACTTGAACTCGCGGCGCGAGAGCGCCATCACCGACGCGCCGAGAATGATGCCGATCGACATGAAGCCGGGGGCGTTCAACAGCGGATTGGGCAAACCGTTGTCGAGGCCGAAGAAAATGCTGTCCATGCTGTCGATGCCGAGCTTCTGCATGATCCAGCCGCCCCACTGCGCCTCCTGCGTGGTGATGTACCAGTAGCCGGGATCGAACACGGTATCCTGGATCGACAGGCCATTGGTGTAGCCCATCGCCACCAGCAGTTCGCCGAAGTTGAAGATGCCGTAATGCTCGCGCAGCGCGCCGGTGACGTACATGTGCAGGCCAGCGAGGATGCCCAGACCGATGCCGGCAAGCGCGGTGTTCTTCGATGCGGTGCACATCGCCCAGATGCCGGCGAACTCGTCGCGCAGCGTGGGTGCGACCTTGCCGCTGCGACGCAGGTAAGCCTTGCGGTAGTAGAAGGCGTACAGCGCGACCAGGATGACGGCGACCGGCAGGATCGCGGTAAGGAATGTATTGAGCCACACGATGCCGGCGGCGGACTCGGCCATGCCGAAGATTTCGGCCGTGGTGGTGCCCTTGAGGCCCCAGATGTAGCCGGCGGTGAAGATGTCGAACCAGCCCTTGGTCACCGACAGTTCGGCCGGCATGTCCTGCGCCGCAGCGGCGTCGACCCACGACTGCGGCACCAGCGCATCCCACCAGCCGCTGGCGCTGACGACGATGGCCTGCGAAAACGAGATGGCGAGAACGACCAGCATCGAGTTCATGTTGCCCTCGACCGCCTTGTACAGCGAGCCGGACGCGCAGCCTCCGGTGAAGACGATGCCAAAACCGAATATCGCGGCACCGACGACGATGTGCCAGCCCAGCGCGTTGGGATGAAAGGTGCTGAAGCCCGACAGCGTGACGATGGCGGCGACCACAGCATACAGGGCGACGGCGATCATCATGCCGACCGCCATGCGCGGCACCTTCACCGCGAACAGGTCCCGCACCGCGGACGCCATGCAGAAGCGACCGTACTGCAGCAACATGCCGTAGGCGAGACCGAACCATACGTACACCAGCATGTAGACGAAACGGCTGTCCTGCGCCAGTGCCCACAGCGAACCGGCGACCACGAACAGAAAGACGCCCAGCGCCTGCAGGTTGCCCTTGCGCGACAGCCAGGACCCCCCCGATGCCATACCAGTCGTTGCCACACCGTTCACACGCACTCTCCTTGTCTAAATCAGGACACCCCTCGGCACCCTCGAAGCAACTACGAACCCTTGCGGAGGTAGATACGCCAGCAGCCGAAATCGCGCACCGTCGCCAGGTGCGCACACCCCAGTGTTTCCGCCAGCGCCGGAAAACCCTCTACGGCGGTCGGATTGTCCAGCACGATCTCGACCACCTCGCCGGGGTCGACTTCGCCCAACACCTTCAGCGTCAGAAGCTGCGGTCGCGGACACATGGCGCCGAGACAGTCGACCGAACGCACCACCACGGCATTGCCCAGTCCGGGAACGTCGACCGTGCGAAACATCCAGTTACCCGCAGCGACCGGACGCTCCTGAAACAGATCGAACCAGCTTCCCGTCCGCACCACGCCGCCCCTCACAAACGATACCCATAGCGATAAGCACGTTGCATGCCAGCATTATTATTTCTTGCAAAACAATGAGTTGCATTTAAAAATGAGTTTTGGCTGTGTGAAAAATGCAATTGTGTGCACCGGCAGGCCGGGTGCATGGGTCTTTTGCAACGGCAGCCGGCGAGCCCGGCGAGTAGCGGCGAATCCGGCCTTGCCAGGCGTGGGCTCGCCGAACGCGGTGTTGCGGGAGCACGCACCGTTCGGCGCGCGGTTGCAGAAGGGCCACCTGGCCCGATGGCAGATGGTTCGATCGCCGGTGTCTCGCCGCAAGCGGATCGTCCGCCGGTGGGCAGGTTCGCCCCGATTGCGGGTCAGGTCAACGGCGAGCCTGACTCTCCAGCATCTCGGCCGCACGCACGATGGCGCGGGCCTTGTTCTGCGTCTCCTGCCATTCGCTCTCGGCCACGGAGTCGGCGACGATGCCGGCACCGGCCTGAACGTAGAGCATGCCATCCTTGACCACAGCGGTGCGGATGGCGATGGCCAGATCCATGTCACCGTTGTAGCCGAGGTAGCCGACGGCACCGGCGTAGATGCCGCGCTTGGACGGTTCGAGCTCGTCGATGATTTCCATCGCGCGCACCTTCGGCGCGCCGGATACGGTGCCGGCGGGGAAGCTTGCACGCAGCACGTCGAGTGCGGCAAGACCAGGCTTGAGACGACCCTCGACGTTGGAGACGATGTGCATGACGTGGGAATAGCGCTCGATCTGCATGTGCTCGGTGACACGCACCGAGCCGGTGACGGCGACGCGCCCGGTGTCGTTGCGACCGAGGTCGAGCAGTTGCAGATGTTCGGCGCACTCCTTGGGGTCGGCGAGCAGGTCCTCGGCCAGGCGCTGGTCGTCCTCGCGCGTGAGGCCGCGCGGACGGGTGCCGGCGATGGGGCGCAGGGTGACGGTGTCGCCTTCCAGGCGCACCAGGATCTCGGGGGAGGACCCCACCACGTGAAAGCCGCCGAAATCGTAGAAGAACATGTACGGCGACGGATTGAGGCTGCGTAGCGCGCGGTACAGCGACAGCGGCGAGGCGTCGAAGGGGCGCGACATGCGCTGCGAGAGCACCACCTGCATGATGTCGCCGGCGCCGATGTAGTCCTTGGCCTTCTGCACGGCCGCCTTGAACTCGGCCTCGCCGAATTCCGATTGCGGCTCGTCCGGCGCCACGGCGAGGCTGGGCGGCGGCAGCACCGGCGCGTGCAGCTTCTCGGCCAGTTCGGCCAGCCGCAGGTGCCCCTGGGCATAGGCGTTCTGCTGCATCGGATCGGCGTGGGTGATGAGGTAGAGCTTGCCGGCGAGGTTGTCGAACACCGCCAGTTCCTCGGTCAGCATCAGCAGGATGTCCGGGGTATGCAGCACGTCGTCCTTGCGCGTGGCGGCCAGGCGCTTCTCGATATAGCGGATGGTGTCGTAGCCGAAGTAGCCGGCGAGCCCGCCGGTGAAGCGCGGCAAGCCGGCCACCGGCGCCGCCTTGAAGCGTGCCTGGAATTCTCCGACGAAGGCAAGTGGGTCGTCGAGCGTATGTTCCTCGACCACCGCGCCGTCGGTCTCCACCGTCAGCAGGTGGGCGCGCGCGCGCAGCACGGTGCGCGCCGGCAACCCGATGAAGGAATAGCGGCCGAAGCGCTCACCGCCAACCACGGATTCCAGCAGGTAGGAATACGGCGCGCTGGCGAGCTTGAGATACACCGACAGCGGCGTTTCAAGGTCGCCGGGCATCTCGCGCACCAGCGGGATGCGGTTGTAGCCCTGGCGGGCAAGGTCGAAGAATTCTTGTTCGGTCATGATGTAGGGGCTAACAATTAGGATTCAGGGGCCAAGGTAACGCGACGCACGGCGTCACCATCGCACCCTGGCTCCCGGTTCCTGGCCCCCAGGTTCACGCCTTCACCACCATCTTCGCCGCCTCGACGAGTGTTGGCACCACCGCGTCGAGGTCGAGTTCGGCGACCGGGCGGCCACGGTTGTAGCCGTAGGGCACGCAGAACACCGGGCAGCCGGCGGCGCGCGCGGCCTGCGTGTCGTTGAGCGAATCGCCGATCAACAGCAGTTCGGCCGGCCGCACGCCGAACGCCTCGCAGGCGTGCGCGAGCGGCAGCGGGTCGGGCTTGCGCCTGGGCAGCGTGTCGCCGGACAGGATCAGCTCGAAGTAGTCGAACAGACCCGTGTCCTTCAGCAGCGGATGGGTGAACTGCGCCGCCTTGTTGGTGATGCAGGCGATATGCAGACCCATGGCCTTGAAGGCTTCGAGTCCGTCGACCACGCCGGGAAAGGGCCGCGAATGCCGCGACACATGCTCGCCGTAATGCTTGTTGTACACGGCGATGGCCTGCTCGAACAGCGCCGCATCGGGCTCGGCGTCCATCTCGCCGGTCAGCACGCGCTTGACCAGGCGCGACACGCCGTTGCCGATGTAGGTGGCGATCGTGTCCTGCGACGGACACGGACGGCCAAGATCGGCCATCATCAGCTCCGCGGCGTAGGCCAGGTCCGGTGCGGTATCGAGGAGGGTGCCGTCGAGGTCGATGACGACAGCCTTGATCGGGAGGGGGAAGTTCATTTTGGGTGAGCAGTAAGCGGGGAGCGGCGAGCAGTGCAGTGCGCGGGTCTTTCCGCTCACCGCTTACCGCTCACCACTTACCGGTTTTCAGGCCTTCGCCAGTTCCGCACGCATCGCGGCGATGATGCTGTTGTAGCGCTGCGGGTCGCCTTCCTTGGCGGCACCGAACACGGCGGAGCCGGCGACGAAGGTGTCGACGCCGGCACGGGCAACCTCGGCGATGTTACCGGGGCCGACGCCGCCATCGATCTCCAGACTGACGTCGAGCTTGCGCTCGTCGATCATCCTGCGCACCGCACGCGCCTTGTCGAGCACGTAGGGGATGAATTTCTGTCCGCCGAAGCCGGGGTTCACACTCATCAAGAGCACCATGTCGAGCTTGTCGAGGGTGTATTCGAGAACGTCGAGCGGCGTGGCCGGGTTGAACACCAGGCCGGGCTTGCAGCCGGATTCGCGGATCAGGCCGATGGTGCGGTCGATGTGTTCGGAAGCTTCCGGGTGGAAGGTGATGTAGGTGGCGCCGGCCTTGGCGAAGTCGGGGATGATGCGGTCGACCGGCTTGACCATCAGGTGCACGTCGATCGGCGCGGTGACGCCATGCTTCCTGAGCGCCTCGCACACCAGCGGGCCGATGGTGAGGTTGGGCACGTAGTGATTGTCCATGACGTCGAAGTGGACGATGTCGGCGCCGGAGGCGAGCACGTTGTCGACTTCCTCGCCAAGCCTGGCAAAGTTGGCGGACAGGATGGACGGGGCGATACGGTACGTCATGGGAAGCTCCGGAATTTTGGGAAAACCGGTTCATTTTAACAGCCTGCCGCTGCCTTGCGTTACACTCGGCACATTCCATCCCGGCGAGACCCAGCGTGGCCGAAGGCAAGAAATACCAGATCAGCGTTCGTGTCGACACCACCTATCTGGTGGAACAAAGCGACCCTTCGGCCGACCGCTACGTGTTCGCCTACACCATCACCATCGCCAACAGCGGCACCGTCGCGGCGCAACTGATTTCGCGCCACTGGCTCATCACCGACGCACACAATGCGACGCAGGAAGTGAAGGGCCTCGGTGTGGTCGGCGAACAGCCGCTGCTGCGGCCCGGCGAGAGTTTCGAATACACCAGCGGCACCGCGCTGGCGACCCCGGTCGGCACCATGCAGGGCAGCTATCAGATGGTGGCGGAAGACGGCAACAAGTTCGAGGCCGAGATTCCGTCCTTCATGCTTTCCATGCCGCGCGTGCTGCATTGACGCTGCGCTGAAGCCGGCCTGCGTCACCGCCACGACGGAACCGGACCGCTTTCCGGACTCGAAGCATGATCTCTTTCCTCAAAACCTTTCTGCGCGCGAGCCCATGGCTGCTCGTCCTGTCGCTCTCGGCCTGTGCCTTGCGTCCGCCCGTCGAGCCCAGCGCGCCCCCGCCCACGCCCACGCCTCCGGCCGCACCGACTCCCACGCCTGCTCCCGTGCCGCCGCTGCCGACCGTGCCGCAGGCGTACCCGACCCTGAAGGCGGTCAGCTGGGCGGATCTGCCGTTCTGGCCGGCCGAGCAGGCGAGCGCGGCGTGGCCGGCCTTTCTGCAGGGCTGCACCACGCTGGTCAGACGCAGCGCCTGGCAGGCCAGCTGCACCGAAGCGGCGGCAATGCCGGCGCCCGACGACGATGCCGCGCGCGCGTTCTTCGAACGCCATTTCCAGCCCTGGCAGGCGACCCAGGAAGACGGCAGCGCCGAAGGACTGGTCACCGGTTATTACGAGCCGTTGCTCAAGGGCAATCGCGTAGCCACCGCACGTGCGAGGTTTCCGTTGTATAGCGTACCGGACGACCTCGTCACCGTTGATCTCGCGAGCGTCTACCCCGAGCTGAAGAACCTGCGCCTGCGCGGGCGCCTGGTCGGCAGCAGGCTCGTGCCCTATGCCACGCGCGCAGAGATCGAGTCGGGGCAGACCGGTTTTCGCGGTCGGCCCATCGCCTGGGCCGAGGATCCGGTCGATCTGTTCTTCCTGCAGATTCAGGGTTCGGGCCGCATCGAACTGCCCGACGGCTCGCACCTGCGCGTGGGTTATGCCGACCAGAACGGTCATCCGTATCAGTCGATCGGCCGGCTCCTGGTGGAGCGCGGGGAACTGACGCTCGACCAGGCCTCGATGCAGGGTATCAAGGACTGGGGTGCACGCAACCCGGAGAAATTGCCCGACCTGCTCACCGCCAATCCGAGCTACGTGTTCTTCCGCGAGTTGCCGAACGGGCTTCACGGCCCGCTCGGTGCACTGGGCGTGCCGCTCACCGCCGGGCGCTCGATCGCCGTCGACCCGCGCTTCATTCCCCTCGGTGCGCCGGTCTTGCTTGCCACCACGCAGCCGAATTCGCCCGATCCGCTCAACCGCCTGGTGATGGCGCAGGACACCGGTGGTGCCATCCGCGGCGGCGTGCGTGCCGACTTCTTCTTCGGGTTCGGCGATGCGGCGGGCGAACTGGCCGGTCGCATGAAGCAGCGCGGACGCATGTGGGTGCTGCTGCCGAAGGACTATCCGCTTCTCGGCGTGCGCCGTTGAACTTGTCGCGCCGATCGGCGCTCCCATGGTTTATCGATACGGCCAGCTGGTGTCTGGAAAGTACTGAAGGCCGGACCAACAAGGAGTTCGACATGAATACCCTGTCCGTGGGCATCCATGGCATGACGTGCGCGAGCTGTTCCGCACGGCTGGAAAAAGTCCTCAGGCAATTGCCGGGCGTGACCGACGCCACGGTGAATCTCGCCACCGAGACCGCAACGGTATCGGGCGAGGCGGAGCTCGCCGCCGTTATGCAGGCGATCGAGCGGGCCGGCTTCAGCGTGCCGATGGAGACACTGACGCTTGGCATCAGCGGCATGACCTGCGCGAGCTGTTCGACGCGGGTGGAAAAAGCCTTGACCAAGGTACCGGGCGTGCTGGAGGCGAGCGTCAACCTCGCCACCGAGACGGCCGCGGTCAAGGTGGCGCTCGGCACCTCGGCAGCGGCGCTGATCGCCGCTGTGGAACGCGCGGGCTACGGCGCACAGCTGCCGCTGCCATCCGCCGCAGCCGAAGCCGCGCCACGTCGCGCCCTGCCCGACGGGTGGCCGGTCGCGCTCGCTCTCGTGCTGTCCCTGCCGCTGGTCGCGCCGATGTTCGCCAGCCTCGCCGGCGCGCACTGGATGCTGCCCGGCTGGCTGCAATGGCTGCTCGCCACCCCGGTGCAGTTCTGGCTCGGCGCGCGCTTCTATCGCGCCGGCTGGAAGGCGCTCATCGCCGGCAGCGGCAACATGGACCTGCTGGTGGCGGTCGGCACCAGCGCCGCCTACGGCCTCTCGCTCTATCTCCTGCTGACGGGCGCCGATCCCATGCATCTCTATTTCGAGGCGGCGGCAGTGGTAATCAGCCTGGTGCTGCTCGGCAAATGGCTGGAGGCGCGCGCCAAGCGCCAGACCACCGAGGCGATCCGCGCCCTGCAGGCGCTACGCCCGGTCACCGCACGCGTGCGCCACGACGGCGTCGACCGTGACCTGCCGATCGACGCCGTGCGCGTCGGCGACCTGGTGGTGATCCGTCCGGGCGAACGCGTGCCGGTCGACGCGGAAGTCGTCGAAGGCACCAGCCAGGTCGACGAATCGATGCTTACCGGCGAATCGCTGCCTGTCGACAAACAAGCCGGCGCCGCGCTCACTGGAGGGGCGATCAACGCGCACGGCGTGCTCGTCGCGCGCACCACGGCGGTGGGCACCGAGACCACGCTCGCGCGCATCATCCGCCTGGTGGAAGACGCGCAGGCGGCGAAGGCGCCGATCCAGCGCCTGGTCGACCGCGTGAGCGCGGTGTTCGTGCCGGTGGTGATGGCGATCGCACTTGTCACTTTCATCGCGTGGTGGGCGTTCGGCGGCGCCATCGAACCGGCCATCCTCAACGCCGTGTCGGTACTGGTGATCGCCTGCCCGTGCGCGCTGGGGCTTGCCACGCCGACGGCGATCATGGCCGGCACCGGTGTCGCCGCGCGTCACGGCATTCTCATCAAGGATGCACAAGCCCTGGAACTCGCGCACCGCGTGCGTACCGTGGTGTTCGACAAGACCGGCACGCTGACCGACGGCAAGCCGCACCTCGTCGCCTGCGTCGCAGCCGACGGCGGCGATCGCGACGACGTGCTCGCCATCGCCGCGGGGCTGCAGGCCGGCAGCGAGCATCCGCTGGCGCGGGCAGTGATTACGGCAGCGCGCGAGGCGACACTCGCGCCCGTCGCTGCACGCGCGCAGCAGGCGCTACCGGGGCGCGGCCTCAGCGGCGAGGCCGGCGCGGACACTTACTGGCTCGGCAACCGCCGCCTGATGCAGGAGAACGGCGTGGATACCGCGCCGCTCGACGCCGTCGCCGCCGAACAGGAAGCCTCCGGGCGCACCGTGTCCTGGCTCGCGCGCGCGCACGACCGTCACGCGCTCGGGGTGCTGGCTTTCGGCGACGCCGTCAAGCCCACCGCCGCGACAGCGGTGGCGCATCTCGAGGCACAGGGAATCACCAGTGTGATGCTGAGCGGCGACAACCGCGGCGCCGCCCACGCCGCCGCGCACACACTGGGTATCGACCGCGTGCTCGCCGAAGTGTTGCCTGCCGACAAGGCCGCACACGTGGTCGCACTGAAAGCCGGCGGCGACACCGTCGCCATGGTCGGCGACGGCGTCAACGACGCCCCCGCGCTCGCCGCGGCCGACGTCGGCATCGCCATGGCCAGCGGCAGCGACGTCGCGCTGCACACCGCCGGCATCACGCTCATGCGCGGCGATCCCGCCCTCGTCGCCGACGCCATCGACATTTCCCGCCGCACCTACGGCAAGATCCGCCAGAACCTGTTCTGGGCCTTTTTCTACAACGTCGTCGGCATTCCGCTCGCCGCGCTCGGCTTGCTCAGCCCCGTCATCGCCGGCGCCGCGATGGCATTTTCCAGCGTCAGCGTGGTGACGAACGCGCTGACGTTGAAGCGCTGGCGACCTGGAGGGTGAGGGGTGAAGGGTGAAGGGTGAAGGGTGAAGGGTGAGGGGGAGCGTTGCCAAGCATCCCGCCCGCGCGTCCACCGCTCACCGCTCACCGCTCACCGCTTACCGCTCCCCGCTCCCCCCTCCCAGTCATACCTCACTTCGATCAGCAGCAAGGCGCGCACCGGGCGGCCGTCCTTCTGCGCGGGGGCGAAACGTGCGGCGCGGAAGGCCTTGAGCGCGGAGTCATCGAATATCCCGGCGCGATCGGCGTCGACGATCCCGACGTCGCTGACGCGACCATCGGCTTCCAGCCTGATTTGCAGGCGCACCCTGCCGGACAGGCGCTGGCGGTCCGCCTCGGCTGGATACTCGGGAAGGATGGCGAACAGCGCGCGCGGCTGGACATCGAGTTCTCGCGCGGGGTAGAAGTTAAGATCGGCCCCGCTGGAGATCGCCAGCGCGGGCGTCTCCGGCGCAACCGCAGGCAGCGCCGGCGCGGTGACGGGTGGCGCCTCATCGGCCGCATCCGGCGTGCGGCTTGCCGGCAAGGCATCCGGTGTTTCGACGGGGACGAGAGGTGCGGACGCCGTGGCGTCTTCCTGCACCGAGACAGGCACGCCATCCGCCTCGGCCACCTGCGCGACCGACACGCGCGATACCAGGCGCGCCTCGATGACGCTCGCCCCCCCCGGCACACCGGACGGCACGACACGCACGAACGCGAGCAGCGCGACATGCAGCCCCAGCGAAATCCCGATCGCCATCAGGGGCCGCCCAAGACGCGGCGGGATCAGCACCATGCGTTTCCGGTGCGGCCAGGCGGTCGCGTGAAGACAGGGGCGGTGCCTTGTCTGTCGGGGGCGCCGGAGGCACGGAAGGTGCGGAACAAAAGGCGCGAGCTCATGGTGGAAGCCATCTTAGCACCGGCACCGGATGCGTCGGTACGCGGTGCTGCCTCATCCACCGCGCACGTAGCGGTCGTAATCGCGGAAATCCAGCACGGTCTTGAACCCGGGCACCTGCATGATCTTCTCGCCCTGCGGCGTGACGCAAACGAAGAGCGGCGTCGCGAAAGTGTTGAGGCGCGTGCCCAGCTCCGTTCCGGTAATGCGCTCGCCGGACGGCAGCGTGACACGGCGACCGGGTTCGGCATCGACGTACACCAGCACGTAATGCGCGCTGTAACGTTTTTTCAGTTCCGGATCGGAAAACGTCTTCCTGTTGGTGTGCTCGCACCACGCGCAGCCGTAGCGCCCGAAGTACAGAAACACCGGCTTGCCGCTCGCCTGTGCGGCAGCAAGTCCTGCGTCGAAGCCGACGAAATCGTAGCCGGACGGCGGATCGGCCAACATCACCCCCGCCGACCGCCCACACACCGCCATCAGTCCCCGCATGCCGCGCGTGCTCGTCTCCTTGCATCGGCACGCCCCAATTCTGCTAAATTCTGATCTTCGTTCAATCCCCCTTCAAGACCAAGATCAGATGTCACACGATTCCGTTCGCATCGGCCTCGTTTCCGTCAGCGACCGCGCCAGCAGCGGCGTCTACGAAGACAAGGGGCTGCCTGCGCTGCACGAGTGGTTCGGCGCGGTGCTGGCGAACCCGGCCGAATTCGTCACCCGGCTCATCCCCGACGAGCAGGCAGCGATCGAGGCCACCCTGATCGAGCTTGCGGACATCGAGCATTGCGCGCTCATCCTCACCACCGGCGGCACCGGGCCGGCACCGCGCGACGTCACTCCCGAGGCGACGCTTGCCGTGGCGCACAAGGTGTTGCCCGGTTTCGGCGAAGCGATGCGTGCGGTGTCGCTGCAATACGTGCCGACCGCGATCCTGTCGCGCCAGGTCGGCGTCACGCGCGGGGCAAGCCTCATCCTCAACCTGCCCGGCCAGCCGAAGGCGATCAAGGAAACGCTCGACGGCGTGTTCGCCGCCGTGCCCTATTGCGTCGATCTCATCGGCGGACCGTATCTGGAGACACGCCCCGACACGATCGGCGCGTTCCGCCCCAAATCCGCGCAGCGTCCTCCACGGTCGGCATAGCAAAGCAGGCCCCCGCGGATGCACGGGGTCGCATCGGCACCGGCAGATTCCGGTAAGATTGACGTTTTCCATTCGTCATCAAGAGAAACCACCATGTCCATGGCCGACCGCGACGGCGTCATCTGGTACGACGGCAAGCTCGTCCCCTGGCGCGACGCCACCACCCACGTCCTCACCCACACCCTGCACTACGGCATGGGCGTGTTCGAAGGCGTGCGCGCCTACAAGGCCGAGCAGGGCACGGCGATCTTCCGCCTGCAGGAACACACTGACCGCCTGTTCCGCTCCGCCCATATCCTCGGCATGAAGATGCCGTTCGACAAGGCCACGATTTCCGAAGCGCAGCGCACGGTGGTGCGCGAAAACAACCTGGAATCCGGCTACCTGCGCCCGATGGCCTTCTTCGGCTCGGAGGCCATGGGCATTTCCGCGAAAAACCTGTCGGTGCACGTCATCGTCGCCGCCTGGCCGTGGGGCGCCTATCTCGGACAGGAAGCCTTGGAAAACGGCATCCGCGTCAAGACCAGCTCGTTCTCGCGCCACCACGTCAACATCACCATGTGCAAGGCCAAGGCCAACGGCAACTACATGAATTCGATCCTCGCGCACAAGGAGGCGGAGATGGATGGCTACGACGAGGCGCTGCTGCTCGACGTCGACGGCTTCGTCGCCGAGGGGTCCGGCGAGAACGTCTTTATCATCAGGAACGGCAAGCTCTACACGCCCGACCTCACCAGCGCGCTGGAAGGCATCACGCGCGACACCATCATCCAGCTCGCCGCCGAAACCGGCCTGCCGGTGATCGAGAAGCGCATCACGCGAGACGAGGTGTATTCCGCCGATGAAGCCTTCTTCACCGGCACCGCCGCCGAGGTCACGCCGATCCGCGAGCTCGACAACCGCGCCATCGGTGAAGGCACGCGCGGGCCGATCACCGCGAAGCTGCAGGCAATGTACTTCGACTGTGTGCACGGCCGCGCGCCGCAACACACCGAGTGGCTCACCCCGGTCAAGTGAGCGCAAGCCACCCATGAGTGCACGCGACATCACTCCCGCGAAGCAGGACAACACCCAACGCGTCATCGAGGTGTCCGACAGCGACCTGCCGCTGCATTGTCCCTTGTCGCGGCACGCCGACTGGAATTCCCATCCGCGCGTATACTTGGAAATCGCGGGACACGGCGAGGTGCTATGCCCCTATTGCGGCACGCTGTATCGCCTCAAGGGCAAACCCACGGCCTGCCCTCACTAGATCCCATCATCACAAGGAGAGCTTCATGAAACGTATCGCCGCACTTGCCTCGCTGCTTCTCCTCGCCAGTTTCAGCGCCACGGCCGCCGACCCCCAGCCCATCCCGCAGGAGGAACTGCGCAAGATGCAGGAAGCCCAGGCCAGGCTCATGGTCGCGATGATGGCCGAGAAAAGAAGCCGCCTCGGCTTCAACGAAACCGTCGCCGCCCTGCAGGATTCCGCCAGAAAGCGCGGCTGGGAAGTCGGCCCGGTGGTGGACATGCAGGACGCAATGCTGAAGGCCGGCCACAAGAATGCGCGGCCGTTCACCATGCTGGCGCTGTGCAAGCGCGATCTCGCGGAGGCTCTGCTCAAGGCGCAGGCCGCGCAGAAGACCATGCCGTTTGCGCCCTGTCGCGTCAGCGTGTTCCAAGGCACCGACGGCAAGATCTACATCGCCAGGGCCAACACCGAATTCATGGCGCAGATGGCAGCGCCAACATTCGAACCCCTGCTGAAGCAACTCGCCGAGGAAGAGAAGGCGCTGCTCGCCGGCATCGTCGAATAAACAACGTCATTCCGACGCCACAAGCGTCGGAAGCTCAACGCCCGGCAGTGCACTGCCGCGGCGGCTCCCTCCGGTCTGATCGGTTCTGCTGCCCCGCCGCTTTTTGGCGTGTGCCGGCATGGGAATTGCAAGCCTCAATGCAGCCCCTGCGGTTTGCCATGCCGACCGGCATCGCGCACCCCGCAAAACGCAATTGATCACCGATACCCGGAGAGGACACTTCCCCATGAAAACAACCCCGCCTGTCTTGTTTCTTTCGGCCGCATTGTTGTGGCCTGCCGCATCCGCCCACGCTCTCGTGCTCTATGAGCATGACTTCCAGTCCGCGGTGGGCGCCGAGTGGTCTCACGCAATCCGCATGGACACGCCGACACCCTATCCTTTCGGTGCGCGGACGTTTCTCGGCGAATTCGGTAACGAAACCGTCTCGCTGACACTGTCGGGTCTGTCTGCGCACAAGAGCCTGGCGCTGGAATTCGATCTCTACCTCATCCGCTCATGGGACGGCAGTTCATCCGGAACGGCATTCGACTACGGCAACGACGCCTTCAAGGTTTCGCTCGGCGACGGAACCGTGCTGCTGGACGAAACCTTCTCCAACGGCAACCCGGCCGGCCAAAGTTACGGCCCACTGCCGCTCAACCCCTACCACACGGGTGCGTCCGAAACCTATTCGCTGGGATTCAAGTTCTACGACGGAATTCAGCAGACCTCCCAGGTGATGGACTCGGTCTATCGCCTGAGCTTTGCGTTCGCGAGCAACAGCGACCTGCTCACCCTGAATTTCACCGGCCATGGCTTGCAGGGGCTCGCCGACGAGAGCTGGGGTCTAGACAACGTGCGCGTCTCGGCGGTGCCGGAAGCCAGCTCCGCCGCGCTGATGGGACTGGGGCTGTTCGTACTGGCCTGGCGCATCCGCCGCCGACGCTGAACGCTCAGTACTTTCCGGTGGCCTGCGGTTGCCGGAAAGCGTCTCTTTTGGAGGTCACCAACCGACGGTCCATTAGCCCCTCTCCCGCAGGCGGGGGAGGGGTTGGGGTTGGGGAAACGGACTGGGCCAACGGGTTGCCAGTGGATACGCCCTCACCCCGGCCCTCTCCCGCTTGCGGGAGAGGGAGAAAACCAGTCCATACACCACGTTTGCTGCCCAATGGACAATTTGGATTCAACCTAGAAACCGCAGTTGGACGCGCCCGATGGTGCGTCTGATCGCGTGCCTGCCGCGAAGCAACGACGCCGCAGGCCGGGGCCTGCAAGGAGGCGCGACAAAGGCTGGCGCGTGAGC
>JANJXF010000111.1 GCA_024709165.1 Thiobacillus sp. | reverse complement strand
GTCTTCCACCTCCACCGCGGCGTCTTCCAGCACCAGCCGCGCCAGCGCGAGTTTCCAGGGTGGCGCTGGGGTGGCTGGTTGGGCAGCCACCGGTGCCGATGGCAGACGCGACGCCAGCATCGCCTGCCAGTTGAGCGGCTGCCCAGGCGTTTGCACCACGCGCGTGCGCAGGCCGGAAAGCGCGATACCCTGCACGCTGACCGCCTGCCCGGCAAGGTCGACTTCGCCGCCTTCGATTTTCACCCGCGCAAGCGTCGCCGCCGGCTCCGCCGTCAGCTTTGACGTTACCGTGAACGGCCCGATTTCGCTTTCGATTCCCGCGAGCCTGAGCGGACCTTCGCGATTGGACAGCGCCAGCGCGAGATCGAAATCGGCGATGTCGACACTCAGCGGATGACGGAAACTGCGGTCGACGAAATGCGCTTTCCAGTCGGCAAACCGCACTTCGGCAATATCGAAGCGGAATGGCGCCCCGACCTCCGCAGGCGCCGGGCCGGCCGCCGGCGCCGGCAAGATCTGCTGCCAGTCGATACGTCCCTGTTCGTCACGGGCAGCGTGCAGCTCGGCGCCGTCGACCGTCACCCTGGCCACGTGCGCGCTGCGCTGTGCGAGGTCGAAATCGACACCCGCCACCTCTGCCTGGTCCAGGCGCATCAGCGGCGTCTCGCCACGTGTCAGCGCAGCCTCGCGCAGCGCCAATCCGAGCGTCCTGAATGTCACCTGTGGGCCGGAGGGCATGGAGAAATCGAGCCGCGGCGCACTCACTTCCAGACGCTTCATCGCCACGCGCCCTTCGCCGCCAGCGAGCGTCCCGGCAAGCCCGTCAAGCGCAAAGCGGATGCCGCTCACCACCGCCTGCGGCTTGTCCTTGACCACGGCGGCGTTGTAGGTCCACGCAGCGTGGATCTCGCCCGCGCTCGGCATGAACGGCAGTTCGGCCTTCTTGATCACGCGCACCAGATTGGCAAGGCGCACGCCTTCGAGCTGCACGCTGCCGGACGACACCACCGGATTCAGGCCGACATCGCCCTTCCATCGGAGCGTGCCGCCCTGCTCGGGCAACCTGGCCGCGATCAGATAATCACCGCGATCCTCCGGCAGGGTGGAAAGCCCGTCAAGTTCGATGCCCAGCGGCGCGAGTGCGGCCTTGAACGGCTCGCCCGGACGGTTGGCGTCGGTGTATTCGATATTGCCCCTGTCGATGCGGATGTGGTCGATCAGCAGCCGCGGGATGGTGTCCGAAGGCGGCTCCTTGTCCTCGTTGAGCTTGTCGATCAGCGCCTTCCAGTTGAGGATGCCGCCGCGGCGCACTTCCAGCACCGCATGCGGGGCGTCGAGCTGAATGTCGCGAATGCGCCAGGCCCAGCGGAAAAGCCCGCCGGTATCGAGATTGACGTAAAGGCGTTCGAAGCTGGCGAGCGGCTTGCCGTCAGGCTCGGCGAGCTTGAGGCCGTCGACCGTCGCTTCCAGGGTGAACGGGTTGAACGTGACCTGCTGCGCACTCAGTCGGCTGGCAAGCCTGTTCTCGCCGACCCACGGCAGCAGCTTCTGCGCCAGCGGATCGACCAGCAAAAAACCGGCTGCGACATAGGCGGCGAATACGCCGGCCGCAATGAGAAAAGGCAGGCTCAACGCGATTTTTACGATACGTGCCCACATGTGGCGCCTCCCGTTCAGCAATCCTTGTTCGCGAAGGACGCGAAGGTTCGCGAAGAAATCCCCTCGCCCCGGTTTCGCCACTCACTCCGCATTGTGCTGCATCGCCTCGCGGATCGCCCGATACAGCTCGCGGAACGCCTTCGGCGGTTTGTCGCGCGCGGCCTCGTCGCGCGCATTGCGGATCAGATGGCGCAGATGCGTCACATCGACATGCGGATACGTGTCGAGAAAACGTGTCAGCGCCTCGTTGTCGGCGATGAGCTTCTCGCGCCATTTCTCGGCCTGGTGCAGCTTCGCATTCTCCGCCGCCGACACACCTCTGAAGGCGTCGAGTTGCGCCTGGATCGGTGCAGGATCGATACTGCGCATGAGCTTGCCGATGTACTGCCGCTGGCGCCTGAGTGCGCTGTTCTGAGTGATCCTGCGGCACTCGGCCACCGCCGCGCGCAGTTCCTCGGGCAATTCGATGCGCCTGAATTGCGCGTCCGGCAGCTTCACCAGTTCGGTGCCTAGATCCTGTAACGCCTCGACCTCGCGTTTCTTCTGGCTCTTGCTGGGGCCGTCGTAGACGTCATCAGGGTTGAATGCGGATTCGGCATCGGGGTCGATCAGGCGCACGGGGAGGCTTTCGGTTGCTGTTATCATCCTTATTGTAGTGACAGCCAAATCAAAGCGTATCGCGCCCACCCCTCTCTTTGTAAATTTCACCATGTCACGTTCCCAGTTCAGCTACACCCGCGACCAACTCGCCGCGCTCGCGCGCATGGCGGTCGAGCAGGCCATGAAGCATGGAGCCAGCGCCGCCGACACCGAGATTTCCGAAGGCATCGGGCAGAACGTGAGCGTGCGCCAGGGCGAGATCGAAACCATCGAGTACAACAAGGACAAGGGTGCCGGCGTCACCGTTTATCTCGGGCAGCGCCGTGGCCATGCCTCGACCTCGGATCTGTCGGAAGCGGCGCTGAAAAGCGCGGTCGACAAGGCGCTGACGATCGCCCGCTACACTGCGGAAGACGAAGCCGCCGGCCTGCCCGACGCCGACCGTCTGGCGAAGCATCCACCCGATCTCGACCTGTACCACCCCTGGGCGCTTTCCGTCGAGGAGGCTGCCGAGCGCGCGCAGGCCTGCGAGGCGGCCGCACTGGGGGTCGACGCGCGGCTCACCAACTCCGAAGGCGCGAGCGTCAACACCCACGCCTCGCACTTCATCTACGCCAACAGTCTCGGCTTCTGCGACGGCTATGCCGGCTCACGCCACGGCATCTCGGTCGCCGTCATCGGCGAGGAGAAGGGCGCCATGCAGCGCGACTACTGGTACACCAGCGCACGCAACGCGCACGACCTCGAATCGCCCGAGCACGTCGGCCGTGTTGCCGGGCAACGCACAGTGCGACGCCTGAACGGCAGAAAGCTCGACACGCGGACCTGCCCGGTCGTGTTCGAAGCGCCGATCGCCACCGGTCTCGTCGGCAACTTCGTCGCCGCGGTGTCCGGTGGCAATCTCTACCGCAAGTCCTCGTTCCTCCTCGACAGCCTCGGGCGGCAGGTATTCGCTCCGCTGGTGACGATCCGCGAACTGCCCTTCGTCCGCGGCGGGATCGGCAGTGCGCCCTTCGACAACGAAGGCGTCGCCTGTCTCGAACGCGACGTCGTCAAGGACGGCGTGGTCCAGGGCTATTTCCTCTCGACCTACTCGGCGCGCAAGCTCGGCATGGCGACGACCGGAAACGCGGGAGGCAGTCACACCCTGGTCGTCACACCCGGTGAACTGGATCTCGACGGCCTGCTGAAGAAGATGGGTACCGGCCTGCTGGTCACCGAACTGCTCGGCCAGGGTGCCAACATGGTCACCGGCGACTACTCGCGCGGGGCCGCCGGCTTCTGGGTCGAGAACGGCGAGATCCAGTATCCGGTCGAGGAAATAACCATCGCCGGCAACCTCACGGACATGTTCCAGGGCATCGTCGCCATCGGCCGCGACGTCGAACGCCGTGGTTCCAAGCACGTCGGTTCGATCCTTGTCGACCACATGACGGTCGCCGGCAACTGAAATGGCGGCAGTGCAGCGATTCGTCGTTGCGCTCTGTGTTCTCGTTCTTCTTGCCGCGTGCGACCGCGCACCGACGCTGCCGAAGCTCGGACCGCAGGATGTCATCGTCGCCTTCGGCGACAGTCTCACCCACGGCACCGGCACCAGTCCCGACACCGCGTATCCGACGGTACTTGCCGCACTGACGGGGCGCACGGTGATCAACGCCGGCGTGCCTGGCGACACTACCGCCTCCGCACTCGAACGCCTGCCCGAGGTGCTGGAAACGCACAAACCACGCCTGGTGCTGCTGTGCCTGGGCGGCAACGACATGCTGCGGCAGCAGTCCGCGACCGCCACCGAGAACAACCTGCGCCTGCTCATCCACACCATCCGCGCAAGCGGCGCCGAGGCAGTGCTGATCGGCGTGCCAGAGCCGAAGCTGTTCGGCGGCGCGCCGGACTTCTATGCGCGCATTGCCGAGGAGATGCAATTGCCCCTCGAAAACGAG
>JANJXF010000201.1 GCA_024709165.1 Thiobacillus sp. | reverse complement strand
GTGCGTTTCAACGCCAGCAACAATCAGGGGCTTCCGTTCCCGGATACCTACAAGGTCGAATGGCGTGTGACGAACACGGACGAAGTCGCACGTCGTGCCAATGCACTTCGCGGCGACTACTACCGATCGGATGGTCCGGGGGTACGCTGGGAGCAGTTGTCATACCGTGGGGTTCACATGGTGGAGGCGTTCCTGATTCGCAAAACCGACGACGTCCTCCTTGGAAAAAGCGAGCCGTTCTATGTGGTCATCGAATAGTGGTGGTGGAGTGCGGTTGCGTTCAGTTGATGTCGAGTGTGGAGCGTACGCAATGTCTGCTCAGGGCAACTGCACCAAACAGGGTATAACGGCAGAATTCCCACAATCAGTCTTTAGCGGCCCGATAAACTTTGCGGTCGAACGGCTCTTCATGGCCGTATGCGTGCATCCGGCTAAAAACTGCCTTTCAGTGTGAGCACTATGAAGGTCTGCCCTACGAAGATTCTACCGTCTGTCCAAGCGAGTGCAGAACATCAAGGATACGCGACCGGGGTTCGGCTAACCGCTTGGGTAGTATCCGATAGTAATCGGCTCGCTTGGTCTCGGGATTCCACTTTGGATGTTGCCAAATGTCCTCAGTCGGGTCTTCGTTGAGAATGCCGGTCATGTACTTGTAGCCTACTAAGCTATTCGAGTGCGACAAAAACAAGTTTGCCAAGCACAGATGGAACATATGGGAGGCAACATCGACAGGGCTTGGCCGCTCAACGGTCAGCCTCAAACACTGCTGGCTATTGATACTCCGCCAATCATGCCCAACAACCTGTCCTGCATTCTCAAGCATCTTTCTTGATTGCTCGCTCTTTGCATTGACAATGGATACGGCCATTGCCGACTTTGGTAGCCCTACCAGGTCTTGTAGCTTCTTTGCCCATTTCTCTAGACGCGTTAGATCCTTGTCTGGTGCAAACACAACGAACTGGTGGCGTGTTTCCTTGACCAATCCGCTAGGAAGCTGCAAATACAATGGGTACAGTAGGTCATGCAGATAGACGTAAGTTTTGCGTTGGCCTGTGTCACTGGAGTACGCTGTGGCAGTCAGAGCGGCATCAGCCCATTTTGGAGTGATTTCCTCTAGCGTCATTCCCGATATGTCTATAGATATCAGGGGAAACGCTTGGGACTTACCAATGAGTGCCTTTCGGCCATCAAACTGGTGCTCCCACTCGATCTCGACTCCGCCCAAGCGAATAGGCTCTTTGCTGATTTGCTTTGAGACAATAGCAATGTCTAGCCGGTAGTTGCAGCCGAAAGATGT
>JANJXF010000102.1 GCA_024709165.1 Thiobacillus sp. | reverse complement strand
CCGCCCGGCTTCGTCAACCAGCTTGCCGCCGGCTTCGACCTTGTCGACGGAATCCTCGATCAGGGCCTTGATCTCTTTCGCGGCCATGGCGCTGCGCTGGGCAAGGTTCCTCACTTCGGAGGCAACGACAGCAAAGCCGCGGCCCTGCTCGCCCGCGCGCGCGGCTTCCACCGCAGCGTTCAGGGCAAGGATGTTGGTCTGGAAGGCAATGCCGTCGATGACGCCGATGATGTCGGCGATCTTCCTCGAGCTGTCCTTGATGGAGGCCATGGTGTCGACGACCCCTTCCACCACATGCCCCCCCTTCACCGCCGTATCGACCGCGGCCCCCACCAGCTGGTTGGCCTGGCGGGCGTTCTCGGCATTCTGCTTCACCGTGCTGGTCAGCTCTTCCATCGAACTGGCGGTCTGTTCCAGGCTGGAGGCCTGCGATTCGGTACGCGCCGACAGGTCAGCGTTGCCTGCGGCGATCTCGTGCGACGCCGTGCTGACGATGCTGGAGGTCTCCTTGATCCGCGTCAGCGTCGAGGCGAGCCGGTCCTGCATGACACTCAGCGCGGTGAGCAGTTGACCGGCTTCGTCGTTTGCGCCGGTCTCGATCGGTGCGCTGATGTCGCCGCCTGCGACGCGGTTCGCGACTTCAACGGCGTGTGCGATCGGGCGCGTGATGGCACCGATGAGCCAGTTGACCAGGACACCCAGCAACAGCAGAACACCGACGCCGAGACCGGCCAGCTTCCACAGACTTGCCCAGAACTGGGCCGCGACGTCATCCATGTAGATTCCGGAACCGATCACCCAGCCCCACGGCGCAAACCCGCTGACGTAGGACAGCTTCGGCACCGGCTTGTCCGAACCGGGCTTCGGCCACATGTAGTCGACGTAACCGGCGCCTTGCTTCTTAACCGTGTCGACGAACTCGACGAACAGGCGCTTGCCGTTCGGGTCCTTGTTGTCCGACAGATCCTTGCCGTCCAGTTCGGGCTTGGTCGGGTGCATCACCATGCGGGGATGCATGTCGTTGACCCAGAAGTACTCCTGCCCCTCGTAGCGCAGCACGCGCAACGCCGCCACCGCAGCCGCCTGTGCGGCGGCCCGGTCCATCTGCCCGGCCTGCTCCTGCGCCGCGAAATACGCGACGATGCCCTGTGCGGTCTCGACGACGTGCTTGGTCGCCATTTTTTTCTCGGCCTCGATGGCCACCCTTTCCTGAACCAACCGCATCAATGTGCCCGCCGCCATGATCGCGAGAACGAGGCCCACCATCAGCCACATTTTTTTCGCAATCCCCAGATCGTTGATGAAGCGCATCGCCTTCTCCCCTTCGATGTATCGATTTCACAATCGGCGTCAGACCGGCACCTGGCGCCTGTTTTCCGTCAATCAAACGATTTTTTCAACCGACCTTGTCCCTGCATCCAGCCCGCGGCCGCGGGCAATGCCGGTCGGGGCGCAGTCCGCTTGTTTCTGGAATATCGGTTGGCGGTGCGGCAACTGTAGGGTGTGCACTCCGAAAATGCGCGCGGACGCACGGGGTGCCGGAACGGTGGGTGGAGCGCCGTAGCGCCGGCCCACGCCGTGACTGGTCGATCCGGGATCAGAACTCTTCCCAGGCGTCGTTGCCGCCGCCAGCGGTCGCCAGTTTCTTCGGGTGTTCCATCGTCGTGCCGGCAGGCGCAATCCGGGCGGTCCGGTGCGCCGGGAGTGTCGCCAGAACCGGTCGAGACCGTGCAGGTGTACTGGCAGGACCGCCCTCGGCTGCCATCGACAGTTTGAACACAGCCACCGCCTCGCTGAGGCTGGCTGCCTGCTCCTGAAGACTCTCGGACGCCGCCGCCGCTTCCTCGACCAGTGCGGCATTCTGCTGGGTGATCTCGTCCATCTGCCCCACCGCCTGGTTGACCTGCTCGATGCCGGCGCTCTGCTCGCGGCTCGCCTCGGAAATGCCGTTGACGATCTCGGCCACCAGTTGCACCGAGGTGACGATGTCGTCCATTGCCTCGCCGGTCTCGTCGACCAGCTTGCCGCCCGCATCGATCTGTTCGACCGACTCCTCGATCAGCACCTTGATCTCCTTCGCCGCGCTCGCGCTGCGCTGCGCGAGATGGCGCACTTCGGAGGCGACGACGGCAAAGCCGCGCCCCTGTTCGCCGGCACGCGCCGCCTCGACGGCAGCATTGAGGGCGAGAATGTTGGTCTGGAAGGCAATGCCATCGATGACGCCGATGATGTCGGCGATCTTCCGCGAACTGCCCTTGATCGAGGCCATGGTGTCGACTACCTGCTTCGCCACCTCGCCGCCGTTGGAAGCGATTTCGACGGTCGACTGCACCAGCCGGCTCGCCTGGTGCGCGTGCTCGGCATTCTGTTTCACCGTGCTGGTCAGCTCTTCCATCGAACTGGCGGTTTCTTCCAGGCTGGAAGCCTGCGATTCGGTGCGACCCGACAGGTCGGCGTTGCCGGCAGCGATCTGCGCACTGCCCGTGGCTATCGAATCGCTGCTCTGGCGCACCGTGCTGACAATGTCCACCAGGCTCGTATTCATCGCCTTCAGCGCGGCAAGCAGCTGCCCGGCTTCGTCGGTGCCGGTCACCTCGATCTGCGAGCCGAGATCGCCGGCGGCCACACGTTCAGCGACCCGCACGGCGGCGCCGATCGACTGCGTCGTGGTGCGCGCCGTCAGCGCCATGAACCACAGTGCAATCGCACCCAGGACGGCAATGCCGGCGACCATGCTCCACAGTGCGCGCTGCGCGGCCGCCACACGGTCGGCCAGGGTGGCATGCAGGCCCTCGAAGGCGAGACGGGTCAGAGCAAACTGCGCATCGATTGCGCCGGTCATGGCGGAGAAATACTCCGCGCTCGGCAGATCGGGGCTGTCGGCCTGCATGATTCTCTCGTCACCAAGCTTGAGCGCACTTTCCGCCTCGGCGGCCGCGGCCTCGAAACGCGCCGCCAAGGTGTTTCGCAGCGCAGGCTCCGCGTTCATCACCTCGGCCATGTCGGTGCGTAGGTTGCGAAGATGCAGCTGCGCGGTTGCATGGCCCGCCGAAAGCGCCGAGAACTCTTCCGGACTCATGACACCCTTGACCAGCACCGCCGTGCCCTGTGCGCGCATCTGGCCGAGACTCTCGGTCAGTCTGGGAAGATGCCCGATAACCGAGGCAACCAGATAGTAGGTGCCGACGTTGGAATCAAGCGCAAGCTTCGAGGAATGGACGATGTCTTCCAGCACGCCGAATTGCCTGGCGATCAGTTCGGTGTGCTGGGCAAAACTCTGTGCCTCATCCAGCGACTTGCTGCCGACCGCGGCGGCCAGCGGCGACCAGTTCCGCTCGATCGTTGCCAGTTGCTCCGCCAGCGGCGGCAACGACAGCGCCGCGATGGCCTCCCGCGCCTGCGACAGCGCCGCCCCGACTCCGGCCTGCCTGTCTTGGCGCGCCGCCGTAGCAGCATCGTTGCCAGCGAGCACCTGTGCCGACTGGCCGCGATGCTGCTGGGTGTTGCGGATCAATTCGAGCACTGCGCCGACCGGTGCGAGACCGGCGGCCTCCGCGCGAACCGTGCTCAGGGTGTCGAGCGATGCCTTGATTGCCAGCCAAGCGGGCACCGCCACCATCATCAGGGCGAGACCGCCGATGACGGCAAACTTGTGCCGCAATTTCAGATTGTTGATAAATGTTTTCATCGCTCTTTAACTCTTTCTCCTCGTGTGTCCGACATGCGTGTATCCGTGCTCAGATCCTCACGGCCACGCCCCTGCTGCCTTCCCATCAAAACGTTTCCCATTCGTCATTGCCGCCTGCGGCCGCGAGCTTTCGCGGTTGCGCGGGTGTCGCCGGCTTCGCGCTGTGCACCGGCAAAGCCTTCACCCTGGCGGTGCGCGAGGGTTCGGTGTGCACGGCACGCACCGCCGGAACA